>NZ_CP115768.1:1261666-1577083 GCF_027912835.1 Paracoccus sediminicola
GGGTTGGCCTCTCCTCCCATACGTCGAGGGGTATCCGCGCGCGCGGGGCTCGACGCTCTCTTCACATCCCGATCCGACGACGGCGGCCCCGTACCGCAAAGCACCAGGCCGCCGTCGTCTTCCACCCGAGCAGCCAACCAGAAGAGGAGACCACCCATGGCTGACCTGACTCTCGCCACCTCCGCTCGTGAGGCAATCCCCGATCTGCCTGTCGCGCATCGTGCCGATCGCACCTTGCTCGCGCTCGATCTCGGCAACACCACGGGGTGGGCCCTGCACGGAGCCGACGGCCTGATCACCTCCGGCACCGTGTCTTTCCGTCCTGGTCGCTTCGATGGCGGCGGCATGCGCTACCTGCGCTTCACCAACTGGCTGGCTGAGTTGGATCGGCTCTCCGGGCCTATTGCTGCAATCTGGTTCGAGGAGGTCCGCCGCCACGCCGGCACGGACGCGGCCCATGTCTACGGCGGGCTGATGGCCACACTCACCTCCTGGGCCGAGCTGCGCGGCGTGCCCTACGAGGGCGTCCCGGTGGGCACGATCTAGCGCTTCGCCACCGGCAAGGGCAACGCCAACAAGGACGCCATGATCGCGGCCGCCCGGGCACGCGGGTTCAGCCCGGCCGACGACAACGAGGCCGATGCCATCGCGATCCTGTTCTGGGCGCTGGAAACCAAGGGAGGCATCCAATGAGGTGGCATCCCAAGGGCTATGGAGGCCATCGCCGCGGCCCCGAGCAGATACGGCGCGAAGGGTGGAAGGAGCAAGGCATCTTCGCGGTTTCGCTTGACGACCAGAGACTTACTTGGCCTGAGCGGGAACTGGTACGGCAACTCGGCGAGCGTCTCTACGGCGCGCGCCCCTCGGAACAGGAGGTGCAGCGATGACGGACTGGACCCCGGCAATGGTCGAGGAGCGGCTCGCCGTGGCGGCCCTCGTGCTGAAACGCATGCCCGAGCCGCGGCGGCAGGGATACTTCAGCACATGGCCCGAGATCGTCCACAGCTTCGGCGACAAGGTCGGCCAGGAACCGAAACCGATGCGCGTGCTGCCCTCGCCGCAGGATATCAGCCGGATGGAGGAGACCCTGACCTGGACGGCGTGCCTCGAGCCGCTCGACGGCAAGATCGTCTGGATGAAGGCGCATGGCGAGCGCTGGAAGGAGATCTGCTGGGCGGTCGGTCTTCGGCGGTCCGCGGCGCATCAGCACTGGCAATACGGGCTTTCGGTGATCGCGCTGACGCTCAACAGGCGGTCGTTCAATCGCAGCCTGTCGAAGCGCAAGGTGATCGCGCTGGCCGCTGGCGCGTAAGCCCATGGGCACAATAGGAAAGTGTCCGCCGGACAGTTTTCGCTAAGGCAAAAACGGCTCTCCCGGGTTAGAAACCGGATATACTCGGGAGAGGCGCGCGCGGGACGGCTCGCGCATGTGGTCTCCCGGATCCAGCGCGGTATCCAGCCGGCGTCCGAGCCGCCAACCCATTGAAGTCAATGGTTCCTTCCTGGCGACTATGTATGCTGGCGGGCTTGGCGCGATATTTCGCCAGCGACAGGGCCGGATTTTTGGGAAGCCACCCGGATCCCGGATCCACCCGACCCCCGCGCGAACCCCAATGAACGCAGGTCTTCGGACCGGATGCCTCGGACGCCGCTGGACCCCTCGTGGAGTCCGGCGTGGCATCCGGACTCCGGACTCCGGCCGGTATCCACTAATCGACGGAAACCACCCGCCCATGACGCTGAGCTTCGCCCCCGAGCGGATCGAGACCTGGCCGCTGGCCAAGCTCCAGCCCTACGCAAAGAACGCGAAGGTGCATGGCGCCGACCAGGTCGCGAAGATCGCCGCCAGCATGGCCGCGTTCGGCTGGACCGTGCCCTGCCTTGTCGGCGAGGACGGCGAACTGATCGCGGGCCACGGTCGCGTGCTCGCTGCCACGCAGCTCGGGCTGACCGAAGCGCCGGTGATCGTGCTCGGGCACCTGACAGAGGCGCAGCGGCAGGCCTATCGGATCGCGGACAACAAGCTGACGGAACTCGGCAGCTGGGACGAGGCCCTGCTCTCGGCCGAGCTGCAGGACTTGCTCGCGGACGACTACGACCTGTCGCTGGTCGGCTTCTCCGACGGCGAGCTGGACACGCTGCTGGCCTTCGATTCGGACGGGGGCGGTGAAGAAGAAGGTGGCGCCGGAGGCTCCGTGCCGCCGGTGACCATCCCCGAGCCGCCGCGTAATCCGGCCTCGCGCACCGGCGATCTGTGGATCCTTGGCGATCACCGTCTGCTCTGCGGCGACAGCACCAGCGCGACCGACGTGCGCCGCCTGATGAACGGCGAGCGCGCAATCCTGTTCGCGACCGACCCGCCGTATCTGGTGGACTATGACGGCTCGAACCACCCGACCCGAAACAAGGATTGGTCAGCGTCCTACGGCACGACCTGGGACGACAGTTCGCAGGGGGCGGAACTCTATGACGGCTTCATTGCCGCCGCCGTGGCGGAAGCCATCACCGACGATGCGGCCTGGTATTGCTGGCACGCCTCGCGCCGCCAGGCGATGCTCGACGCCTGCTGGGAAAAGGCGGGCGCCTTCGTGCACCAGCAGATCATCTGGGTGAAGGACCGCGGGGTGCTGACCCGGTCGCATTACCTCTGGAAGCACGAACCCTGCATCATGGGCTGGCGCCGCCCGAACCGCCCGCCGAAGGTGGCCGAGCAGACGCTGCCATCGACCTGGGAGATGCCGTCCTTCGCGAAGGACGATCGCCCCGACCACCCGACGCCGAAACCGCTGGACGCCTTCGGGATCCCGATGCGGCAGCACGTCGCCCGCAGCGGGCTATGCTACGAGCCCTTCTCCGGTTCCGGCTCGCAGATCATGGCGGGCGAGGCCAACGGTCGGCGCGTCTTCGCGATGGAGATCAGCCCGGCCTATGTCGATGTCGCCGTGGAGCGCTGGCAGGCCGAAACCGGCAAGAACGCGACCCTTGACGGCGACGGCCGGACCTTCGCCGAGGTGAAGGCCGAGCGGCTGGGCGAAAAGGCCGATGCGGCTGCCTGATGGCCGTCTACTACAACGCTGTCGATCCCGCCGCATGTGCCTGGCTGCGGGAGCTGATCGCGGCCGGACACCTGCCCGCGGGCGAGGTGGACGAGCGGTCCATCCTTGAGGTGGAGCCCGCCGACGTGCGCGGCTTCGCGCAATGCCATTTCTTCGCCGGAATCGGCGGCTGGCCCCACGCGCTGCGCCTCGCCGGCGTGGCCGGGGATCTGTCCGTCTGGACCGGCTCGCCGCCCTGCCAGCCCTTCAGTCAGGCCGGTCAGCGCAAGGGACAGGACGATGAACGCCACCTCGCCCCGGCTTTCCTTCGGCTCGTCGCAGCTTGCCGCCCGGAGCTCGTCTTCGGCGAGCAGGTCGCGAGCGCGGCAGTGCTCGGACCGGTTGGCAGAAAGTCTCGCCCGGCAGTTGAGGGCCCGGCTGGCTGGGCGTGGTTCGACGCTCTGGCGGCTGACCTGGAAACGGCATCCTACGCCGTCGCGGCGGCCGATCTGCCGGCTGCGGGCATCGGCGCGCCGCACATCCGCCAGCGGTTGTTCTTCGGCGCCGTTGCCATGGACACAGTCACTCGCGGGCTGGGCGACGGCATCGGCGAGGGACCACAAGGACGGGTCGGAATGCCGGGCGGTGCCGACAAACGCGTTGCTGGGTCGGCAGGTCTGGCTCGCGGGCTGGCCGACGGCGATGGTAGGCTCGCCCGCCACGGAGCGATACAACGCGGCCGGCAACACCGATGCAAGCCGCAGGACGGTGAAGCTGGTCGACTGGTCGAAGGCGCCGACCTCGCCGGAACCGATGCGACGGACGGCGTCTGGCGAGATCCGGACTGGCTCCTCTGCCGCGATGGCCGCTGGCCGCCCGTTGAGTCCGGAACATTCCCGCTGGCTGATGGGATATCCGGCCGCATGGGGCTCTTGCGGGGCTATGGCAATGCGATCGTGCCGCCGCTCGCGGCGGAGTTCGTGACGGCGTTTCTGGAGAGCCTGCGATGAAACAGAGCCGGACCATGTCGATGGTCGAGGCCGCGGCAAACGTTGTCGTCGGATACGGTTTGGCCATCGCCACGCAGATCGTCGTGTTCCCGTGGTTCGGGATCGAGACGGGTCTCGCGGAGCATCTGACCATCGGCCTCGCCTTCGTCGGCGTGTCGCTGGCGCGGGGCTATCTGCTGCGCAGGCTGTTCGAGACGGTCCGGATGCGTAAATTATCAACAGAGCGAATGCAGGTAGGTCAATACTTGCAGCGGAAGCCCAAGTCAAAAACGAACGATGTCGCCACCGACGTGGATGGCCCCTCCGAACTAGCAGTAGGAAGCAAACCTTGGTAGGTTTAGAACCGAATACAGAGGTATGGAACACCGATATATGCGCATTCCGATGCCCGATTGGCCCCCGATACTGGGTCAGGAGTTCCTAAAAGAGTTTCTCCGCATGTATGGCAAAAATGAGGATGGATGTTGTTCACTCCGACCACCACCTCATCGTCCTCTCTCTCTCGTGTGATTAAATCTCTAACGATGCTCTCATGCTCTCTTAGGGCATCCAGTACGAACTGGAAAAATGTATAAGTGTGCTTGTTTGGGCAAACCAAATCCCTGAAATACATCTCCTCGAATTTGAGGCCTAGGTGCTTGTGAACGTTATCGAGTACAGCATCGCTCACTGGGAATATATCATCATACCTATTTAGCATGTATGATTTTATCTGGTCATACGTATCAAGGGATATGCGGAAATGCCTTTGTGTGGTTCGATCGTTCTCAACGAATTCCTTTAATTCTTGAAAAGTCGCCGGCTGTAGCTCCATTTTATCCAAAGCAGATCTCCCAACATCATAAATTGCCTTCCGAGCGCCTCAGACCGGCGCGACGCATCACGCACCACCCTTCTTATCAGAAAAAGTGTCTCCGGTCGACCTGTTGGAAACCACTCATTAGGCCCGCCTCATGCGGCGCCTTCTACGACCCCGAGCCGCGCAGGGCGCGCGCCGGGAGTTCCGGCTGGGCCGGAGATCAGCGGGCGTGTTCGCCCTCGCCGAAGGCGCTGTCGGTGATGCTTTTCAGGAGGCTGGCGTAGTGTTCGAGGGTGCCGACATGGCCCCAGTTCACCTCGTCGGGGTGGGCGTTGAAGTGGTCGTCGCTGAGCGCCTGCAGTCGGGCGAGCATCTCGTCGATCTCGGCCTTCTTGCCGATGAAGGCATTCATGGCTGCTTCCTTGTTCCGGCGCGCTTTCTCGGCGCGGAGTTCGTGGCGCGGGGTGGTGATCGGGTTCAGGCGGCTGGTCATCGTCGTGGCTCCGGGTGAGTTGCATCGTCCTTGTGATCGGAAGTTCGCTCCACGCGCCCGGCTTATCAACTCGATAAGCACTTGACTTTGAATGATAATCGGGGCTGGCAATGCAGGGCATGAGCGAGCGCCAGTACGCCGCCCATGTCGGGCTGTCGCGCGGTGCGATCCAGAAGGCAAAGGCCGCCGGCCGGCTCGTCCTGCACGAGGATGGCAGCATTGATGCCACGGCCTCGGACCGGATGCGGGCGGAAGCGACGGACCCGTCGAAGACCGGGAAGACTGCAGCGCCTAAGCTGAAGCCGGTACCCGAGGCCGCGGTTTCGGCTGTCGGCGACACGCTGAAGGAACAGGGGCTCGCCGCACCCGCGACGGGTGGAGGGACGACCTTCCTGCAAGCGAAGACGGCGCACGAGGTGCTGAAGGCGCAGGAGCGGCGCATCCGGCTCGCGAAGCTGAAGGGCGAACTGGTCGATCGCGACCGCGCCACGGCGCTGGTCTTCCGGCTCGCGCGCGAGGAACGCGACGCGTGGGTCAACTGGCCGGCGCGGGTGGCTGCGCTGATGGCGGCGGAGTTGGGAACGGAGACGGCGGCCATGCAGAAGGTTCTGGAGGCCCATGTCCGCGCCCATCTCGAGGAACTCGCCCAGCCCCGGATTGCCCTCTGACGAGCTCACGCAGTTCGACGGGGCCGATGCGCTGCTCCGGGCCTGGGGCCGCGGCCTCACGCCCGATCCCTGGCTGACCGTCTCGGAATGGTCGGACAGGCATCGCTGGCTGAGCTCGCGTGCGAGCGCCGAGCCCGGCCGCTACCGCACCGAGCGCACGCCCTACATGCGCGCGATCATGGACGCACTCAGCCCGGGCGATCCGACGCAACGGGTCGTGTTCATGAAGGCCGCGCAGGTTGGCGCGACCGAGGCGGGCAACAACTGGATCGGCTTCGTGATCCACCACGCGCCGGGGCCGATGCTCGCCGTCCAGCCGACGGTGGAACTCGCCAAGCGCAACTCGCGCCAGCGGATCGATCCGCTGATCGAGGAAAGCCCGGCGCTGAAGGAACGCGTCCGCCCGGCGCGGGCGCGCGACAGCGGCAACACGCAGCTGTCGAAGGATTTCCCGGGCGGCGTGCTGGTGATGACCGGCGCCAACTCGGCCGTGGGCCTGCGCTCGATGCCGGCGCGCTACGTCTTCCTCGACGAGGTCGACGCCTATCCGGCATCGGCCGACTAGGAAGGCGACCCGGTCGGGCTCGCCGAAGCGCGCTCGCTGACCTTCGCGCACCGGCGCAAGGTCCTCCTGGTCTCGACGCCGACCATCCGCGGCGTCAGCCGGATCGAGCGCGAATACGAGGCGAGCGACCAGCGCCGCTTCTTCGTGCCGTGCCCATATTGCGGCGCGATGCCGTGGCTGCGGTTCGAGCGGCTGCGCTGGGAGAAGGGCAAACCGGAGACGGCGGCGTACCATTGCGATGCCTGCGAGAAGCGGATCGAGGAGCACCACAAGCCCGCGATGCTGGCCGGGGGCGAGTGGCGGGCGACCGCAGAGGCCCGCGATGCGCGCACGGTGGGGTTTCATCTCTCGGCGCTCTATTCGCCGCCGGGGTGGAAGAGCTGGGCCGACATCGCGCGGGACAAGGAGACGGCGACGGGATCGGACGAGGCAGAACGCGTGTTCCGCAACACGGTGCTCGGCGAGACCTGGATCGAGACCGGCGACGCGCCGGACTGGCAGCGGATCGCCGAGCGGCGCGAGGACTGGCCGGCGGGGACCGTTCCCGCGGGTGGTCTGTTCCTGACCGCGGGCGCAGACGTGCAGAAGGACCGGATCGAGGTCGATGTCTGGGCCTGGGGCCGCGGGCTGGAGAGCTGGCTGGTCGATCACGTGGTGATCGAGGGCGGCCCGGCGCATCCCGATTGCTGGGAGGCGCTGACCGATCTCTTGGGGCGCAACTGGCGGCATGCCGGTGGCGCGGAGCTGGGTCTGGCGCGGTTCGCCATCGACACCGGCTATGATACCGCGGCGGTCTATGGCTGGGCCCGCTCGGTCGGCTTCGCGCAGGTGGCGCCGGTCAAGGGGCTCGAAGGGTTCAACCGGGCGAGCCCGGTCTCCGGGCCGACCTTCGTCGACGCCACCGCGGGCGGGAAACGCCTGCGTCGCGGCGCGCGGCTCTGGACCGTGGCCACTTCGACCTTCAAGGCCGAGACCTATCGCTTCCTGCGGTTGGCCCGGCCGACTGCAGAAGAGCTGGAGGAAGGTGCTGCGTTCCCGCCCGGCACGGTGCATCTGCCCGGCTGGGCTGACACCGAGTGGATCAAGCAGCTGACGGCCGAGCAGTTGGTGACCTTCCGCAACCGCCGCGGCTTCGCGAAGCTCGAATGGCAGAAGCTCCGCGAGCGCAACGAGGCGCTGGACTGCCGGGTCTATGCCCGCGCCGCCGCCTGGATCGCGGGCGCGGATCGCTGGCCCGAAGCGACATGGGCCGATCTCGAAGCGCAACTCGGCGTGCCGAGCGGCATGGACAGCCCGGCCGCAATGATCGGGCGACCCGACGCAGGCACGCAAGGCAAGCGTCGCTCCGACTGGCTCGGGCGGCGGGAAGGATGGTTCTGAAGATGGCGGACTGGACGGAAGCGGAACTGGCGGCGCTCCGGCGCGCCTATGCGAGCGGGACGACGCGGGTGAGCTACGACGGCAAGACCGTGGACTACGGCTCGGCCGAGGATCTGCTCGGGCGCATCCGCACTATCGAGCGCCAGATCGCCGGGGCGACCGCACGGCCCATCGCGGGCTTCGCCGGCTTCTCGCGCGGGGATCGCTGATGGTCTCCTGGCTCGACAGGGCCATCGCCTCGGTCGCCCCGCGCACGGCCACGCGGCGCGTGCTGGCGCGGCAGGCCTTCGAGGGGCTTGCCCGCTCCTACGAGGGGGCGGCGCGGGGACGGCGCACGGATGGCTGGCACGCGCCGGGATCCTCGGCCGATGCCGAGATCGGCCGGGCCGGGGCGCTGCTGCGGGACCGGATGCGGGACCTGGTGCGCAACAACCCGCATGCCGCAAAGGCGGTGTCGGTGCTTGTCAACAACATCGTCGGCGCCGGGATCATGCCGCGCGCGGCGAGCGGCGACGCCGCGCTCGACCGCGAGGTGGACCGGCTCTTCGAGATCTGGGCGCGCGGCTGCGATGCCGATGGCCAGCTCGTCTTCTATGGGCTGCAGACGCTTGCCTGCCGGGAGATGGTGGAGGCCGGCGAGGTGCTGGTCCGCCGCCGTCCGCGCCGTCCCGGCGACGGCGTGATGCCGCCCGTCCAGCTGCAGCTCCTCGAGGCCGACTTCCTCGACGCCACGCGCAACGGCGCGCTCGGCGCGGGCCAGGCGGTGCAGGGCATCGAGTTCGACGCGCTCGGCCGGCGCCGGGCCTACTGGCTCTTCGGTGCGCATCCCGGCGACGCGACGCTCAGCCTGACGGGCGGGCTCACCAGCCGCGCGGTGCCGGCCAGCGAGATCGCCCATGTCTACGAGAAGCAGCGCACGCAGGCGCGCGGCGTGCCCTGGGGCGCGCCGGTGATCCGGGCCCTGCGCGATCTCGATGACTACGAGGTGGCCGAGATCGTCCGCAAGAAGACCGAGGCCTGCGTCACCGCCATCGTCTTCGGCGACGAGGAAGCGCAGCAGGGTATCGCGCCCGCGGTGGTCGATGCAGACGGCAACCGCGTCGAGCAATTCGAGCCGGGGCTGATCGCCTATGCCCGTGGCGGCAAGGACATCCGCTTCAACCAGCCTGCGGCCACCGGCGGCTACGGCGAGTACAAGCGGGCGAGCCTGCACACGATCTCGGCCGGTTTCCGCGTGCCCTACGAGTTGCTGACCGGCGATCTCAGCCAGGTGAACTACTCGTCGATCCGCGCGGGGCTCGTGGAGTTCCGCCGCATGATCGACGCGGTGCAGTGGCAGCTCTTCATCCCGATGTTCTGCGCGCCGGTCTGGCGCTGGTTCACCGAGGCCGCATGGGCGGCAGGGCGGATCCCGACGCCGGACGTGCCGGTGGAATGGTCGCCGCCGAAGTTCGAGGCGGTCGATCCGCAGAAGGACGCGATGGCCGACCTGCTGGCCATCCGGTCCGGCACCATGACGCTCGCCGAGGCCATCGCCCGGCAGGGTCGCAACCCCGACGCGGTACTGGCCGAGATTGCGGCCACGAACGCCAGGCTCGACGAGCTGGGTCTCGTGCTCGACAGCGACCCGCGCCGCGTCACCAAGACCGGCAGCGCGCAGGCCAATGCGCCGGCCGACCCCGCGACCGATCCAGACGATCCGGAAACTGACGCGGCCTGACGAGGATCCACACATGGAGCAGACGATCGAACTGCCGGCGTTCCGCCGGTCGGCGGAGCTTGCGCCGAACAGCATCGACCCGGAGACCCGCAGTGTCGAGGTGATCTGGTCGACCGGCGCCCGCGTGCGGCGCGCCGCGCTCTTTGGCGAGCCGCATGACGAGGAGCTCAGCATGGCGCCCGAGCATGTGCGGCTCGAGCGGCTGAACGCGGGCGCGCCGTTCCTCAAGGTGCACGAGGCGCACGATCTCGACGCGGTGATCGGCTCGGTCGTGCCGGGCTCGGCCCGGATCGAGAACGGACAGGGCATCGCCCGCATCCGGCTCTCCGAGCGCGACGCGGTCGGTGACATCTGGCGCGACATCGAGGCCGGGCAGATCCGCGGTCTCCATCGGCTACCAGGTCCACCGCTTCGAGATCTCGAAGCCCGACGGCCAGCGGGAACTCTGGCGCGCGGTGGACTGGACCCCGTTCGAGATCTCCGCGGTGCCCGTGGGCGCCGACCCCGCCGCCGGCTTCCGCGCCAAGGGCGAACATCACGACTGCGTCCTCCACCGCCGGGACGCCCCCACCGAGCAAGGAGCATCCCCGATGACGGACACGACCCAGACCCCGGCCGCGACGGCCGAGCAGAAGAGCGAAACCGCAGTGCCCGAGGAGACGAGCATGACCGAAGACAAGACCGGCGCTGCCGAGACGCAGACCCGCGCCGCCGAGACCAAGCCCAAGGCGAAGCCCGCGCCCGACCCGGCGCCGGAGGATCGCGCCCGCAGCGTCGACACCGACGCGCTGGTCAGCGAGGCCCGCGCGCAGGAGCGCGAGCGCGTCTCCACGATCCACGGGCTGGCCCACAAGCTGCATCTCGAGCGCGGCTTCGCCGACGACCTGATCAAGCGCGGCGTCTCCATCGACGAGGCGCGCCGACTGATCCTCGACCAGGTCGCGGCCAAGGCGGATGAGACGCGGACGTTCCCCCATGTCTCGATCCCGCTCGGCGGGCGGGACGCCACGGTCACGCGGCGCGAGGCGATCTCCAGCGCGCTCCTGCATCGCTACAGCCCCACGCTCTTCCCGCTGGAAGACGCCGCCCGCGAATACCGCGGCATGACGCTGATGGAGCTCGCCCGCGAAAGCCTCGAGACGGCGGGCGCCACCACCCGCGGCCTCTCGCGCGACGAGGTGGCGACGCGGGCGCTGCATTCGACCTCGGACTTCCCCGAGATCCTCGCCGCGGTCACCAACAAGACCCTGCGCCAGGCCTACGAGGCCTATCCGCGAACCTTCCCGCTCTTCTGCCGGCAGGTGCTCGCCACCGACTTCAAGGCCATGCACCGGGTCCAGCTCGGCGAGGCGCCGCAGCTGCTGAAGGTCGGCGAGAGCGGCGAGTTCAAGCGCGGCACCCTCGGCGAGAGCAAGGAGAGCTACCGGATCGAGACCTACGGCCGCGTTGTCGCAATCACCCGGCAGGTGCTGATCAACGACGATCTCGACGCCTTCACGCGCATCCCGGCGATGTACGGCAACTCCATCGCCCAGCTTGAGTCGGACGTGGTCTGGGACATCGTGACGTCGAACCCGGCGATGGCGGACGGCACGGCGCTCTTCCACTCGACCCACAAGAACCTCGCCGGCAGCGGCGCGGCGCTCGGAGTGGACAGCGTGGGCCTCGCGCGCGCGGCGATGCGAAAGCAGACCGGCCTTGACAAGAAGACGGTGCTGAACATCCGGCCCGCTTTCCTGATCGTGCCGGCGGCGCTGGAACTGAAGGCCGAGCAGCTGATCGCCCAGAACCTCGTGCCCGCTCAGAGCGGCAACGTGGTGCCGCAGTCGATCCGGACGCTCTCGCCTATCGCCGAGCCGCGGCTCGACGCGGCAAGCGAGACGGCCTGGTACCTGGCGGCGAGCCCGAACCAGATCGACACCATCGAGTACGCCTATCTCGAGGGCCAGCAGGGCGCCTACATCGAGACCCGCAACGGCTTCGACGTCGACGGCGTCGAGATCAAGTGCCGTCTCGATTTCGGCGCCAAGGCCATCGACTGGCGCGGCCTCTACAAGAACCCCGGCGCGTGAGCCGGGCCATCCCCTGAAGCCTGATCCCTGACGCACGGGCGGTCCCGATGGGCCGCCCGTCGTCGTTCCGCGAAAGGAATGCGCGATGAAGAACTACGTCCAGCCCAGCGCCACCCTCACCCTGACGGCACCCTATGCCGTGACCTCCGGCGACGGCCTGCTCGTCGGCGCCATCTTCGGCGTGGCAGCCGGCGATGCCGCGAGCGGCGCCACCGTCGAGGCGGCGCTCACCGGCGTCTTCGACCTCACCAAGATCGGCTCGCAGGCTTGGACCGTCGGCGCCAAGGTGTACTGGGACGACACCAACAAGCGCTGCACCACTGTCGCGACCGACAACACCCTCATCGGCGTCGCCGTCGAGGCGGTGGCCGGCGGCGCCGGCGACACCATCGGCCGGGTGCGCCTGAACGGCAGCTTCTGATGACCGCCTTCGCCGCCGCCGTCGACGCGCTCTTCGCCGACGCGCATCTCGCGCGCGACGTCGTCTATACCGCCGAGGGCGGCGCGCCGTCGCTGGTCCGCGCGATCCCGCGCAGGCCCGACGACATCACCGGCTTTGGCGAGATGCGCATCTGGTCGGAAACCACTCGGCTGGATCTGCGCCTCGCCGAGGTGCCGAACCCGCGCCCCGGCGACCGCATCGAGATCGACGGCGAGGCCTTCCTCATCCAGGGCGAGCCCGTCCGCGACCGCGAGCGGCTCGTCTGGACCGTGGACCTGAGGCCGGCGTGAAGCTGAAGCTCGATATCACCCCGGACCTCGTCGCCGCTATGGCCGCCGAGGTGAAGGCCGGTGAGAAGGCCGTTACCGCCGCCATGCGCGAGGCCGGCACCGGGCTGAAGACCGCTTGGCGCAGCCAGATCACCGGCGCGGGGCTCGGCCGGCGGCTTGCCAACTCGATCCGCAGCCACACCTACCCGAAGGCTGGCGAGAGCCTGAACGCCGCGGCGCTCGTGTGGTCCAAGGCGCCGGTCATCGTCGGCGCCCACGACACCGGGCCGCTTATCCGCTCGAAAGACGGGTTCTGGCTCGCGATCCCGACCGAGGCCGCGGGGCGAGGCCTTCGAGGCGGCAAGATCACCCCCGGCGAGTGGGAACGGCGCCGCGGCCTGCGCCTGCGCTTCGTCTACCGCCGCAGGGGCCCGAGCCTGCTCATCGCCGACCGTGCCCGGATCAACACCCGCGGCCAGGCGGTGGCGTCGCGCTCGAAGACCGGCCGCAATCAGGTGTCCGCGCCGATCTTCCTGCTGGTCCCCCAGGTCAAGCTGCCGAAGCGGCTCGATCTGGACCGTGACGCCGAGCGGGCGCTCGACAGTGTGCCGGGGTTGATCGTGGCGAACTGGGTGGAGGGGAGGTTTTGAACTCAGCTCTGCGGACATTACTGCCGCTGGCCCAAAAGCCTTAAGTCACCGCAACAGCACAAAATCGGACATTGCCCCGGCTGCTTCTAAATCATCTGAAGTGTGAAAGCAGTTATTCCAGGCTAAGTGGGAGCGTAGTGATCGGCTGCAAACATTACTTGAAGAAGTCGCGCATTGAGCCAAATACCGTTGTCCGTAGTGGATGTGGGTCGCGAATTCGATCTGAGAGGGTCCTGAGATCATGATTCAGGCGCTTCGCCGCATTTTCTAGCAGTTCCGTTTCTGCTTTCCGTTCTGCTTGGCGATCCTCGTGCAGTTTCAGAATGAATTCTTGCATCGTGCCTTCATACATCATGTCATCACGAATGTAGAGACTGTGCGTTTTTCCGCGTTCTGTCGCAGTGTCTATCGCTAGATATGTGTCGTCTTCCAGGGACGCCAAGACCGCTTCAACTTTGGCGCGTGACATGGTGACAAAATCGGAAATGGACAAAGTGCGGACTCTGTACGAGGAGCCTTTCTGTCTGGTTGAATCTCGATGGCGGTCGAATTGGACCTCCACTTCTGGTGCGTGTATGTCCTCCACCTCCTTCCGAATTTTGCTCGATGCAACTAGTGCTTCTGTCTCAGTTTCCAGGAAGCGTCTCACCAGTGCCGGTGGAAGCAAATTGTTTGACCCATCGTGTTCACCCTCTCTGACGCAAGGTGCATAGGTATCGCCTATTAACTTATAGTGCGACCAGTATCGAAGTTGTCGACGTTCGATTGAGCTGAAAAGGTCTTTGAAATGAGTGTATATATCCTCATACTTCTTACGAACGATTGATCTGTCGGCTCTCTCCTTGCCCACGCGAACTCCAATGGAGAATACGATCACGCTAACGACTAGACTGACTGCCGCCGAACTCAAAAGGTTCACCAACCAAGCAGGAATTGTAACTCCAGAAATCACGATGCGTCCTCCGGCAGGCACAAATGCATAGAGATACCGGCTTGGTACCTAGTATGATAGGTACTGTCGAACGCTACGTGCGATTTCGTCTAGGATCGGACATTCATACGGGTCGCAGCACCCGGAACTCTGGGCTCTCTCGCGACCTTCTCCGCACCTGCACGATAGCAAACATCCATGCCCACACCCCGCGAAACCATCCTCGCCGCGCTGCATGCGCGGCTCTCGGCGCTGCCCACGACCGCGCTCCGTGGCGAGGTGCTGCCCGAGCGCGTGCCGTCTGAGGGTCTGCTGATCCTCCGCGATGGCGAGCCCGGAGAACCGGAGGTTACGCTGTCGCCCCTGCGCTACCACTATCAGCACCTAGCCGAGATCGAGGCGGTCGTGCAGGGCGCCGCCCGTGACGCGGCCTTCGACACGCTGATCGGAAGCATCGGCACTGCACTCGCCGCCGACCGAACGCTGGGCGGACTCTGCGACTGGGTCGAGGCGGAAGCGCCGCGCCCGGTCGATCTGCCGGTCGAGAGCGCGGCCAGCCTGAAGGCCGCCGTGATCGCGGTCGTGCTGCACTATTCCACGGCCGACCCGCTGGCCTGACCCCGACAACCCGAGGAGAACACGATGGCACGAGCCCAGGGGGCGCGGGCGCTGATGGCGCTTGCGTTCGAGACGACCTATGGAACGCCGCCCGCGAGCGGCTTCATCCGCATGCCCTTCGCCAGCTCCTCGCTGGGGGCGGAGCAGCCGCTCCTCAACTCTGAACTTCTCGGCTATGGCCGCGATCCGCTGGCGCCGATCAAGGACGCGGTGACGGCTGACGGCGATGTCGTCGTGCCGCTCGACGCCGAGGCCTTCGGCTTCTGGCTGAAGGCGGCCTTCGGCACGCCGACGACCGCGGGCGCGGAGGCCCCGTACACCCACGAGTTCCAGTCGGGGTCCTGGACGCTGCCCAGCATGTCGATCGAGACCGGCATGCCGGAGGTGCCGCGCTACGCGATGTATTCCGGCTGCGTGCTCGACCAGATCACCTGGCAGATGCAGCGCTCGGGGCTGCTCACTGCGACCGCGCGGCTGGTGGCACAGGGTGAGACGGTGGGCACGACGACCAGCGCCGGGACGCTTGCGGCGCTGGAACTGAAGCGTTTCGGCCATTTCAACGGGGCGATCACCCGAAATGGTTCTGCGCTCGGCAACGTGGTCTCGGCCGAGATCACCTACGCCAACAACCTCGACCGCATCGAGACCATCCGCTCGGACGGGCGTATCGACGGCGCGGACCCGTCCATCGCCGCGCTGACCGGCTCCATCGAGGTGCGTTTCGCCGACAGCACGCTGGTGACGCAGGCCATCAACGGCGAGGCCTGCGAGATGGAGTTCGCCTACGTCCTGCCGTCCGGCGAGAGCTTCACCTTCACCGTGCACGCCGTCTACCTGCCGCGCCCGCGCATCGAGATTTCCGGGCCGCAGGGCGTGCAGGCCACCTTCGACTGGCAGGCCGCCCGCGTCAGCGTGGTCGGCCGAATTTGCACCGCGACTCTCGTGAATGATGTGGAGACCTATTGATGCTCACGCTGGACCTGTCGAACGCACCCCGCTGGCACGATCTGGCGCCGGGCGTGCGCGTGCAGTTGCGCCCGCTTACCACCGCTCTGATGGTGGCGACCCGCAGCGACCCGGCCGTCGAGACGGTGCCCGATGAGGCTTCCGACGAGGAGCGCGCTGTCGCCTTCGCCAAGGCGCTGGCCTGCCGCGCTGTGCTCTCCTGGGAGGGCATTGGCGATGCCGACGACCAGCCGATCGCTCCCAGCCCAGAGGCCATCGACGCGCTGCTCGACGTCTGGCCGATCTTCGAGGCGTTCCAACTGACCTATGTCTCCAAGGGCCTGCTGCTGGAACAGGAAAAAAACGTCTCCGCGCTCTCGCCGAATGGTCCTTCGGCGGGGGCGAGCGATACTGCGAAGCCTGCACGCAAATCTGCCCGGACTGCCCGGCGCGGCTGAACCGTCCGCTGACCCATGAGGGCTGGCAGGTCTGGGACCTGGTCGGCCGTCTCGGCGGCCAACTCCGCGTGCTGCCCGGAGCCGTCGTCGGCTGGGATTTGACCGCGGCGCTGTCGCTCGGAGACGCGCTCGGCGTCCCGCCCAGTGCCGCGGCCGAACTGCTGCCCGTCATCGAAGCGGTGATGGTCGCCAAACTCAACGAACAGATGGAACGTCCCGATGGCTGAAAAGCGTGTGTCCGTCCGCCTCGCCGCGGTCGGCGGGCGACAGGTGCGCGCCGAGCTGGAAGGTGTCGGCGAGGCTGGCGCCCGCGGCTTCGGCCTGCTCAGCCGCGAGATGGAGGCGGCCAACGCTCGGCTCGCGGGCCTCGCGCGCCGTGTGCGCGTTGCAGCTGCAGCGGCCGTCGCCGCTGCCACGGCGGCGGGCGTCGCGATGGTGCGCTCCGGCCTTCAGACGGTGGACGCGCAGGCCAAGCTCGCCCAATCGCTCGGCACCACCGTCGCCTCGATCCAGACGCTCGAGCGTGCGGGCGAACTGGCCGGCGTGTCGATGTCCGGCATCGAGCAGGCGACCAAGGATCTGACGCGCCGGCTCAGCCAGGCGGCCGCCGGGAGCGGTCCCGCGGCCGATGCGCTGGACCGGCTGGGGCTCTCGGCCAACGAGCTGATCGCATTGCCGCTGGACCAGCGGGTCGGCGCCATCAACGCTGCCATCGAGGAGTTCGTGCCGGTTGCCGAACGTGCGGCGGTCGCGGGCCAGCTTTTCGGCGAAGAAGGCTCCATCGCCATGTCGCGGATCGACACCGCGACGCTGCGCCAGGCGACCGAGGACGTGCGCGCCTTCGGGGTTGTCGTCTCGGAGCAGGATGCCGACCAGATCGAGCGGACGAACGACGCCATCTCCCGGCTGGGGCTAATCTGGCGCGGTCTGTCAAACCAGCTTGCGGTCGCCGCAGCGCCTGCGCTGGAAGCCGTCGCCGATGCCATGGCGGCGCTGGCGAGCCGCACCGGGCCGCTCGGCATCGCGATCCGCAGTCTCTTCGATAACATCGGCCGCCTGACCACCTACGCCGCCACCTTCGCCGCGTTCCTCGCGGGCCGCTGGGGCGCTGGCATGGCCGCTGCTGCACTGTCAGTGCGCGGCCTAGCCACGGCGCTCGTCGTCCTGCGCGGCGCGCTGATCCGCACCGGCATCGGCGCGCTGATCGTCGGCGCGGGCGAGCTCGTCTACCAGTTCACGCGCCTCGTCTCCGGTGCGGGCGGCTTCGGCGAAGCGATGTCCCTCCTGAAGGACCTCGCGGTCGAGGTCTGGGAGCAGATCCGCATGGGCGCGGCGGCGGCGGGCGCGGCCGCCACGGCGATGTTCTTCGACCTGAAGGCGGACGCTGCGTCGGCCATGCAGAGCGCCATCGAGAGCGTGGTCGGTTTCGGGAATGCGGCGGCGAACACGTTCGAGGGCGCCTACGAGGCGATCAAGGCGATCTGGGGCGTGCTGCCCGCAGCCATCGGCGATCTGGCGTTCCAGGCCGCCAACAGCCTCGTCGATGGCGTCGAGGCGATGCTGAACGGCGTGGTCTTGCGCATCAACGGCTTCATCTGCGGCATCAATCAGGGGCTCGAAGCCCTCGGGTCCGAGCGGCGCATCTCGCTGGTGCCCGACCTCGACCTCGGCGAGATCGAGAACCGCTTCGAGGGTGCGGCGACGGCCGCGACCACCGCCGCTCAGGCGGCTTTCGACCGCGCCTTCGAGGACAACCCACTCACCGCACCAGACCTCGGACTGACGGACGCGGCCAACCGCGCGCTCGAGTCCGCCAATCTCTATCGCGGC
Source organism: Paracoccus sediminicola (assembly GCF_027912835.1). NCBI lineage: Bacteria > Pseudomonadati > Pseudomonadota > Alphaproteobacteria > Rhodobacterales > Paracoccaceae > Paracoccus > Paracoccus sediminicola. The sequence goes on from NZ_CP115768.1 coordinate 1,279,552, forward strand.
GCCGCGCGCGATCTGGCCGAGGGGACCCGTGCCCCGCTGGAAAGCTGGCAGGCGCTCAGCGATGCCGTGCGGGGAACCGACGAGGACGGCGCCGACGCGCTCGCCGACGCCGCAGCTGCGGCAGAGCGCTTCGAGGCCGCGCTCGATGGTGCAAGACAGGTGGCCACCGATGCCGGCGCTGCGGCGGGTGCTGCTGCCGTTGCTGCAGAGCCCAACGGTGAGACAGCCGTCGCGGGCTGGCAGGCGGTCACGGCGGCACTCTCCGACTATGCCAGCAAGGCGCGTCAGATCGGCGGCGACATCGGCCAGAGCCTCGTCGGCGCCTTCCAGTCCGCCGAGAACGCCGTGGGCCAGTTCGTGAAGACCGGCAAGCTGAACTTCCGCGACTTGGTCACCTCGCTGCTGGCCGATCTCGCCCAGCTCGCGGCGCGGCGGTTCATCCTCGGGCCGATCGCCAATGCACTCTCCGGCGTGTTCTCCGGTGCGGGCGGCATCTTCGCCAACGTCCTGCACGCAGGCGGGATGGTCGGATCGGCTGGACCCTCGCGGATGGTCCCGGCCATGGCCTTTGCCGCCGCGCCACGGATGCATGCTGGCGGCATGGCAGGACTTCGCCACGACGAGGTGCCAGCGATCCTCCAGCGCGGCGAGCGGGTTCTGTCACGGCGGGAGGCGCAGGCCTACGGCGCGGGCGGCGGTGTCAACGTCACCATCATGGCCCGCGACGCCGAGAGCTTCCGGCAGTCCCGCACGCAAGTGGCGGCCGACATCGCCCGCGCAGTCTCGCTCGGGCGGAGGGGCATGTGAGTGCGACCCCGCAAGTGGAAACCGGTTGCGGGGGCCAGAGCACGAACCAAGGAGAGACTTGATGGCGTTCCACGAGGTCCGGTTTCCCGACAACATCAGCCGTGGCGCACGGGGCGGGCCCGAGCGGCGCACCCAGATCGTCGAGCTCGCCTCTGGCGACGAGGAGCGCAACGCAAGCTGGGCCAACTCGCGACGCCGCTACGATGTCGCCTACGGCATCCGCCACGTGGACGATCTGGCGACGGTGGTCGCCTTCTTCGAGGCGCGGAATGGGCGCCTACATGGCTTCCGGTTCAAGGACTGGGGCGACCACAAGTCCTGCCTGCCCTCGGGCACGCCATCGCCAACCGACCAGGCGCTCGGCACCGGCGACGGCGCGACGACCGCCTTCCAGCTGGTAAAGCGCTACGCCTCGGGCAGCCAGACCTGGACTCTGACGATCACAAAGCCGGTCGCCGGCACGGTGCGCGTCGCGCTCGATGGCGCGGAACAGCTCGGCGGCTGGTCCGTCGACACGACCACCGGCGTCGTGACGTTCGATGGCGCGCCCGCTGAGGGCGTCGCCGTCACCGCGGGCTTCGAGTTCGACGTGCCAGTCCGTTTCGACACCGACTCGCTCGACGTGACGCTCGACCTCGAGCGGCTCGGCTCGATCACCTCAATTCCGCTTCTGGAGATCCGGCGATGAATGACACCGGCAGCTTCGTCGCCGCCGTGCTGCGCGAGCTCGCGGCCTCGACCGCCGTGATCCTCGCCGCCTGGGGCGCGCTCGGCGGGGCAACGAACGCGCTGACCACGAAGATGCGGCTGCGCGATGCGCTCCGGCACATCCTGCTCGGCGGGCTGATCGCAGCCGGGATGGGCAGCCTCTCCATGGCCGTGATCACCGCCTGGCTCAGCCTACCGCCCGAGGCGATCCCGGCGGGCGGGGCGGCAGGCTCGGCCGCCTATCTCGTCGGCGTCTTCGGTCCGGCCTTCATCGAGATGCTGCTGGCCCGCCTGCGCCGCGCCAACGAAGGCGGTGGCGATGAATGACCTTCTCCGCCTCGCGCGCTCGCTCCGCTGCGACCCCGCCGATCCCCGGCAGGCCTTCCGCCACCGCCTGGCGGTCGGCCTCGCCGTCGCCTCTCTGATCCTGATCCTCTCGCTTCTCCGGTAATCCCATGCACATGACCGACCGGGGCCTGCTGGCCCTCGTCTGGCACGAAGGACTCGTGCCCGGACCCTATCTCGATGTGAAACAGGTCTGGACCTTCGGCATCGGCCACACGGACGCGGCCGGGCCACCCGATCCGGCCACGATGCCGCGGGGCATGCCCGCCGATCTCGACGCCGGGATACGCGAGGCGTTCCGGGTCTTCCGCGCCGACCTCGCACAATATGAGGCTGCCGTCCTGCGCGCCGTGAAGGTGCCATTGGCGCCGCACGAGTTCGATGCGCTGGTCAGCTTTCACTACAACACCGGCGGCATCGCGAAGGCCGCGCTCACCCGGCACCTCAATGCCGGCAATCGCGTTGCAGCCGCCGGCACGTTTCTCAACTGGCGGAGACCGGCCTCGATCATTCCCCGCCGGGAGGCCGAGCGCGATCTGTTCCGGCATGGCCGCTATCCTGGCGGCACGATCCCGGTCTGGTCCGTAGATCGCACAGGCCGCGTGGACTTCTCACGGCCGATCCGTCGCCTGACCGAGGATGAGGCGCTGGCCTTGGCTCGCGGGTTGTCACCGACAGCGCCCGTCCTCGACCCTTCACCCACAGCGCCGACCGGCTGGCTCGCCCGGCTTGCCGCCTTCTTCTCCACCCTGATCCAGAGGGCCTGATCCCATGCGCTACGTTCGCCCCAACTCCATGACCTGGTGGGCGGGTCTGCTCGCCATGCTCACCGGCATCGCCTCTCTCGCTCTGCCCGCCACCGGGCCGCTCGGGGAACTCGCCCGCTTCGTCGCGCTGCTCGCCGGCTCGGGCGACGCCTCGCCCGCAGGGCTCATGTTCCTCGGTCTGGGCCTGATCGGCCTGCGCGACAGGATCGAGCGCGGGTTCCGCGGCGATGCTTGAGTTCCTCGCAGGCTTGGTCTTGGGCGGCTTCCTCGGCGTCTTCGTCGCAGCCCTCTGCGCCGCCGCCGCGCGCGGGGAGCCGGACGATGGCTGATCTCCTGATCTGGCTGGTCGCGGCTTTCGGCGCAATCGGGGGCGTCGTCCTCGGCCGGCTCTGGGGCCGCGTCGAAGGGGAACGCGCAGGCAAACGGGAGGCGGAACGCGATGCGATGGAAGACAAGAACAAGCGTGTCGAGCGCGGTCGGGATGCGGTTCGCGATGGCCGCGGCGCTGGCGATCCTGCTGGCCGGCTGCGCCGCAACGATGGTCGCTGGTGACGCTGGCCGCATAGCTTACGCGGAGGCGCGGCTTGCCCGACCGCCTGCCGAAACCGTCGCCACCGTGCCGCCTGCATGGGTGGACTGGATTGCCGATCTCGACGACCGCATGACGGGAACCTGCCGATGAAATCCCTCTCGCCCGCCCTGCAGGCCCATCTCGACGAGGGCACGACGACGCTAGCCTGGTGCTGGCGGATCACTCGGGCCGACGGCGTCACCTTCGGTTTCACCGACCACGACCGGACGCTGAGTTTCGACGGCACGGACTTCGAGCCCGAGAGCGGGTTGACCGCCTCCGAGGTCCGCTCTGGCTCGGACCTTTCGGTGGATGCGCAGGACGCGGAGGGCGTGCTGACCTCGGACCGGATCACCGAGACCGACATCCTCGACGGCCGCTGGGACAACGCTGAGGTCGAGGTCTGGCGGGTGAACTGGGCGGACACTGGACAACGCGTGCTGATGCGCCGGGGCGCCATTGGTCAGATCCGGCGCGGGCGCTTGGCTTTCGTCGCCGAGGTGCGTTCGCTCGCGCATGTGCTCGGTCAGACGGTGGGGCGGACCTTCCAGGCGACCTGCGATGCCGTGCTAGGTGACGCGCGCTGCGCCGTCAATCTCGAGGATCCGGCCTACAAGGGCGCGGGCGCCGTCATCGATCTCCTGCGCGACCGGGCCTTCACCGCCTCAGGTCTCGGCGGCTTCACCTCCGGCTGGTTCACCTTCGGCACCATCGAGTGGTCCAGCGGTGCGAACGCGGGGCGTCGCGCGGAAGTGCTGGGCCATGACGTGTCGGACGGCATCGCGGTGCTAACCCTGCTCGAAGCACCGGTGCGCGCCATCGCCGAGGGCGACGGCTTCACGATCCGGGCCGGCTGCGACAAGCGGATCGAGACCTGCGGCGCCAAGTTCGCCAACACCGCCAACTTCCGCGGCTTTCCGCACATACCCGGCCAAGACACCATCCTGCGCTATGCGACGAAGGACGGCGGGCACGAGGGGTCGGTGCTGTGAACGCCACTGATCCTCAGCGCGTCATCACCATTGCGCGCTCCTGGCTCGGCACGCCGTATCACGACCAGGCGAGCCTCAGGGGTATCGGCTGCGACTGCCTCGGGCTCGCGCGGGGCGTCTGGCGCGAGGTCGTCGGCCCCGAGCCGTTCCCAATCCCGCCCTACAGCCGCGACTGGGGCGAGACCGGCCCGCGCGAGGTCCTGGCCGAGGGAGCGCGGCGCATGATGATCGAGGTGGCGCCCGACGAGGCTGCTCCCGGGGCGCTGGTCCTCTTCCGCATGAAGCCCCGTGCCATCGCCAAGCATGTCGGGATCCTGACGGCCCCCGACTTCTTCCTCCACGCCTATGAGCGGCTCGGCGTGATCGAGGAACCGCTCACCTACGCCTGGCGGCGGCGCACAGCCTTCGCCTTCCTGTTCCCGCAACGCTGAGACCCCGAAATGGCCACCCTTGTTCTCGGCGCGGCCGGCGCCGCCATTGGCGGTTCGATCGGCGGGGCGATCCTCGGTGTCAGCGCTGCGACCATCGGCGGCTTCATCGGCTCCAGCATCGGCTCGGTCGTGGACAGCTGGATCATCTCGTCGCTGGCCCCGACCCAGCGCATCGAGGGCGCGCGGCTCGACACGCTGCGCATCACCTCGGCCACTGAAGGCGCGGTCATCCCGCGGCTCTACGGTCGCATGCGGATGGGCGGCAACATCATCTGGGCGACGGATTTCCGCGAGGAGACCAAGACCACCACGCAGGGCGGCGGCAAGGGCGGCGGGGGCGGCAAGGTCAAGACCACCGAGTATCTCTACTACGCCAGCTTCGCCGTAGCGCTCTGCGAGGGGTCGATCACCGGCATCGGCCGCATCTGGGCCGACGGCAAGCCGGTGGACCTCTCCGGCGTCACCTGGCGCTGGTATCCCGGCGACGAGGCGCAGAGCCCCGATCCGTTCATTGCCGCGAAGATGGGCGCGGCCAGCACGCCCGTCTATCGCGGCACGGCCTATGTGGTCTTCGAGGAGCTGGCGCTCTCGACTTACGGCAACCGCCTGCCGCAGCTGTCCTTCGAGGTGTTCCGGCCGCTGGCCGATCCCGACACCGCCGAGGGACTGACCCGCGCCGTCACCATGATCCCGGCCTCGGGCGAGTTCACCTATGCGACGCAGGCGATCCGCAAGACCGATGGCGGCGCGACGGTGCCCGAGAACCTGAATGCGCTCGCCGACTCCACCGACATGGTCGAAGCCCTCGACCGGCTGCAGGCGATGGCCCCGGCGGTCGAGAGCGTCAGCCTCGTGGTGGCGTGGTTCGGCTACGATCTTCGGGCGGGCTCCTGCAAGGTGCGGCCGGGCGTCGAGGTGTCGGCCAAATCCACCACGCCCGCCAGCTGGTCGGTGAACGGCGTGAGCCGCGCAAGCGCTTTCCTCGTCAGCCGCGACGATCAGGATCGGCCAGTCTTTGGCGGCACGCCGTCCGACTTCGCGGTGGTGCAGGCCATCCAGGAGATGAAGGCGCGCGGGCTGCGCTTGACCTTCTACCCGTTCATCCTCATGGATGTGCCGCCTGGCAACACCCTGCCGAACCCGTATTCCGACAACGCCGCCGAGACCGGTCAGCCCGCGTTCCCCTGGCGCGGACGGATCACCTGTTCTCCGGCGGCAGGTTTCGCCGGGACCGTGGACAAGACCGCCACGGCCGCAAGCCAGGTCGCGGCGCTGTTCGGCGCGGCCACGCCTGCGAGCATCAGCGTCACCGGCGAGAGCGTCAGCTGGACCGGCACGCCCGGCGACTGGGGTCTGCGGCGCATGGTGCTGCACTACGCCCATCTCTGCGCGGCGGCGGGCGGGGTCGATGCTTTCCTGATCGGCTCCGAGATGCCGGGGCTGACGACGATCCGCTCGGGCGCCAGCACCTATCCGGCGGTGCAGGCCTATCGGGACCTGCTCGCGGATGTCCGCGCGATCCTCGGTTCGGGGACGAAGATCGGCTATGCGGCCGACTGGTCGGAATACTTCGGGCATCAGCCGGGCGACGGCAGCGGCGATGTGTACTTTCATCTCGATCCGCTCTGGGCGGACCCGGAGATCGATTTTGTCGGGATCGACAACTACATGCCGCTGTCGGACTGGCGCGACGGCTTCGAACATGCGGACGCGACCGAGGGCTGGCCCGCGATCTACGACCGGGCCTACCTGCAGGCGAACATCGCGGGTGGAGAAGGCTTCGACTGGTTCTACGCCAGCGCGGCCGATCGCTCCGCGCAGGTCCGGACCGCGATCACTGATGGCGCCGCCGGCAAGCCATGGGTCTTCCGCTACAAGGATCTGCGCGCCTGGTGGTCGAACGCGCATTACGACCGCCCAGGCGGGGTGGAGAGCGGGACGCCGACCGCGTGGGCGCCGGAGTCCAAGCCGGTCTGGTTCACCGAGCTCGGATGCCCGGCCATCGACCGCGGTACGAACCAGCCCAACGTCTTCTTCGACCCGAAGTCGTCGGAGAGCTTCGTGCCCTACTTCTCCCGCGGCTGGCGGGGCGATGCGATCCAGCGCGCCTATCTCGAGGCGACCTACCTCTTCTGGGGAGAGGCCGCGAACAACCCGCTGTCCTCGGTCTACGGCGGCCGCATGGTGCATGTCGCCGAATGTGCCGCCTGGACCTGGGATGCGCGGCCGTACCAGTTCTTTCCGGCGCTGACCGATGTCTGGACGGACGGCGGCAACTGGCGCCTGGGCCACTGGCTGGCCGGACGGCTCGGGGCCGTGTCGCTGGCCGCATTGGTCCGACATCTCTGCCTGCGCGCCGGGCTGCCCGAGGATCGCGTCGATGTCACCGGCCTGTGGGGCGCGGTCGAGGGCTACGCCATCGGCACACTCGAGTCCCCGCGTGCGTCCATCACCACGCTCGCCCGCCACTTCGGATTCGACGCCGTCGAGACCGAAGGCGTGATCCGTTTCGTCATGCGCGGGCGCGCTGCCGTTGCGAGTGTGAGCCCCGACGATCTGGTGGCCGCCCGCGAGGGCGACGTGCTGGAGCTGACGCGCGGCCAGGAGACCGAACTGCCGCAGGCCCTGAAATGGCAGGTGGCTCGCGCCGACGAGGATTACGAGGCCGCGCAGGTCGAGGCCCGTCGCATCACCGTCGACACGACGCGCATCGCGTCCGAGTCTTTCCCGATGGCGGTCCCGCCCGAGGAAGCCGAACGGCGTTGCCGCCGCGCGCTGATGGAGGCCTGGACCGGTCGCGAGAGCGCGGTCTTCCGTCTGCCGCCGTCGTGCCTCGCGCTCGACCCGGCTGATGTCGTGTCGTTTGTCCATGACCGCCACGCCGTCCCACTGCGGTTCATTTCCATCGCCGATGCCGATGCGCGCGGTATCGAGGCGGTCCGCGAGGACCGGGAAGCTTACGACTTCCCGCCCGGTGCGCCGCGGCCTTCGGCGCTGTCGCAGGCCGTCGTCTTCGGCGCACCCGAGGCGGTGCTGCTCGACCTGCCGCAGCTGACCGAGGACCAGCCGGCGCACCGGCCCTTTGCAGTGGCGCATGGCGTCCCTTAGCCCGGCGAGATCGCGGTGTTCCGCAGCCCCTCGATGGACGGCTTCGAACTGCTCACGAGCTGCGGGACGCGGGCGCGGATCGGCACTCTGGTCTCGGACTTGTACGCAGGGCCGACGTTGCGCTTCGACCTCGGCAAAGCGCTGATCGTCGATCTGCGCACCGGCACGCTTGAAAGCGTGACGGACCTGACCCTGTTCGGCGGCGCCAATGCGCTCGCCATCGAGAGCGCGCCCGGCGTCTGGGAAATCGTGCAGGCAGGTGCGGCCGAGTTGCTGGCGCCGGGTCGGTATCGCCTGACCCGACTCCTGCGCGGCCAGCGCGGCACGGAAGGCGACATGGGCAATCCCGCGCCCGCCGGCGCGCGGGTTTTGGTGCTCGACGACAGCATCGCATCGCTGCCGATCGCCGAGGCCGATCTCGGCATCCCGTGGAACTGGCGCATCGGGCCCGCGAGCCGCCCGGTGGCCGACGAGACCTATGTCGCGCAGGCCTTCACGCCAGCGGGCGTCGGGCTGCGGCCGTTTTCCGTCACCCATGTCGAACAGCCGTGGCGCAGGCCGCGCACTTCCGGGGACCTCACCATCCGCTGGACGCGCCGGTCGCGTGCGCTAGCGGCTGACAGCTGGGGCGGGCTCGAGGTGTCGCTGGGAGAAGAACTGGAAGCCTACGAGGTCGAGATCCTCGACGGCGCAACTGTGAAGCGGGTGCTGAGCACCGCCACCACCAACGCGGTCTACACCGCCGCAGACCAGACCGCCGATTGGGGCGCGCCACTCGGCCCCGCCGACACACTCGACGTCCGCATCTCCCAGCTCTCCGCCCTAGTCGGGCGGGGCGCTCCCAAGATCGTCACGCTCTTCTTCTGAGGCTTTTCCCATGTCCGACGCGACGACCCATCTGCTGCTGCCCTACATCCTGGCGGCGCAGGCCCAGAAGCATGTCACTCACAACGAGGCGCTGCGGATCCTCGACGGGCTCATCCAGCTCTCCGTGCTCGACCGGGATCTGACCGTGCCGCCCGCAAGTCCAGCCGATGGCGACCGCTACATCGTCGGCTCGGGCGCCACTGGCGACTGGTCGGGCTGGGACCTGAACGTGGCGCTCTGGACGGACGGAGCCTGGCTGCGCCTGCCGCCCCGGACCGGCTGGCGGGCGTGGGTCGAGGACGAGGGGCTGCTGCTGGTCTACAACGGCGCGGGCTGGATCGGGACGACGCCCGCGGCGCTGCAGAACATGGCGCTGCTGGACCTCGGCACCACGGCGGACGCCTCGAACCCGTTCTCGGCCAATCTGAATGCTGCGCTCTGGACGGCGAAGACCGTTGCCGAGGGCGGCACCGGCGATCTGTTCTACACCATGAACAAGGAGGCTGCGGGCGACGACCTCGGTCTGACCCTGCAGACCAACTTCGTGACCAAGGCGCTGGTTGGGCTCTTCGGCTCGGACCGCTTCCGCCTCGCGGTCTCGGCCGACGGCAGCACCTTCTTCGACGGGCTCAGCGTCGACAACGCCACCGGCATCGTCGACCAGCCACGGCTCCCGCGCTTCAAGGCCTACACGAACTACGACAACTATGTCGGCGTCGGGGCCTGGACGAAGATCGGCCTGAACAACACCGACTACAACGACCAGGGGGCCTTCGACGCCGCGAACAATCGCTTCGTGGCGCCCACGGATGGCACCTACCTCTTCGGCGCCACGCTGCTCTACAAGATGAACGCCAGCACGTCGGCGCGGATGAGCGGCCGGCTCGTGCTGAACGGCACGATCGAGATCCGCGGCTCGCGGGGCGAGATCAGCGGGGTGCATGTCTCCGAGGCGACAGCGCTCTGGTTGCAGACCATGGTTCCGCTAACCGCAGGCGATACCATCGAGTTGCAGGGGTATTTCCGTGTCGCGGACGGCTACTTCGCCGCTGACCAGACATCTTTTTGGGGAACGAAGGTGGGGTGACCGAGGGCATAATCGTAAGCGGTGTTTATCTACTTGATAGTAAATGAGAATTAAGCGTCACTGGGGCCATGAATCCCAAATATCCCGACGTACATGTTCAGCTGTCCAACCAAAACGGTAATGCTTTCATGGTCATCGGCGTTTGCCTTAAGGCAGCTCGGGATGGCGGCTTGTCGCAGAACGAAATCGATACTTTCTTGAAGGAAGCGACCAGCGGAACAAACGAGGAGCTACTTCAAACAGCCATGCGGTGGTTTAGCTGCTGCTAATCCAAACGTAGCGGAGGTCTGAGAATTCCGAATGCGCCCCCATTACAGGGACTTGAAATAGAGGTGTATTTTTTCCGCCATCATCGTCCGGCGCTCTTCCAGAAAGTCATCGTAATCCGGAATTGAACCGTTCAGCACTGAGGCAGGAACACAATTGGTTTCAAGGTTGGCTCGCATCTCGTCTATATCCGCAATACCGCCATACCGCTGCGATCCTCCGGAACATTGATCGGCTAGTTCAGAGAAATAGACGTCGGGCGACTTGTCGCCAATTGAAATATTGATCTCGCTTTGCGCAATTACGAAATTTGCGACCTGATTGTACCGAGCAGCCGTAAATCCACGCCCCTTCAGGTAGTTCTTGGGAAAAACATGGTGGACATCGCTGCGGTTCAATAGCAGGTCTCGCACTGTTATATCCCTAGACAAGAAACCGAGATCCCCCAGCTTCGCTTGCGCCGCCTTGAAAGCCACAAAGGACGGCGTTGTGGATGCAGAGGAATTGAATTGCTGAGGCAGAAGGGCTGACCAGTAGTCATCCGATAGTTCAGATTGAATAACGGCGTTGGCATATTTTGCCAGCCCGTGCATCTCGATTTGCCGAATGTCGTAGTCGAAAGAACTTTCAGCATTCCCTGAGTAGCGCCCGCGAAGAACAGACATGACGTACCAGCGCCGAACAAGGCGTTCAAGTTCCGCAGCATCCATCTTTTCGGCCCGGCCGCGCAGGTAGATGATGTACGCAGAATTGACCGCGTTTTTTGAACGGATCAGATTTGAAGTTACGAACCCTGCCGAGCGAAGGATCATCGTCAACCGGTCGAAATGGGTCTTGCTCATGAAGTTGAAGACTCCTTTTTTCAGACGTTCGAACGACGCCTCCGCGATCTCCTCTTCATAGTCCCGGGTCTCGAAGTTGCGACCGGATAACAGCGCTACCAGATCCTGCAGTTTCCCGCGTCCGAACTCCGAGGTGAAGGCAACCCTCAGCATATCGGTGTAGGACGGATCGTAGAGATCGTCGTTGACGTTGCTCAGCCAACGCATCTTTTGGAAATATTCGGATTTCACGAATTCCGTATCGTTCTTCTCGATCCGCGGCATCGCTTCGGGGGAAACGGCCAGATGGCAGAAATAGTCAATCGCCTTGCGCAGCTGATTGCCACCATTTCGTTCGTCTGCAGCGATTTTCGACATGACGAAATCCGCCTGGCTCAGCTGCGCGCCGGTAGAGTTTACCCGGATGAAGATCTCGGTCACCGTCTCGATATCCAGATGTTCGGCCAGTTCGATGACCCCGACATGGTTGTTCGTGATCTGCCATAGGCGCTGCAGGATGCCCGAAATCTCTTTGCGGTCTGCCTCGGGGTTGCGGGCAAGATAATCGTCCATCACGCCGATCAACCCGACCTCGGGCGAAAACACCTCGGCAATATCGGCAATCCATGTGGCATCCTTCTGGATCGCGGGGTTCGTCACCTCGAACTTCTGCTCAAGCGGGTTGAAGGCGATCCGGATCCTCCGCGTGCGGTAATCCTTGTCAATGACTTCCTGACCAAGCAGCGCCGCCATCAAGGCCGTTACCCGCTGCTGCCCGTCGATCAGAATCCGCTTGCCCGACGAGGTCGTTCCATCCTTCAGCCGCACCGTGGGGTTTCGCCAAGCGATCAGGTAGCCGACCGGATAGCCATTATAGAGCGAATCCAGCAGGTTCCGCACCTTTGTCGCGTCCCACACGAAAGGGCGTTGGATCTCGGGGATGGCGATCTCGCCGGATTTGACCCAGGTCAGCAGGGTTTCGATCGGATGCGGGGTGACGGAATAGCGTTGGGTGGCCAAGGGTCTTTCCTATTGTTGATCTTGCTGAAAAAGCGTCTCGCGGTGCCAGGTGAGCCGCTTGCGGTGCTCGGAGCCGAGCGGTATCGGGGCCTGCCAGCGCAGCGCCTCGCGGGCACCTTCGCTGAGGCCGGGCGAGAACATCGGCCGCCCCTCGTCGTCGAAACTGACCAGCCCCTTGTCAAAGGCTGCGTCCCACAGCGCCGACAGAAGCAGCCCGTTATGCACGTTTAGCCGCTCGGCATCGCTGTCACACAGCCTCCACGGGATGATGTGGCTGGCGCGTAGAAGAGGTGCGTCGGCGATGCCGGACAGAGGGCAGCGGCCTTGCCAGTAGTCCATTAGCGAGGCGCGAAAGATGTCCTGGCCCACCCGCCGCACCACCAGCCGCTCGGCCTCGGTGGCTTGCGGCAGGGTTTTCACCTTTTCGCGGAAGATCTCGAGCGGCGCATCGGGCAGGCTCGCGGCCAGCTGGTAGAGGCGCGGCATCACCGCATAAAGCGCGCCGAGATCGGCAAAGGCATAGCGGGCAAGGCCGGGGCCGGGCAACTCGGTTGGCGCGAGCTCGATCTCGGCGATCACGCCGGCGTGGTCCAGCGCCAGGAGCCAGCCCTCATCCCCCCGCGCCAGCCAGATCGCACCTTGCGCGGTGGTGGAGCCATAGCGGCGCCAGCCCGCGTCTTCGCCATTGGTGCGGCGAAAGCCGTTCTGGAAGGCGAGCTTGTCGCATTCCTGGCGGGTGATGAAGGACTGGGGGGCCTCGATCATTGCCCTACGCCTTCTCGTTCCAGAGTTTTTGGGCGGAAAGACCCATCGCGGTCTCCACGGCGTTCGCGGTGCGGGTCACCGCGTAGAGGTTCAGATCCTCGAAGGCGCCCTTGTAGTTCGACAGGTAGCTCTCGCTCCTTGGCTCTAGCCCGTTGCGCATCGCCACCAGGTAGGCTGCCATCTCGGCTTCCACTTCCATTAGCTCGTGAGGCGTGTCGCGCCGATCCGGTACGCGGCGTCCGTTGTCGGCTCCGAGGTGGCCGAGGTACAGGTGCGCAAGCTCATGGGCGACGGTCACGAAACGCGTCGGGGCGGCATGGTTCCGGTTGTAGGCCAGCTGGTAGACGTTCTTGCCCTTGTCGTTCTTCGCGCGGGCGAGCAGCCGGATCCAACCCGCCTGGCCGTCTCCTGCGTCGAGCTGGACGAGGTCGATCTTCTCCTTGCTGATAGCCCGCATAAACTCGGCGAAGCGGTTGTCGCTTAAATTGCCGAAGGTCGGGAAGGAGAACGCATCGACCGGCAGGTCCTTGCCCTCGGTATCCTGCACGTCGAACACGAAGTCGACTGGCCCCTTCATGCGCAACACCAGGAGCGGCCGTGCGCCCTTTTTCGGCACGCGGCCGAACCGTTGCCACCAGTCATGCGCTGTCGCGGCATGCGTCAGGCCCGGTTTCTGAATGTGCAGCAGCATCGCGTTGAAAGGGGCGAATTCGCGCAGGCGAATGGTGAAGGTGAAAAGTTCGTGGATCGCTTCGCTGCTGTCATAGAGCTTTGTCGCCGCGATCAACTGGTCGATCAGGGCGCGCTCGGCCTCAGTTTTCGTGCCGGCTCCGTCGAACAGGTCGTTCTGCGCTTCGGGCGACGCAGGCGGTGTCAGCAGTGCATCGAGATCGAACTTCGGCGGGTAATCGACGAAGGTCTCATCTTCGACCCCCGGAGTAAAACCGCTGATCTCGCCTCGCCGGGCCTGCTCGACGAACAGGTCGAAATAAGGGCGGAAGCGTCGCTCCTGCTCGGGCTTCATGCCACCCTCGCGCATCAGGACGAGGATGGACTCGGCGTCCGGCGTCCAGTCGAAGCGCGAGTCGAAGATCGATTGGACCGCGCCGCGGATAAAATCGGCCACTCGACCGTAGACGACGGGATCGATGGCCGGCATCGGTCACATCCCCATCGCCGTGAATTCACCGTTGGCGTCAAGGCGGTCCCACGCGGCGAGGACGAGGCGGCGGGTGCGGTATTCGCCGTGTTGGCGGATTTCATTCTCCTTGAGGACGCGGAAGGTTTCTGAGGGGTAGTCGGGACCCTTCACGTCGGCGGGGTCGAGGATGTAGCGCAGCTCATCGCGGGTCAGGCCGTAGGCGCGCGCAAAGAAGGCGTCGAGATCGGCGCGCAGGTGGGCGCGGCGGTTCTCGTCCCAGGCGAAGGGCGGGCCGTCGTAGCCCAGATCGCGGGCGAAGGGGGCGAGGCTGTGCGAGGCGTAGGTGAGTTCCAGCACCTTCGGGGTGATGAAGGCGAGGCGGGGTTCGGTGTAGAAGGCTGGGGGAAGAAACGGCAACTGCGAAAAGTTGTGCTTTCGAATGTCCGTGCCGCCAATCTTGAACCCACAAGTATAGTCAAGGCAGATCGAATTAAGGTTGGCTAGAACTGCCGAGGTAATTTCCTTTTTGCCTTGGACGCTCAATACCGACGCCGTGTCGTCTGTTGCAACCATGGGCAGGATCGCCGCAATCATCGTTCTAGAGTCAGTTGCACGCGCAATCCGCCTTATCGAGAGATGATACTTTGGATTCAAAAACTTCTTGGCTATTCTCTGCTCATAGTATTTCCGATCAACATACTTGTCTGATGCGTCCACATTTCCGCTCTGAATGTCCTCATTCGAGTGCATGCCGAGGATTGGGTCTATGGAGTATTGATTGAAAAAGGTCCCACGGAATACTGCAATCGTGTCAGCGGATGCCGGGGTATTCTGAAACTGTTCCAAGTCGTCTGAATTTGACGAAGTAAACACATTCTGATTTAGGATAAGCCAATCCTCGGTGCGCGGAATCTTCGCGACCAAGCCAAACATCTTCGCTGCTAGCTCGGCGTCTGCACGAGCCCGAAAAATTGGGGCGTTCTTGGTTATTGGGTTGATGGCGCTGATCTGCTCAGGCGAGAGAGTAAAGTTTCTTTCGATATCATTAATTTGACTTGGGTCAGAGAGGAAGAACGAGAAGGCTGCCTCATCTTCCTCAGCGCCAATAGTGAGCAGGCAAAATTTGTAGCTGCGGTGAACTGACGTGAAGATGCCGTTTTTGTTCTCGAAATCGACAAGCTTTGAAAGGCGACGATCCTCGACAAGCGAAGCAAAGAAGGGAGCAGTAGTTGCATCCGTTGCTATGCCTGTAGGAACGATCACTCCAGCTCGGCGCCTTGCGAGCCCTGCGAACAGCTCAGCGAACAAGGAATAGGTATTAATCTTTCCTCGCGCGGAGAGTTCGAATCTACCACTCTCCCGAGCAAATTCATTTGACGCGTCAAAGTTGCGTTTGTCCGCGATGTATTCGGCGTACGCGATGGAATTGGTCGCCTGAAGTTCAGAAATCGCGTGTTTTCGTGCAGCACCCGAAAGTGCACCAATCTCCGGTATGCGTGTGGAGAAATACTCCTCTTCTGAAAGTTGCACCACGTCCCACGGCGGATTGCCCAGCACCACGTCGAAGCCGCCGCGCTGCATCAGATCGGGGAACTCAAGCGGCCAATGCAGGGCGCGGGCGTTGCGTGCGGCCTTGGGCGCTTCGACCATCGCCTGGCGCATCTTCCCCTGATTGAGGGCCATCCACAGTTCCTCGGTCGTCGGCACGGTGCGGGCCGAAGCCCCCGCTGGTGCGCCGCCAACCTTGGGCAGCAGGAAGGCCGCCACATAGAGGTCCGCCGCCGCCTTGGCGCGGACAAAGGTCTGCCCCTTGCGCAGTTCCTTGAACCGCCTGGCCTTGGCGCCGATCTGCTCGACCGTATCCTCGGGCAGGTCACGGAAGCCCGAGAAATCCAACGCCAGCGGCTTCATCGCCGGCATGGCTGCCTGACCAGTGCCGAAGTCGAACCCGCCTTGCCCCGCCTTCACATCGCGATTGGCCTTGAGGTAGTATTTCGCGGTTTCCTTGTCGTCGCCGGTCAGCGGCTTGTAGGCGGCATCGGGAATGCCGTCCTGCAGCACCTGCAGGTCGAACACCCCCAGCAGCGCATCGCCGCAGCGGATCTGCGCATCGAAGAAGCCGAGGGGAAGGCCGGGGTCCACGGTCTCGATCCAGAGCGCGACCTTGGTCAGCTCCACCGCCATCGGGTTGCGGTCCACCCCATGGATGCAGCAGCGCGCGACATCGCGCAGCGCGTGGCGGAAATCGGCGAGCGAGGGCGTGCCCTCGGCCCGGATGCGCGCGAGCCGCGTGGCGATGCGGCGGGCGGCGGCCAGCAGGAAGTGGCCCGAGCCGCAGGCAGGGTCGATGACCGAAAGCTTCAGCAGCGCCTTGGCGGGATCGTCCGCTTCAGCCTCGGTCTTGTCGAGCACGGGGTCGAGCGCGGTGTTGAGCAGCGCCTGAACGAGGCTGTCGGGAGTGTAGTATGAGCCGGTGGTCTTGCGCTGGTTTCCCTTTTGCTCGGCCGCCTCGGAGGCGAAGAGCAGTGTTTTGCCGTCGTCGCCCAGCTGCGGCTGGAGTTCGAGGAGGGATTCGTAGACGGAGCCCAGTTCTTCGGTCTCCATCGCGCGCCAGTTGACGGGGACCATGCCGGTTTTGTCCGACAGCCAGGAGAGGCGATAGAGCGCCTCCATGAAGGCCTTGTTGCGCAGGCGGGCGGTTTCCAGGTGGGGCAGACGGTCGTCGGCAAAGAGACCGCCGAGCGCCGGGAGGGCGAGTGCCTCCTGCCCGTGGGCGAGCGCGCGGAAGACGATCTTGATGCCTTCGTAGCGGTCGTGGTGCTTGTCCCACGTGGCGGCGCGGTAGCACTGCTTGCGCAGGGCGGCGAGGCTGTAGCCCTCGGCGTAGAGCGCGCGGGCCTCGGCTTTCGACTTCGTCGGGTGGAGGAGGTTCCGGTCCTCGGCGACCATCAGGAAGATCAGCCGGTAGACGAGGCGGAGGAGCTCGTTGAACCAGGTGGTGAGGTTCACCTCGCCGGATTTCAGTTTGGCCGCGAGTTCGGGGTTGGCTTCGAGGAAGCCCGAGCCCAGCACCTTGAGCGCGATCTGGACCTGGTCAGCCAGGCGGTCGCGCGCGGCCTCGCCCTCGCGCGAGCCAGCCTCGCGCCATCGCTCGAGCGGGCAGTCGGTGGCCGGGGTGTCAGCGGCGCCGAAGCGTGACCGGTGGATGATGAGCCAGAGCGCGGCAAACGACGCGATGTCTTCGGTCGAGAAGATCTGGGCGAGGTCGGCTTCGATGTAGGCGGGGCGCGTCAGGGACGCGTTGTCCCGCATGAGACGAAGATGGGTGCCGTTGGTGACGATCCCCCAGAGCGCTTCCTCGGTGTCGTTGAGGTAGTCCTGAATCGCGAAGGCCGGCGAGCGGGAACGGTCGATGGACAGGGTCGGGCTGCGGCGGTCCAACGTCTCGCTCGGCGGCACGACGACCAGCGGAACCCTGCCGCTGGCGATCATGGCGAGCGGCGCATCGGCCGGTGTTAGGTCGTCAAAACCGAAGGTCTCCTTGAAGAAGCCGGCAACGAAACGGCGGGTGGCGTCTTGAGATGGCGTGTCGAGCTTCGCGAAGGCATCGAAGTGGGATTGGCCGACACGGAACGCCGTCGAGATTTCCTCTCGGATCGTGAGGCCCTTGCGGACAGCATAGTCCTCCCGCGACTGTTCCGGTGCGTCCCGCTGGTCGATCTTGGCGATCATCGCCGGCGCGATCAGGTTGCCCTCGAGGCTGAGCGAGGGCCATGCCGACATGTCGGAGATCGGTTTGCGCGCCATTGTCACACCTTGCCCGGCATGAGGCCGAACAAGCCAATCACGTCGGGCGGAAGGACCGCTTCGACGCTGACGCGGGAGATGGAGCCGGCTGCGGCACGCAGGCGAGCATGATCTTCGACGAGTTCCGCTGCCCGCTGATTGACGAAGTCCGCCAAAGGTCCAGCGAGCAGGTCCGGCAGGTCCGCCTTAGCAGCATTGATCATCCGATCTCGTGCGATCGTCGCGAGATCGGCAGTGGCCGGCGTGCTGAGCATATTTCGGACGTCTTCGCCGGCCGCCACGACGGCTTTGCCCTGGAGGGCAACCAGCGCTGCTTCTTCGGCCAGAAGAAGCCGCTCCTTTCTGGCGTGGATCGTGAGCTTGTACCGGACACGTAGCAGAGCAACTCGCGTCATCGCCGAGACCGCTGTTGTCGGCCACGCACCGACACGGCCGATGCCGAGGTCCGGAAGCGCCTCCTGATCCAGTGACGCCTCGACAAGGCTCTCGGCGAGCGAGGCCGTCAGCGGATGCGTTCTCGTCAAGAGCGACGTGCCAGAGGGAGCAGGCTCCGCGGTTGCGAGCCTCACGGATTTCTCGAGACCGCGCTGTTCAAGCTTCTCCTTCAGGGTCTGCTGTAGCGCGTGAACGTGAGCGATGTAGATGTTCCGTTTCTTCTCGAGCGGGACACCGAACCGCGACATCGCGCGCTCGACGAAAAGCTTCGTATCATCCGGCGAGCCGAGCAGGCTTCTGACCTTGTCCCACTCCGGCGCAACCTCATCGGGCTTCATCGCGTTCTGGGCAAACCTGGCACGCGATTTCTTCTCGTTCTCGCTGGCATCGCGCCAACGCGCTTCCATGACCTTCGTGCCATCCTCGAGACGAAGGTCGAGAGTCAGCTGCTTGTGCCCACCACGGCGGAGCATCATTGCGGACATCAGGGCGTCTGTGACCGGCCCGCGTTCGTCGGGCAGCGGAACCGTCACCCCGGTTGCCTTCCTGATTTCCTCGGCTTTCCGCAGGATCACATCGAGGACGGCACCATCGATGGCGCTGTCCGGCGAGAACATCATGATCGAGCGAACCAGCTCGGCCGGCTGGCCGAAGCGGTCCACCCGTCCTTCACGCTGCTGGTGTCGGGTCGGATTCCACGAGAGATCGTAATGTACGACCGTGTCGAAAAGCTGCTGCAGGTTGATGCCTTCCGAGAGGCAGTCGGTCGCCACCAGGATTCTCTGCGCACCTTCTTCCGCACCTTCCAGCGCCATCTCGGCAACACGATCGCGGCGTTCGTCCGGGGTCAGCTCACCAGTTACTGACTCGATGATCAGCTTTGGGAAAGCTCTCCGCAGGCCTGACTTCACGTGTTCGGCGCTGGCCAAGTACCGGCAGAAGACGACCGGGTTGGCACCGCTCTTGATCAGCGGCTTGAGCGCACCGACGAGGGCATCGAGCTTCGGATCTTTCGCTTCAACGAGATCGCCAGCCTGATCAATGAGCGCACGGAGTGCGGTATCATCCGAGAATGCCGTGCTCGGTTCGATGTCCACTGCATCTTCGTCGTCGCCGTCTTCGTCATAGATCTGCGGTTCGAGACGGTCTGCTTCGTTGGAAGCACGATTTCTCAGCGCGCTCAACGCCGCGGCGGGCGAGGAACCGACGCAGCGCATGAGAGCTAGGGTGCCCCAGAACGCGAGGCGCTGATCCCTCTTTTGCTCTCCCGCTTTCGAGACCACCTCGAGGCAATAGTCCAGAACGGCTTCCTGGAACGCCAAGTGCTCGGGCGAGAGCCGGTAGGCATGCTCTGTGGTTTCGTGTTTCGGGAATGATCGGTCCTCGTGCCAATCGCCCTCGACGAGGTCCACACGACGCCGCTGGACAAAGTGCCTTGCAAGGCGCTCTCGGTATCTCGCGCTTTCGAAGTCCAGCGTGGCGAAATCCTGGTCAATCAGTGAGAGCAGTCGCGCAAATGCTTCCTCGTCGCCCGAATGCGGTGTGGCCGTGAGCATGATGAACCGGCGCTCCGCGTCCTTCGCGAGCCCTTGTAGCAACTCGAAACGCTGCTGCTTTCCTTTGTGGGTGCCGACACAAGCGTGGGCTTCATCAACGATCACGAAGTCGGGACAGGCTCGGGCGAATCCCTCACGGCGCTTCTCGGCCTTGATGTAATCAAGGCTGACAACCGTGTAGGGATAAGCGTCAAAGAGGGTCTGCGCGAGCGGCAGATTTCTCTCGAGGCGTGCCGCGGTACCGGAAGTCACCGCGACAGCGTCGATTCCGAACCGATCCTTGAGCTCGATGATCCATTGATCCACAAGGTGGGGCGGGCAGAGAACCGAGAATGCATCGACTTCGCCGCGGTCCATGAACTCCCGCAGGATCAAGCCCGCTTCGATGGTCTTGCCGATACCGACATCGTCAGCGATCAGCAGCCGAGGCACTTGGAGCCTGAGTGCCATAAGCAGTGGCACAAGCTGATATGTGCGAGGTTCGAATGCGAGCTGCGCGGCAGATCGGAACGGGCCGGCGCCGCGGCGAAGTGTGAGCCGCAGTGCGTCCGCCAAGAGCGCAGCCTTGGCTTGGACAGTAGTGCGCGCGCCCTCGGGGAGGTCGAACCGCGCCGCTTCGACCGAAGCGATTTCCAGTGTAGGATCCAGGACAACAATGTCGTTTTCGTTTCCCGACAGCGGCCGAAGCGCAAGAACCCCCGCGCGTGGCGCAGGGAGGGCCACCCATTCTCGGCCGCGAGCCCGAACCAAATCGCCAGGTGAGAAACTCAGCACGATATTCACCCTTTCAATAGATCAATTAGCTGCTCAGGGACGCCGGCCTCGGTTGATGATGGCAAAGCGACGAGTTCCCAGCCTTTGTTGGTGGCTTCATTGGCCATGTCTGCGGAAACCGCCTCGCTCGTTGCGGCGACAAAGTGCCCGCGCCATACGAATTCGGCTTCCGCGCCGGCGAAGCTGAGGCCGATGGTGTCGACCTGCGGGAGACCAGCAGCCTCAAATGCCTTCAGCCACGGCGACGACGCGCCGTCTGGCGCGGCCCGCCGCTCAAGGACCGTTCGGCCGCGCGCAAGGTCAACCAACAGCTGGGTAACCTCCTCGCTGCCGCGGTCGATCTGCTCATGGTCCGGCTGGTTGAAGTACGACAACAGGCAGCGGTAGCACCCTCTGACGCAGGCATCGTCGGCCTTCTCGGTCAGCAGGCTAGCGTCTCCGCTTGCGACCGCCGCGTCGATGTTCTCGAAGTGCATGAGCCCGAGTGTTGTCCGCGCGACCTCGCTGATCGCTTCTGGCTTATCCATCAGGCGCGTAAGAACACCGGCCCCTCCCTCCGTGGCTTCGTAGGCAAGGATGGCGCGGCGGTTGTCGCGAGCTGGAAGCGGCTCGCTTAGGATCTCGCCTTCTTCAAGCTGGTAGACGACCTCGATCCCCCGCAAGAGCGCATGCTGAACGGTGGTGATCGTGCTTGGGTCGAAGTCTTCCGGTTTCTTGAAGCGGAACAGAAGCGCGTTCTTGCGGTCCCTGACGATCGGCACGATCCGCACTGGCTTGACTACATCGGGCGGAGCGTCGGTCTCCGCATCCTCGTCCTCAGATTTTGCCCAGTAGCCTGTGCGGGGATCGATATTGAAGCCGAAGACCGTCTGGTCCTTTCGGCGCTTCAGACCCTTGTTCAGACGACGAATCTCGGCGCTGTTGGCGTACTGCAGTGCGAGCAGAGAAGTCTCGCCGCATTTGAATTCCGCGTTCGTGACCTGTAATTGATCGTCCTTCTTCGGCCACGAAAATACGGTCTGGATATCGAAGCCCTGCCGGACGCGCTCTTCATCGTTCGCGGTGATGCGCTCAGTAGGTGCGGCTTCCACATTGTCGATGCGGAGCGTGCGCTTGATGGGCACCTCTCCGGCCATATGTGTGTCGCAGCCATGGCAGCGCTCTACCTCTCCTTCGTGGCAGGCTCCGCAGTTGGCGCAAATGTAGATGTCCTTGGTCGCGAGCTCCGATCCGTCGCCCTCGCGAACCTCGGGAGGTAGCTTTGCCTTCATTACCCGGTAGGCGCGACCTTCGTGGTAGATCAGGCTTCGCGGTCCAAATTCCGATATCGCAAGAAAGCGCGCGCGAGAGAGGAACGAGCCGGTCTTTCCCTCGCCCGGCACGAAGGCGTAGAGCGGCAGGCGTGGGAAATTATAGCCGGGCAGGAAGCCCTCCGTCGCGAGGTAGCGATACGAGTAGAAGTCTGATCCGTTCGATGCCTTTCCTTGCTCGAGGATCGCAATCTGGTCGCTGGCCTGCATCTGGGCCGCCTTGATCTTGCGGCGGTCGCCGGCCGAGAGACCTGTGATTTCCGAACGGGCGTTGGCTTCGGCCAGCTGCGTGCGCGCTGAATTGTAGAGCTCACGCCAGCGATCGAACGCGCGGTCGAATTCCTTCGGAGCGTTCATTGCTACATGAAGTACAAACTCTTCCGGGTCCTCCATCCAAACAGGTAGCGCCCCTTGGTCGGCAGCCAGGATCTGTTCGAGTACTCTATGCATCGGAGCGCGCGCGCGGGAGACAAGATCGGACTTGGAAATGGTGGTAAGGATCTCTTCCTTGAGCGGATATCGGTCACCACCAAGGTCGAGGATATCCGGGATATCCGGTTTAAGAGCGAGACGGCTCTCAGCAAGCCAGACCGCATGCAGGTGCGAACGCACCAGTTCCTCGTTCGTGATGTCCAGCGCAGGCGGCCGCACGACACCCGCCACCATGTCATTGCGACGCTCGAAGAAGTACTGGTCGTGTGGAGAGCCCGATGCGCAGTACGTCACCACAACCGCTGCCTGGCCAGACCGGCCCGAGCGGCCAGCACGCTGTGCGTAGTTGGCGGGCGTCGGGGGGACGTTCCTGAGATAAACTGCATTGAGCGCCGAGATGTCGACCCCAAGCTCCATGGTCGGCGAGCAGAACAGCGCTGGAAGGAACTGGTCGGATTCACCGGTGGTCTTGATTTCGGTCCGATACTCGGAGGTGCTGAGGTTTTCGAGGTCGTCGTCTTCGTACCTGAACCGCCACTCACGCCATTCACGCTGCCTTTGGGAAACCTGCGCGGTATGCTCGCGCCCCTCCAACCCCCAATAGGCGCTGTGACCCGATGCCAGATCGTCCGCAATCGATGCGTACAGATCGTGGAAGTATCTGTTTCCCCGCTGGCTCTCGTCGGAAAGCGCGGGCCCGGGTACAAGGCGGACGGCGGAGGGCGTCAGCCGCCAACCTACGAGATCAGCGTCGAGCTCAACCGGGACGATCAAGCCCTCATCTGCGAGCAGCTCAAGTAGGCGCGAGAAGAACTCAATGTAGTGATCCCGCCCGAGCTTCGCGCCCAGCACGCTCTTCTTGTTGATTAGCCGCGCAATGCGCGAGTTATGGCCGGCGCGAAGAAGGGTCTGTTCCTCACGAAGACCCACGGCGTTCTTTCCGGGTGCACGCAGAAGCAGCGACGACCGTCCGCGCGGTTTCTCCTTGGCATCTATCGCCCACGGAGCGCGCAACAGCGAACGTGATTTCTGCGCGACACCGTCCAGAACAGTCAGATCCAGGGCTTCCGTACTGACGGCCAGCCCTTCGAGCATTGCGCCCAGCACGCTCGCAAGCAGCAGGGCTCTCTGCTCTTCTGCTTGATCGCCGAGCTCGGGCAGGACTGTCATCAGCCTTTCCCGGTCTGATGCCATGTCGGCGACGCCGACGAACTCAACATCGAGAAGCTTCAGAACGGAGAGGCTGGGGTTGGTGTAGCGCCAACCCCTGCGGAGGTCAGTCCACACTCGGTGAGCCAGAACCTTTGCGAGTGCGCGCTGGGCATCTTCCCGAATGACAGCGCCAGCCGATGGGTCGAGCATCCAATGAGCACGCGCGTCCTTGTTTGCAGACGTGAAGCCGAGCGCCTTGACGACGCTGAGACCGAACTCATCCTCGGTCAGCCCATCGGGGCCTGCTGCCATTATCGCCCGCAGAATGGCCCCACGCAGAAGGCTCACGAACAGAAAATCGTTGAAGTGGCCGGACTGAAGCGCCGCGTCTTGTCGATTGTCCGTAAACCCTAGCAGCTTGCGCTTTGTCTTTGGAACACCGCTCGTCGGCTTGTTCATCCACTCGAGAGCACTGGACACGAGAAGGGTCGTCGCGGAGCTCCTCCCTTCGCCAGAGAGGCCCGCCAGCTTACTGCGCTCACGCATCCCCTGGTTAGGCTCGTCCTTGCAGCAGAGGCAGAATGCAAACTTTCCAGGGATGAACCAGAACTCTCTCCCGCCGGCGCCATGGCGACCGTCTGGCGTCACGACATAGGAGATGGGTACGCGCTTCTTGCGATAGGACCGCAGCCGCTCGATGCCGTTGCGCTCTTCGAGCCAGCTCTCCGGGTAGCCGTTCAAGTCGCCATCGAAGGCGAAATCAGGATCATTGTCTGGAGCCGGGCAAAGATATCCCGCCACATCATCGTCGTCTTCGGTTTCCAGCGGCGTATCGTCGATATTGCGGGGAAGAAACCTGATGTGCCCGTCATCCTCGCTCTCGGTGACGATGTGGTATTCGTGTCCGCAGTTCCTGCAGAAGCGTGTTGGGTAAAGCCGGTTACCCCGAGCATTGGGATCTTCGAGCTGGCCCTCGAACAGAACGGTGCGCGGCTTGTCCGTAAGCGTTGTGAAGATCTCACCAGCGCCGGAGATGAATCTGTGCAATTTGAATGCCAGGAACGCTCCGTCCCCCGTCCCACCGCGCTGATCTGCGGGAAGGCTTACCAGCGTCAGGAAGCCTTCTAGCTGTGTCCGACAACGCTCCGCGTCGACCCCACTGTCGTCGGCCAATCGTCTGACGGCGTCCTCGAAGGGGATGGGCTTCTTTCGTTTCAGCTCCAAGCCGTCATCGAGTCCGAGCGCAAGCTCCGCCCATACCGCGAGCGGGTGTTTTCTGAGCTGCTCGTCGTCCAAGCTCGCCGGGAGAGGCTGTCGCACCGCGTCAGCGAGTGCGGCGGTCGCTTGCGCGAGAGTGATGTTGTCGTCGGTGGCCCGTTGCAGGGACTCGTCAATTACGGCATCTGGGCCGATCTCTGAGCCGAAAAGTCTGGTCGCAACTTTGGCCACGGCGACCGCTCGGCTTTCTTCGGTGCCTTCTGACGCCATCGTCGCCGATGTGCCTATGCAGATCGGAGCCTTGTCAGGGGAGCAGCGGTCGCGCAGCCGCCGAACGAGCACCGCCACATCCGCGCCTTGGCGCCCTCTATAGGTATGGAGTTCGTCGAGGATGATGAATTCAAGACCGGTCGCGTTCTTGACCACCTGAGCGTCCAGGTCGTCTTGGCGGGTCAGCAGGAGCTCCGCCATCATGTAGTTCGTGAGCAGGATATCTGGCGGATTGGCCGCGATCCGTTGACGTTCCTCTTGGCTTTCTTGCCCCGTGTAGCGTTTGACAACTGGCTTCAGGGCGTCCGGAAGCCCTGACTGTCCGATGAACTTGTCGATTTCCTTCATCTGGCTGTTCGCCAGAGCATTCATTGGATAGACGATGATCGCGCGGGTTGTTCGAGGCTTACCGGCGCGCAGAGCCCGAATGATGGAATCAACCACCGGCACGAAGAAGCACAGCGATTTGCCAGAGCCCGTGCCTGTGGTGACAACATAACTTTTTCCCGACTTCGCCTTAGCAATCGACTCCGCCTGGTGTCTGTGAAACCGCAGAGGTTTTTCGCCAAAGCGGAACACTCTGCCGGTTCCTTCGTCCAAGTCGCCGGACATGACGAGATCGTCCACCGTGGGGCCTGAGAGGTACCGCGGGTTCAACGACAGGAGCGCGTCCGGCCAAAATCGCCCAGCATCATACTGCGCGTCGATTTCTGTACGAAGATCTTCGGCACGGATGGCGCTGAAAGAACGCGAAAAACGCTCATAGGATCCGATTAGATGATGGTCAAATTCAAAGGCCTTCATGGCAGATCCTTGAAGCTACTTGCTGCTCCGCCTTGGGCAAAGATGGCTTTGCGGTTCAGAAGCACGACCTGCTGATCCTGTGGTCGCCGCGCCGCCGGATCCGTATCGAGCCCCAACCGCTTCAGCGCGTAGTAGAGGAGCGCGCGTCGCACCTTGATCCTCGCTTTGCCGCCTCGCATGCCGTAATCGAGCGCTATGGCCTTTGCCTGCGCATCCGAGAGGTCGGGGTGAGGGGCGACCTCGAGCGTGACCTCGGAATGCCACTCGTTGTCGTCGTCTGCCGACGTGTCGTTCTCCCGTGATCCTCGGATCCTGAGCATTCGAGAAAGCAGGAGGTCCTTGAAGCACTCGTCGTTCAGACAGAACGCTCGCGTGTGCCAGCGGAAGCCGTCGAACGCGATGGCATGGGGCGCGATCCAGCGCCAGCGCGGCTCGGGGCTGGACAGGGACTGGTACTTGACCTCGATCGCCTCGGACCGGCGGATGGCGCCGACGACGGAACGAAGCGTCACCGGATCGACGCCACGCACCGGCGTCGGGGCGGACGCGTAGGGCGGAAGATTGGCTATCCAGGAGTCCTCCCGGTCGAGGATCCCGTCAGAGAGTGAGCGTAGCTGCGCGAGGTAGCGGCTCGCGTCGGGCTCGAGGAACTGCGCCTTGAAGTCCGAGCCGCGGACATAAGTCCGCGCGCTCTTGTCGTAGACCATGTTCTCCGGTGCGAAGCCAATGTAGCGGTTCAGGTCGGTAGACGCCTGGTTCACCGAGACCCCGAACTGGTCCATCAGATCGCTGCGGTTCAAATGTCCCTCCCAGAACAGGCGGAACTCGATGAACTCAAGGCGTTGCTCGACGCCCCAGCGAAGTTCCGACCTGTCGTTTTCCATTACGCTCCCCGGCTCGGGCAGTGCGCACCCTAACTATGCGCGCCCATTTTCTGGGCCTAAGCCGAGGCTAGCCGAGCCGGGGATGTGGCGCAATCGAAATGCGTCGCAAATCAGAGCTTTGGAGCGGTGCGCCAGGTCCGGGGGACGAGGCCGGGGTCAGTAGGCAGGGACGCTCTGATCGGACGTCGCGTTCATTACGTCGCGCTCGAAGGCCTCGACATCGGCGATGCGGTAGACGACGCGCCCTCCGATCTTCATGCACACAGGTCCTTCGCCGGCCCACCGCCACCGCTCCAGGGTGCGGTGCGAAATGGTCCAGCGCTCCGCCAGTTCTTTCTGGTTCAAGCAAGTTGGTTTCATCATCGTCTCCTTCTTCACAACTCACAGCGGTTGCAGAAGGACGAAGGCGTGAAAGAAAAAGAGAGGCAAGTCAGTGTCTTGAGGCGCTGTGCGCAAAGGCGCCGCGGCCGCGCAGTGCCGTCAACGCACCCAGCGAGAGCGAGAGAAAGCAAGCGTATCGGACGCTATTCCCAGAGGAACGTGGCAGGTGGCCGGCATTCGACCCTGCCCACTGAGCGGAGTTTTTGCGTATCGCTTTCCCTCCGACTTCGCGGGACTACGATAGGATTCACAGCAATAACCGATGGCTACGATTCCCTTTAGAATCATGCGTTTGAAAGTCTCGGTCGGACACTTTGCTCCTGCTTTGTATTTGCTTTGATCGTGTTCTGTTCAGCCGCAACCGAGTAGTAGCGAGAAGAATTGGCGGGGGTGGGCGTGCCGAAGTTGCCCGGCCTTCGACACGCCCCGACGAAACGCAGCCACGCGGGTCTGTGCGGTCGGCGAAAACTCTAGCCAGCCTGGTGGGTCCCGAGCGGGTTCGCCGCCATCACCACCGACGCGCTCGATCGGGCCTACCGTCCGGCGTCTCCCCGCAACCTCGATCACTTTGGAGCCCAAGCGCGGGCCGTTGGGGATGACGATCTGGACGCCTACTGAGTGACGCACCTAGACGATCTGGCGCAGTTGGCACGGCCAACGTCATGTGAGACTAGTAAGTCACACGCACACCGGCTAACCGTCGTGGTGCAATCAATCAGAAATCTTAATGGGACAGGTTGAGCATGTTCGGGCTCTTTAAAAAGAAAGACAGTGACAAGGATCGGGTGAAGACTGCAATTCGGCGCGAGTTTGATGAAACAGTCGCCGTAGCGAGAGTTGCCCCGCTTTCAAAGCAGGCGCGGGTCGGCAAAGGTGTAAATGACGCGCTGTCGTTCTTTGATCGAGAATATACGAAAAAGGACTTCCAGGATCTATCTTTCCCGGAGCGTAAGGTTTTCCTCGACGTCCTTGCAGCCGACAAGAAGAGCTTCGCCTCAAGGACGGAGACGAATCTATCGAGCATATTGGATATTCACTCGTGTCACGATGGGTGATCGCTGTTGCCATGTGTGACAACGAACTGGTGGATCACTTTGACGATAGCTTGGCCTACTTCAAGCGTGCTGCCGAAACACTGTAGAGACAGCTTTCGCCGGCCGCGTCAGAGTGATGCCAAGAAGCAGCTTATCGCAAAGTAGTCAGGGCCGAAAGCCACGATAGCTCTCCTCTTGGCTCCGGTCACGGGCTACGGAGAGGTCATTGACCTCTGGAGAGGGGTCATATCAACCATGCGGAAAGATCTATGGAAATAATTATTGGAGCAATCGTCCTCTTCTTCGTGGTAAGGTTCTTTTTTGCAATGGGACGGGCGAAAAGCACGAGCGAAAAAAACTCGTCGGATGGTAGGGAAATATACTCCCTCTGCAAGGCGCGAGGAATGGATGTGAGTGACATTCATTCTGTCGAGTACGATCCAAAGGCCATGGCGCTAGTAAAGGAGCGGCTTTCAAATATCACAAAAACAGGGCGCGACCAGGGGCGTCCGCGGAATGACATGATTGCCGACTGCATGTACGAAGTCTGGCGGAGAAAGGAGGCATCGTTCATTGTCTATTCGGTCATTAATTGGGGCGTCAGCCACGGGCTTCCCCAGTTTGATCGCTACGCAAACAGCTTTACCAAGGGTGATCCGCTTTCAATCTCTGAAGAAGATATTGAGGCGATTCAAGATCTCAGGCTCTTGAGTGCAGAGGTCGGCTTCTTCGGACGGGCCAACCCGATCACTTACATCCCTGACGAGGTGTTCTTACTGCCGAAGCTAGAATGCCTCTATTTTGGAAAGGGCGGCTACCCCGAAAACTTTTCGGTTGAGCTGGAAAGGATACCGGAGAGCATCCAACGTGCCAAAAACCTTAAGTTTCTGCACTTGCAGTACTGTGGGCTGACCGAGTTGCCGCGCCACATTTTTACGCCATGGCTGGAGGAGCTAAAGGTAGGCGGCAATGATATCAAGATCATCCCAGATGGTATTGAAAATGCCACCTCCCTTCGAATGCTTACCGCGTGGATGAACGACCTTGAATATGTGTCGGAAAAAATTGGAACCTTGAAAAACTTGAAGCGCATTGATTTCTCGGCGAATCCCAACCTCAAGCTCCCCAGTTCAATTGTAAACCTTGGGGAGATGGAGGAGATGTACATAGATGAAGATCTGCCTGGTTTGACGCCCGACCAATTGGCTTGGCTGAAAAGGAATAATAGTTTCATCCGCAAAGTTGAGGAAGATGACGAGATACCATTTTAAGCGGGTTCAAGCTTCTGTAATGGCCGAGTCCCCTTGGCAGGAAAAAAGCAAGAAATTCGAGTGGGTGACGTGGAGTTCCATGTGAAGGTTGGAGCCAGCGCAAATGCGCGCAAGCACGGGTGTTGAACAGAACCTCCTTGGATTCGCCGATTTCAGAATAGATCCCGGTCGCTACTTCCAGCAGAGTTTTCAGGCGCTCCTTTCGCTCCGCCACTTGCCCCCACAAAAGCGTTCTCCCGAAGCGGCTGCGGCCGGATTTTTCGGTTATTCTTCATGCTGATGAGAACCGAGATGGGCGCAGGCATGTACCGCAGACATCGCCTGCGCAGTCTTTCCGGCCCCACCGTCCCCTCAGCCCCTGAACCAGGTCAGACCGATCAGGCTGATCGAGGCCCGCTTCATGAAGGCCGGGCTCGTCAATCAGCGCGGATCACGAGATCTACCACGCCGCACGCGCATATCAACCGCGATACGGCGTCAGGCTCTTCACATGCGCCGCCGCCGCCTTTCGCAGCGCCTGCTGGTCCTTGGCGGATTTCCTGTGCCAGCTCGCTACCATCATCCGCATTCGATGGTTTTCGCCGAAACGTTTCTCGTGGCGGGCGATGAAATCCCAGTAGAGCGCATTCCACGGGCAGGCGCCCTCGCCCGTCCTCGCCTTCGGATCATAGACGCAATCGCCGCAGTAATCCGACATGCGGTCGATATAGCTGGCGCTCGCCGCATAGGGTTTCGTCGCCAGCAGACCGCCATCCGCATGTTGTGACATGCCGATCGTGTTGGGCAGCTCGACCCATTCATAGGCATCGGCATAGACGCCCAGATACCAGCGATGCAGCTGCTGCGGGTCGGCACCGATCAGCATGGCATAGGTGCCGGTAATCATCAGCCGCTGGATATGGTGGGCATAGGCCGTTTCGATGGTCTGGCCGATGGCCTGCGCCAGGCAGTGCATCTCGGTCTCGCCGGTCCAGTAGAAATCCGGCAGCGGGCGATCAGCGCCGAGTTCGTTGACCTCGGCGTAATCCGGCATTTTCAGCCAGTAGATGCCGCGAATATACTCGCGCCAGCCGATGATCTGGCGGATGAAGCCCTCGACGGCGTTCAGCGGTGCACGCCCGGCCTGATACTCTGCCTCGGCACGCGCGCAGAGATCCAGCGGTTCGAGCAGCCCGATATTCAGATAGGCCGCAAGCACCGAATGATACATCCACGGTTTATCGGTCAGCATCGCGTCCTGATAGCGCCCGAAATCCGGCAGCGCGTCGGTCATGAAGCGATCCCGCGCGGCCTCGGCCCCCTTGCGCGTGACCTGCCAGCGGAAGGGGCGCAACCGGCCGAAATGATCGGGGAAACGGTCCTCGACCATCGCCAGCACCTCACGGGTGATATCGTCATCCGCGCCTTCAGGCGGTGCGGGCAGGAACAGATCGTCCCTGGCCGGCTTGCGGTTCTCGGCATCGTAATTCCACTTGCCACCCTCCGGCTTGTCCCCGTCCATCAGCAGCCCGGTGCGCTTGCGCATCTCGCGGTAGAAATGCTCCATCAGCAGGATCTTGCGGCCGTCGGCCCAGTCGGCGAAATCCTGATGCGCGCAGAGAAACCGCTCATCCTCCCGGATCATCACCGGCAGGTTCAGCGCCTCTTCCCAGCCCTGCATCTCGTCCCACAGCCGGTATTCTCCCGGCTCGGTCACGACGAGGGTTTCGGGGTCATGCGCCCTGATCGCCTCGGCCACGGCGGTTCGCAGGTCGGGAACGTCCTCGCGCAGCTCGCGGTAATCGACGCGCCAGCCCGCATCGCGAAGTTCGCCTGCATGGTGGCGCATCGCGGCAAAGACGAGTGCCAGCTTTTGCTTGTGGTGGTCCGCATAGCCCGCCTCGGCGGCGACCTCGGCCATGAGGATCACGTCCTGCGCCTTTTCGGCCCCTTTCAGCGACGAGATCTGCCGCGAAAGCTGGTCGCCGAGAATCAGGATCAGCCGCCGTGTCATCGTACGAGGCGTCTGGTCAGCCGCAGCGAAAGCGCATAGGGCAGCATCTGCATCAGCTTCAGCGACAGGGTCAGGCGGCGCGGGAAATGCACCTCGAACCCGCCCCGGTCCAGCCCCGAGACGATGGCCCGGGCGGCTTCTTCGGGCTGGATGATCGCGGGCATGTCGAAATCATTCTTCTGGGTCAGCCGCGTATCGACGAAACCGGGGCTGATCAGGCGGATATCGACATCCGGCGCCAGCTCGGCCCGCATCGTCTCGGCCAGATTGGTCACCCCCGCCTTGGTCGCGGAATAGATCTGGCCCTGCGGCAGGCCGATATAGCCCGCAACCGAGCCGGTCAGGGCAAGCTGCCCGCCGGTTTTCAGCAGCGGCACGGCGCTGCGGGCGAAGTTGAAGCTGCCGGTCAGGTTGACGGTGACGATCTGCGCCGCGCGATCGGCGTCGATCTCCATCACCTTGCCCGGATCATAGAGCGCGGCGAGCGTCACCGCCCGGTCGAGCGGGCCGCCCGCGCGGATCGTCTCGGCGGCGCGGCCCAGGCTGTCGCGGTCGGCGACGTCGCAGGGCACGATTTCCGCCCCGCCCAGCGTTGTGGCCAGATCGGCCAGCTTGTCCTCGGACCGCGCCGAGAGGATCAGCTTCGCGCCGCGCTGCGCCCAGGCCTGCGCGAGTGCCGCGCCGATGCCTTCCGAGGCGCCCATGATCCAGATGCGTTCGTTCATATCGCGCCTCGCTTGTGAATGAAGAGGAGAAGAATGACGGCAACGCCCCGCAGCAGCAGCGGCAGCCCCGCGTAAAGCAGCAGCAGCGCGCGCAGGGCAGCGGTGTCATTGGGCTCGGCCGGCCGGAACCCGGCCAGTTCCAGCAGCGGCAGCGCCACCGCGCCCGCCAGTGCGAGGGCCGCTTTGGTGAGAAAGCCGAGCGCCGCATAGGCGCGGGTGGCAGCAGCGCCGGTCTGGGTGGCCTCGATCCGGTCCGAAAGGATCGCGGGCGGCAGCACCAGATCGGCGCCGAAACAGAAGCCGGTGGCGACGCAGATCGCGAAGAAAGCGGCGTTGTCGCCGGGGCCGAGCGTCAGGGCGAAGGCGAAGCCCGCAACCGACAGGATCAGCGCCCCGGTCCAGACCGGCACCGCACCGAAACGCCCGGCCAGCCGCCCCGCAATCGCGGCCCCCGGCAGGGCGGCGGCGAAATAGGCCAGCAGGAACAGCCCGGCAAGCGCCTCGGCACCCAGCAGATCACGGACCAGCATCAGGATCAGCGCCGCCGGGAACGCCGCCGACAGAAGCACGATCGCAGCGATGGCATAGAAGGGCAGCAGCGCGCGCCAGTCGGGGCGGGCATCGGGCGGCGTCGTAACCTCGAGCCGCGCCGTCTCCAGCCAGCGGCGGAACAGCGGCAGCGTGGCCAGAAGCGTCACGATCAGCACCCCGGCCAGCACCAGCAACGCCGCCTGCCGCCCGATCACCGGGGCAAGCGCCGAGGGCAGCACTACGGCCAGGATCAGCCCGGCCAGCCCGAACCCCTCGCGCGCGGCGCTGATCCGGGATTTCTGCGCCGGATCGCGCCGCCAGAGCCCGCCAATGGTCAGCAGGTTGACCGAGATCAGGCTATGCCCGAGGCTCGCCACGGCCAGCGTCACGGTGAACCATGCCAGCACAGGCACCGGCGCGGGCGCAAACAGCGCCGCGACCCCCGCGCCCAGCAGAACCGCCCCGACCCCGATCAGCGCGCCCCGCGCCTGCGGCCAGCGATCCCCCGCCCAGCCCGCCAGCGGATCGAGCGCCGCATCCAGCAGCCGCAGCCAGAACAGCGCAAGCCCGAGTGCTGTCAGCGGCACGCCGCGCTCCGCAGCGAAAAAATCGGGCGCGTGAATGTAGAGAGGAAGACCTCCGAAGGCGAGCGGCAGGGCCAACACGGCATAGGCCGCCAGGTCGCGTCGGCCCGGATCGTCGGAACCGAACCTCCCCGCCGCAACCCTTGGGCTGTCGGGCGCGGCGGGGCCGTCAGGCATGGGCCAGCCGGTATTGCAGAACGTCGGTGCGCCCGACCTCGAACGAGGCCACGCAGGCGGCAAGATAGAAGCGCCAGACCCGGATGAACGACTCGTCAAAGCCCATTTGCAGGATCTCGGACCGGCACGCATCGAAGCGCTCCAGCCACGCGCTCAGCGTGCGGGCATAGTCGCGACCGAAGCCGAAACTGTCCTCGACCCGCAATCCGGCGCGCTCTGCCTCTGCCCGGAACCGTCCGGGAGAGGGCAGCATGCCTCCGGGAAAGATGAAGCTGCGGATCATGTCGCCGCTCTTCCGGTAGCGCTCGAAATAGCGATCGGCAACGGTGATGGTCTGGATCATCGCGCGGCCCTGTCGGGACAGCGTGTCGCCCAGCTTGCCGAAATAGACCGGCCAGAATTTCTCGCCGACCGCCTCGAACATCTCGATCGAGACGATATGATCGTATTTCCCTTTTTCGTCGCGATAATCCTGCAAGGCGATCTCTGCCCCCGGTCCCAGCCGGTCGCGCGCGTAATCAGCCTGCTCGGTCGACAGCGTCAGCCCCTTCGGCGCAAAATCGCCCCGTTCCAGCGCGCGTTCCGCGAAGCCGCCCCAGCCGCAGCCGATTTCCAGCAACCGGCCCGAGCCACCGCCCAGACCGTCGATGATCCGGTCGTATTTGCGCCGCTGCGCTGTCTCCAGATCGTCGCCCTCGGCGAACAGCGCCGAGGAATAGGTCATCGTCTTGTCCAGCCATAGTCCGTAGAAATCATTGCCCAGATCGTAATGCGCCGAGATATTGCGCCGCGAGCCCGCTCGGGTGTTGCGGTTGAACAGGTAAAGCAGCCGCATCGCCATGGCATGGACCGGCTTGCCGTAGATATAGCGGTCCATCACCTCTTCATTCATCAGCGCAAGCGTCAGCAGCGCCGTCAGGTCGGGCGTATCGCACCATCCGTCGCGATAGGCTTCGGTCAGCCCGATATCCGCCCTGGTCGCCACGGCAGGCACGGTGCGCCAGTCATGGATCAACAGCGCCGCATCCGGCCCTGGCTCGGGGCCTTCGAAGATCTTTTCGTCGCCACCCGGCGTGGTGAGGGTCAGACGTCCGCAGCGGATTCCGTCCAATGTGCGTAAAAACTCCGAACGGATCTTCTGTTCAAACATTCTTCCCCTCTGTCTGCGTGGCCTCCGACCGCGTGCGGTCGAGTTGCGGCGGTTTCGATCTGTAACGAATGCCGCGCGAAAACAGTTTCGCTGCCTGCCAATGGATCAGCCCGGTGACCTTCTGCGCCTGAAAGACATGACGCCAGGCGCTGCGGCGCAGGCTGGCGCGGCTGAGCGTCCGGGCCGGGCCGGTCATCGAGGTCTGAAGCCGCAGCTCGCCGCCTGCCCCGAACCAGTCCACCCAGGCCCCGAAGCGCCCCGGTCCCGGATCGAAGCGAAACACATAACGGCCGTCGCGCGGCAGAAAGGGCGAGACATGGAACAGCTTCTCGCCCGAAAGCCTGTGAGAGCGGGTGATCGGCGCGTTGTCGGGATTGCGGCACAGATAGACATGCCGCTCGCCGAAGGTGTTCGAGACTTCGGCCAGCACGGCCCGCAGACCGTCCTCGTCGCGCGCGAGCCAGAAGCTGACCGGATTGAAGCCGTGAAACGGGCTGCGCGGCATGGTCACCAGCGTGGTCTTGCAATGGCCAAGCCCGACCGGAACGAGTTGCTCATCCATGAAGGCCGTGAAGCTGCCGCCGTCGCGATGCCCGTAATCGCGCCGCCTGATCCGCCAGATGCCGCCCCGCTCCGGGCGCAGCGGCAGACGATCCGCCTCGAGCGGGCCGAGCGGCAGCGCTGCATAGCAGGCCCCATAGCGGAACTGGCGCGAGACATCGCCCGCGCGGGCATGCCAGATCGTCACGTCGATCAGCGCCCCGTCCCAGAGATCGGTGCTCATGCCGCGCTCGCCTGCACGGGCGCGGAGATGAGGTCTCCGGCAACCTCCCCCTGCCCCGGCAACGCCCAGGGATCGGGTCCGAGCGGCCAGTCGATTCCCATCGCCTGCGCGACGCGCAGCGCCGAAAGCAGCCCGTCCTCGTGAAACCCGTAACGTGTCCAGGCCCCGGCGTAATAGACGCCACCCCGGCCCTGGATCTCGGGCAGACGCGCCTGGGCGGCAATGGCGGCGCTGTCGAATTGCGGATGCGCGAAGATCGTCTCGTCATGGATCCGCTTCGGCTCGATCTCGGGGTTCAGCGTCACAATGAGCGGACGCGGCGTTCTCAGGTTCTGAAGCCGGTTCATCCAATAGGACAGGCTGATCGGGCGGTCCGTGGCGGGCAGATCCCCGCCGGTCACATAGTTCCACGACGCCCAGGCCTGCCGCCGCCGCGGCATCAGCCGCGGGTCGGAATGCAGCACCATCCGGTTCGGCTGAGTGCGAAGCGCGCCGAGGATCGCTGTCTCATCCGCATCGGGATCGGCAAGCGCCGAGAGCGCCTGCGGCGCGTGGGTGGCAAAGATCACCCGGTCAAAGCGCTCTTCGCCGCGCGGGCTGGCGATGATCACGCCCCCCTGCCCGTCGCGACGCACCGCGCGGACCGGGCTCGAAAGGCGCAGCTCGGTGTGGCCCAGACTGTCCAGAACCGCCTGCACATAGCGGCGAGATCCTCCGGTCACGGTCAGCCACTGAGGCTGGCCGCTGACCGAGAGAAGCCCGTGATTGTCGAAGAAACGCACGAAAGCCCCGGCCGGGAAATTCATCATATCGGCGGTCGGGGTGGACCAGATCGCGCCCGAGATCGGCAACAGGAAGCGGTCGCGGAATTCGTTGCCCAGTCGCAAGCCGCTCAGCAGATCGCCGATGCTGCCCTGATACGCGCGATGCGCGGGCGCGTGACGGTAGAAGCGCAGGATATCGCGCAGCAGCCGCCAGTGACCGGCGCTCATCAGGCACATGGGCTGCGCGAACAGCGCGCGCGTCGAGCGGGTGCCATATTCGTAACGACCGCCCCCGAAACTGGCCGAGAAGGACATGTCGCTGATTTCGAGCGCGACGCCCAGTCTTTCCAGCATCGGAATGAACAGCGGATAGGTGCGCCGGTTGCAGACGATGAAGCCGGTATCGACAGCCACCCCCTCGGCGCGCACGGTGCGGGCATGTCCGCCGGGCCGGTTCTCGGCCTCGAACAAGGTCACATCGTGATGGGGATCAAGCAGCCAGGCCGCGCCCAGTCCCGAAATCCCGCTGCCGATGATCGCGATCCGGTCTCTGCCGCTCTGGGTCACGCCGCACTCCCGCGCCTGAAAATTCCAATGCCGAAGCCATCGGCACCGGCGCAATCAGGCCGGGCGGAGGAACCCCCCGCCCGGCCCGTCATCCTATCGACAGAGATCAGCTCGCGGGGAGCAGAACGCCGTCCACGACATGGACGACACCATTGCCCGCTTCCAGGTCGGCGGCGGTCACGGTGACGGCGTCGTTGATCTTGACCATGTCGCCATCCAGGGTCAGCGTCAGGCTGCAATTGCCCATCGTGGTGACGTCATGGCTACCGTCATCATCCTCGATCATCTGGGCGACATCGGCGGCAAGCGCCTTGGTTTCGACAACGTGACAACCCAGGATCTGAACAAGCTGGTCGCGATTCTCTTCCATCAGCACCTCGTCCAGCGTGCCCTCGGGCAGCGCGGCGAAAGCGTCATCGGTCGGCGCGAAGACGGTGAACGGGCCTTCGCCCATCAGTGCCTCGCCCA
The DNA here is from genome assembly GCF_027912835.1 of Paracoccus sediminicola. Lineage (NCBI taxonomy): Bacteria > Pseudomonadati > Pseudomonadota > Alphaproteobacteria > Rhodobacterales > Paracoccaceae > Paracoccus > Paracoccus sediminicola. The sequence continues at coordinate 1,316,320 of NZ_CP115768.1, forward strand.
TTTCGGCGGTGGTCACCGCGGTTTCGAGCGTGGTGTGGTCTTCCGACTCCATGACGATGTCGGCGACGGTTGCGGGCATTTCCGCATCCGTCGAGTCGCTGGTCTGGGCGATGGCTGCAACGCCGGTCATGGCGAAAGCAGCAGTAAGTCCGATCTTGAAGAAATTCATGATAACCTCCTTTGATGGTCTCAGTTAGACGTTTGATGACGACGCTTTGTTGCGACGCTCACGGTTTCGTGACCTGAAACGGGTGCCGTCCGCAGCCCCGCCGGGCGCCGATCGGGCGGGTTGCACCCTGCCCCCGCCCGGTGCATCCTGCCCCGAACAAGCCGGAGATCCGACGATGACGCCACCCCATGCAGAGCTGAAGGATCTGCTGGGTCGTGTCGTGCTTCGCGATCGTGCCGCCTTTGCTGAACTGTATCGTCTGACCGCGCCGAAACTTTTCGCGATCTGCCTCCGTATCCTCAAGAACCGCGAAGAGGCCGAGGATGCTTTGCAGGATGTGTTTGTAAAGATCTGGCATAGCGCCGACCGCTACCAGCCGCAAATCGCCAGCCCGCAGGCATGGATGAACACCGTTGCGCGCAACCATGCCATCGACAAGCTGCGCGCGCGCAAACCCGGCGGCGGCGATCTGGACGTGGCCGAGACGCTCGCCGACGAGGGGCCAACCCCCGAGCAGAGCGCAGAGATCCGTTCGGAAGGGCGGCGCATCGAGGCCTGTCTGGCCAAGCTGGAACCAGACCGGGCCGACGCGGTGCGCCGTGCCTATATAGAAGGGGAGAGTTACATCGAGCTGGCGGAACGTTATGACGTGCCGCTGAACACCATGCGAAGCTGGCTGCGCCGCAGTCTGATCAAGTTGAGGGAGTGTCTGACCAAATGATCGACGGCAACCCGAAACTCGATCCGCGCGACATCGCCACGGCAGGGGAGTATGTGCTCGGCACGCTGCCCCTGGCCGAGCGCGAGGCGTTCCGGCTGCGGCTTCTTGACGAGCCGACCCTCGCCGAAGAGGTCGCGCGGTGGGAATCGCATCTCGATCCGCTCGCCGACGAGGTCCGCCCCATGGCCCCGCGTGAGCAGATCTGGCAGGGCGTGGAAACCCGGCTGTTCGGCAAGGCCGTCGCGTTGCCCGCGCGCGCGGGCGCGGCGCTGTGGCGGTGGATCGCCATCGGCGCGGTCGGTGCGACGCTGGCGCTCGCCTCGGTGCTCTGGCTGGGGATGCCGCGCCAGCCCGACGGCGCGGGCGAGATGTGGGTCTCGGACATGGTTTCGGAAGATAGCGAAGTGCGGCTGACCGCGCTTTATAACGACGAAAATGGCGAGATGCGCGTCTCGATGGACGGGCGTGCCCCGGGTGAGGGCCGCGACTATGAGCTGTGGCTCATCCAGGGCGACCGTGCGCCGATCTCGCTGGGGGTGATGCCGCGTGGCGGTCAGGCGGCGATGCCGGTTCCGGAAGAGCTGCGCACCCTCGTTGCCAACGCCACCATGGCGATCACCGACGAGCCCGCCGGCGGCGCACCGGGCGGGGTCGCGACGGGGCCGGTGGTCGCGCAGGCGGCAATGCGGCGGATCTGAGCCGGGCCGGCACCGCCCGGTCGGCGCAACGCGCCATGCTGCAAGACGCCTTAACGGCCCCGATCCACCTGCCACGGCGCGCCGCCGGCCAGTTCAGCGGCCAGATGGTCGATCATGGCCCGCAGCTTGGCCGGCATGGGCGTGACCGGCGGCCAGACCGCCATGATCGGCAGGGTGCGCGTCTCAAGATCTGGCAGCACCGGGACCAGCCTGCCCGCCCGCAAGGCATCGGCCAGAATGAACCCCGGCAGCATCGCGATGCCAAGCCCCGCCTCGGCCATGTCGCGCATCGCTTCGCCGTTATTGGCGGTGATCCGGCTGGAAACCTCGGGCGAGACGATCCGCCCGCCCTGCCGGAACTGCCACATCGCCGCATCCGACAGATGGGTATAGCTGAGCACCTCGTGATCGCGAAGATCGGCGAGGCTTGCCGGGCGGCCCCTGCGGTCGAGATAATCCGGGCTCGCCACCACGATCTGCCGGTCCTCGCAAAGTTTCCGCGCCATCAATGCGCCATCGCGCGCCTCGCCGATGCGCAGACCCATGTCGAACCCCTCGCGCGAGAGATCGCGGGCGCGGTCGTCATAATCGATGCGCAATTCCAGCCCCGGCTGCGCGGCAGCGAAGCGGGCCAGGATCGGAGACAGATACATCGTCCCGAAACTCATCGGCGCGGCGATGGACAGGGTCCCGCGCAGCGGCGCGGCGCCGTCCATGTCCCAGGCGGCGCTTTCCGCGGCAGCGACCAGCTCGGTCAGGGCGGGGCGCAGCCGTTCGGCAAGACGCAGGGCCGCCTCGGTCGGGGTGATGCGCCCTGCATTGCGCCTGAACAGCGCCGCGCCGATGGTCGCCTCGAAATCGGAAACACGCTTGCTGACCACGGATTTCGACAGGTTCAGCCGGGCTGCCGCGGCGGTCACGGTGCCCAGTTCCAGCACGGTCAGAAATGTGTCGATCTCATCCAGGGAATAGCGCATGGCGCAACCATATCAGCGCCGCGCGCGTTCGCAATTGCCGAACGCGGCTTTCGGATCCTTTCGACTGGCGAGACCGGCTGCGCCGCCCGATATCAATGTCAACGAAAGGAGGCCGACCATGGATCTCACCGGCATTCACCACCTGACGGCAATCACCGCCGACGCCCCGGCGAATAACCGCTTCTATACCGAGACGCTCGGGCTGCGGCGCGTCAAGAAGACCGTCAACCAGGACGACACATCCGCCTATCACCTGTTCTTCGCCGATGGCGCAGGCAGCCCCGGCACCGATCTGACCTTTTTCGACTGGCCCGTCGGGCCGGAGCGGCGCGGCACCAACTCGATCAGCCGCACCGGGTTGCGCGTGCATGAGGACAGCCTCGATTACTGGGCCGAGCGGCTGCGCGGCGAAGGATTGACAACGGGCAAGATCGTCACGCTCGACACCCGCGCGAGTCTCGATTTCGAGGATCCTGAAGGGCAGCGTTTCCGCCTGACCGCTGACCTGCCCGGCGAAGCCCACCCGTGGGAGCGCAGCCCGGTCCCGGCCGAGCATCAGATCCGCGGACTCGGCCCGATCACCATTTCGGTGCCGGATCTCGAGATGACCGAGGCGGTGCTGACCCGCGTGATGAACATGCAGAAAATCCGGGATTATCCGAGCCCCGACGGAGCTGGCCAGGTGCATGTCTACGCGATGGGCGATGGCGGCCCCGCGGCAGAGCTGCATGTCGCCGTGCAGCCCGAGCTTCCGGTGGCACGGCAGGGTGCGGGCGCGGTGCATCACGTCGCCTTCCGCACCCCGGATGTCGGGACGATCCACCAATGGGCCGAGCGGCTGAACCAGTTCCGCATCCCCTCTTCGGGCGAGGTTGAACGCTATTATTTCCGCTCGCTCTATTTCCGCGAGCCGGGCGGCAATCTGTTCGAGATCGCGACGGACGGGCCGGGCTTCGATGTCGATGAACCCTTCGAGACGATGGGCGAAAGCCTGTCCCTGCCCCCCTTCCTCGAGCCGCGCCGTGCGCAGATCGAGGCCGGGCTGAAACCGCTCGACTAGGCCAGATACGAACGGGCCGCCGGGACTGAACCGGCGGCCCATTTCGTCATCGCGTCTTTCGTCCGTCTTGCGGGCGCAGATAGCCGAGAACCATCTCCGCCGCCTCGTCGGCGCGGCGGTTCAGCCAATCGGCATCCATCGGCAGTCCAAAGACGACCCGCAGCGTGTGGATATTCGACACCGGAAAATAGCAGAGCGAGGCGATGAAGACGTAGAATTCGACCGGGTCCACATCGTCGCGGAACACCCCCGAAGCCGCGCCGCGCTTCAGCACCGTCTGAAGCCGCTCGACCAGGATCGACTGGACGTCCTTCGCATCCTCCATCCGCCGGATCGTCTCGCCGCCGAGCAGGTTTTCCGTGTTCAGCATACGGATGAACCAGGGCTTTTCACGGAAATGGTCCATGGTGAACCGGACCAGCGAGCGAATCGCGTCTTCGGGACCGAGATCGTCCAGCTTGAGTTCGCGCTCGCCCTCTCGGATCTGGACATAGGCCTGCTTCAGCGCCGCCGCGTAAAGCCCGTCCTTGTCGCCGAAATGGTCATAGATCAACGGCTTGCTGACCCCGGCAGAGCCTGCGATCCGATCCACCCGCGCGCCGGAATGCCCATAGGTCGAAAATTCCTCCAGAGCCGCCTGAAGGATCAGATTGCGGCTTTGTTCGGCATCGCGCGGGCGGCGCGCCTCTCGGGATTTCGGGCTTGCGGTCTTCATCGGCGATAATTTGTCCTCACAATCGGGCTGATATAGCCGAGCGCCCCCTGCGCGGCAAACAGGTGCCGCCGCGACCGGCGGGCGCGTGCCACGCCCGCCCGCTCAGCACACCGTGCGGGCGCGCTCGATGATGGTTTGCATCACCTCATCGGGGTCGCGCGTCCACCAATCGAGCGCCGAAAAGATCTCGACCTCGTTGAGCCCGTCAAATCCCTCGGCCTCGACCAGCCCGCGCAGATACGGAATGTCGATCACCCCGTCGCCCATCATGCCCCGGTCGGTCAGCAGATCGCGGGTCGGCACCAACCAGTCGCAGATATGGAAAGCCATGACCCGGTCCTTGCCGGCGCGAGCGATCTGTCCCGCAAGCTCGTGATCCCACCAGACGTGATAGACATCCACCGCGCAGCCGATCCCCGGACCCAGCCGGTCGCAGATGTCCAAAGCCTGGCGCATCGTGTTCACGCAGGCGCGGTCGCCCGCATACATCGGGTGCAGAGGTTCGATGGCGATCTTCATGCCGGTCTCGCGGCCGTAATCCAGCGTGCGGGCCAGCCCCTCCTCGACGAGTTTCCAGGCCGCCGGCAGGTCGCGGCTTGCCGTGGGCAGGCCGCCCACCACCATGACCAGACATTCGGCCCCGATCTCCAGCGCTTCGTCCACGGCGCGTCGATTGTCGTCGATCACGGCCTGATCGACGGCACCGCTGGCGGTAAACCATCCGCCGCGGCACAGGCCCGAGACACGCAGCCCGGCATCGCGGATGGCGCGGGCGGCCTGGGACACTCCCATCTCTTGCAGCTTGTCCCGCCAGGGCGCGATGCCTCCGAAGCCATGCCGCGCGCAGCCTTCGATGCACTGCGCCAGGTTCCACTGCTCGCGGAGCGTCGCCGTGTTCAGCGACAGCCTGTCCGGTGTCAGCCCGCTCATGGCTCCACCCCCCGAGCGGCAAAGACCGGATGCGCGCGAGCGGCGGCCTGTTCGGGATCGGTGAACAACCCTGCCGCATTGGCCAGGCGGACGATCTCGGCCAGATGCTGAGTCGAGCGGGTGCTTTCCTGCCCGCCGATCATGGTGAAGTGATCCTGATGCCCGTTGAGATAAGCCATGAACACCACCCCGGTCTTGTAGAACCGTGTCGGCGCCCGGAAGATATGGCGCGACAGCGGCACGGTCGGGGCAAAGGTGGCGTGGTAATCCTCGACACGCCCCCCGGCGAGCTGCGACAGCGCCCGCGCCGCCGCCCCGGCGATGGGATCGAAAATGCCCAGAAGGGCGTGGGAATGACCGTGCTCGTCGCCTGCGATCAGATCGGGATAGTTGAAATCATCGCCGGTATACATACGCACGCCTTCCGGCAGGCGGCGGCGCATCGCGATCTCTTTTTCCGCGCTGAGCAGGCTGATCTTGATGCCGTCCACCTTGTCGGCGTTTTCCTGGATCACCGATAGCGCCGTATCCATCGCCGCCATGTGATCGGCGCTGCCCCAATAGGCTTCAAGCGCGGGGTCGAACATCTCGCCCAGCCAATGCAGGATGGCCGGTTTCTGCAAGCCGCCAAGCACGCGCGAATAGACGCGCATATAGTCATCAGGCCCTTGCGCCGCCTTGGCCAGTGCGCGGCTGGCCATGAGGATCACCTGACTGCCAGTCGCCTCGACCGCCTCGCATTGCTCTTCATAGGCGCGGATCACATCGTCTATGCCGACCTCCGGCCCTGGGGGGAGGTGATCCGTCCCCGCGCCCGAGGCAATCAGATGCCCCGCCGGACCGGCGATCTCCATCGAGCGGCGGATCAGTTCGAGCGAGGTCGGCCAGTCGAGCCCCATGCCGCGCTGCGCGGTGTCCATCGCCTCGGCCACGCCGAAGCCCAGCCCCCAGAGATATTCGCGAAAGGCCAGCGTCCGGTCCCAATCCACCGCCGCATCCAGCCACGGATCGGCTTCGGCCAGCGGATCGGCGACGACATGGGCCGCAGCAAAGGCGGTGCGGGTCCAGTCGCCGGTCGCCTCGGGCGCCGGCCCGGCCTTCAGCGTGACAGCACCGCCCGGAAGGTTCAGAACCGGGCCGCTCATAGTCCGAGATCCTCCAGATCGACCCAGCGCCGCTCCTTTGAGCTCTGATATCCCGCCTCGGCCAGCTGAACCCCCTTTGCACCCTCGGCCAGTGTGTAGGACCACGGGCCATCCTCGACGACATGGCGCAGGAACTGTTCCCACTGCACCTTGAAGCCATTGTCGAAATCGGTGTTGTCGGGGACCTCTTCCCAATCCTCGAAGAAATCGAGCGTCTGCGGCATGTCGGGATTCCAGACCGGTTTGGGCGTGTTGACGCGATGCTGGCTGACGCATTTATGCAGCCCGGCCACGGCAGAGCCATGGGTGCCGTCGATCTGGAACGTCACCAGATCGTCGCGGCGGACCCGTGTGCACCAGCTGGAATTGATATGGGCCACGATCTCGCCCTCCGGCCCGTCCAGCAGGAAGGTCGCATAGGCCGCGTCATCGGCGGTGGCCTTGTAGCGCTCGCCATCCTCACCGACCCGTTCGGGGATATGGGTGAAGCCCAGACAGCTCACCGATTTCACCGGGGCGATGACATTATCCAGCACATAGCGCCAGTGGCACAGCATGTCCGAGATCATCCCGCCGCCATCCTCGGCACGGTAATTCCAGCTTGGCCGCTGCGCGGGCATCCAGTCGCCCTCAAAGACCCAATAGCCGAACTCACCCTTGACCGAGAGCATCCGCCCGAAGAACCCGCTATCGCGCAGCCGCTTCAGCTTGATGAGACCCGGCAGGTCCAGCTTGTCATGTACAATGCCGTTCTTGACGCCTTTCGCCCTGGCGTGCCTGGCAATCTCGACCGCTTCGGAGAGGCTTTCAGAGACGGGCTTCTCTGAATAGACATGCTTGCCCGCATCGATTGCCTTGCGCAGCAGGCCCGGCCTCATCTGGGTAGAGGCGGCGTCGAAGAAGATCGTATCGTCTTCATTCGCGAGGGCCGCGTCCAGATCAGTGGTCCAGCGCTCGACGCCATGCGCCTTGGCCAAAGCCTCGATCCTGGCCTCGCTCCGGCCCACGATGATCGGGTCGGGCATAAGCCGGTCGCCATTCTTCAGGCGCAGCCCGCCCTCGTCGCGGATCGCGAGCACCGAGCGGATGAGATGCTGGTTCATCCCCATGCGGCCGGTGACGCCATGCATGATGATGCCGATTTTCTGAATGCTCACCTTGGTGTCCTTCCCCTCTGATTCCATCTTTGGATTTCGTTGTTTACCGATTGGCCGGATGAAGACGCAGCTCAGCCATCTGCGTCCGTCCCGGTTCCTGTCACGACCGCCTCCGAGGCGCCGAAGCCGGGCTGATCCAGCGACGCGATGCCGACAGCGCCGTCCCGGATGCGCAGCCGGATGCCGTCGCCCGAGCCGTCGAATATGTCCGGATGCCGCTGGCGCAGCCGCGCGGCCTCTCCTGCTGGCGCGCCTTGCAGACCGCCCGCGAAATGATGCCCGTTGCGCTCGACATCGCGCACCCCGCAGGCCGCCATCATGGCGCTGTCCTGCGTCCAGCAGAGGCCGGGCTGGCAGGTCAGATCCTCACCGCTCAGCAGAGCGTCCGTGGTGCGGGCGCGCGCCATGTTCAGCAGCGCGCGCAGCACGCCCTTGCAGCTTTTGATCGAGGTGCCCGACCAGCCGAGATCAAGCGCGCGGGCAAAGCTGTCCTCGCCGTCATCGCTTTCGTCGATCACCAGCTTCGCGCCGAAATCATTCCGGGTCCGCAGCGCTATGTCGCGGTCGAAGGGCTGTTCGTAGAAACGGATATGCCCGGCCAGCTCGGCCAGATCGGGCGCGGCCACCCGGTCGAGCAGCTCGCGAAACGCGTCCGGCACGTATTGTTCATTCGCATCCAGCGTCACCCCGCCCGACATGCGACCGCGCAACAGTCCCTGTATGTCGCGCAGCCTGGCGGCGTCGGCGCCCGGATCGCCTTTGAGCTTGATCTTCCACGCTTCGATCCCGGTTCGCGCGGCGACCTCGCTCAGCGTCACCGGCAGATCGTCCTGCGGCGCGTCTTCGGGTCGCTGGCGCAGCGGCGCGTCGAAGCCGACCGTATGCCGCAGCACAAGCCGATCCGGGGCCGAGATACCACGCAGCGCGGCGACGAAATCCGCAGCAGAGAGATCCGCCGGCAGATGTGCGGACAGGCCGAAAAGATCCTCTCGCGCCGCGCGCCAGAACGGCAGCCTCTCGGCGCGGCAAACCGCGTCGATCAATGCCATCTCGATCAGTGCCGGGCCGAACCCCGCCGCGAGAGCGGGCATGCCGTCGCCAAGATCGCCAAGAACCCCCGCCCGCAGATCGGCCGAAACAGCCGCGACGCTGCCGCGCAGTTCCGGGGCCAGCCGTGCGGCGACGGCACTGCTCTGCCGCAGCCCGTCAACCGTGTCGGCATTCGACAATTCCGGGCGCTTGTCGAACCAGCGCGGCACCATCAGCTGCGCCGAGCAACCCGCGACCCGAACGCCGCCGGTCTCGACCAGGATCTCGCAATAGATCTCGGCGGTGTGGCGGACCTCGGTGCTGCCGAACTGGAAGGGCAGACGCATGGCGACGGGACGTTCGGCCAGCGTGACCGAGAGGATGCGCATCCGGGCAGCGTCGGTCATGGCATCCCCCTTTCGCAGGCGCGCATCGTGGCGGCCCCGATGGCCGCGGTCACGCGCGCGTCGATGATCGTGCGGAAAGGCTCGACCCCGATCGGATGCGGCCAGCCGCTCTCGACAATCGCCGAGACAATCTCTCCGAACGGATCGTCGCCCGCGCCCGGCGCGCCGCGATTGCTGTCATTGGCGTGTATATGCGCGATCAGCCCCGTGGGCGCCCAGTGCCGGATCAGCTCGGCAACCGGCGGTTCGGTCCGGCCCGCAGCACTGATGTCGATCATGGTGCGGAAGGCCGCGTTATCGACCGCCGCGACAAGCCCCGCGCCCTCCGCGACCGTGTTGATGGTGGCGGTCTCGTGACGCGACAGCGGCTCGATGCAATAGGTCACGCCGCGCTGTTCCGCCTCGGCGGCGATGGGCGTGAAAAACTCCGCCAGATCGGCGATCAGCGCCTGATCCGTCATCCCCTCGGGGCGGATGCGCTGCTGCGGCGAGCCGTGCACCGCGACCCGCCCGCCGAGATCGGCGCAAAGCCCGACCAGACCGATCAGCACCTCGGTCGTCTCGGCGCGCATGGCGGGATCGGTGATCGACAGATCGGGATAGCCGCTAAGCAGCCAGTGCAGCCCGGTCACGCGCAGCCCCTGCCCCTCGATCACGCCGCGGATCGCGGCACGCTTGCTGGCCGGCAGAAGATGCGGCGCCGGACCGAGCGTCGAGGGCGCCAGCTCAAGCCCGACATAGCCCAGATCGCGCGCAACACCGCATTGCGCGGCAAGCGACAGCCCCTCGGCGGCGAGCAATTCGTTGCAGAGCGAGAGTTCAAGCATTGCCATTCCTCGAAAGCCGCGATTTCAGTGCCGCGACCCGGCGGCGCAGGAAGCCGAAATTCGACAGGATGGCGATCACGATCACCGCCACGAGAAAGGCCGAGATCGGGCGCGTGAAGAATGGCGTCAGATCGCCATCGCTCAGCGTCAGGCTGCGCCGAAGATTGGTGTCCAGCATGGTGCCCAGGATGATGCCAAGCACCAGCGGCGCCATCGGATATTTCATGAGCCGCAGCACGAAGCCGAGCAGCCCGAAGGCGACCATCACATAGACGTCGAACATGCGCTGCGACAGCGCATAGGGGCCGATCACGCAAAGCGTGAAGACCAGAGGCATCAGATAGGCATAGGGCACGCGCAGCACCTGCACGAAAAGCCGCGTCATGCTGAGCCCGTAGATCCCCATCGCCACCGTCGCGAGGATCAGCATCGCGCCCATCAGGCTGATGAATTGCGGCTGTTCGATCATGATCATCGGGCCGGGCCTTATGCCGTGGATGAACAGCGCCGCGATCAGCACGGCGGCGCTGGCCGATCCCGGCACGGCCAGCGTCAGCGCCGGAATGAGCGAGCCGGGCACAACAGCGCTGTTGCCGGTCTCGGCGGCGGTCAGCCCCTCGGTGCTGCCATGTCCGTATTTTTCCGGCTCCTTGCTGATGCGCTTGGCGGCGGCATAGCTGGACCAGGCGCCGATATCCTCGCCCACACCGGGGATCACGCCGACCAGCGTGCCGATCACGCCCGAGCGCAGAACCGTGACGCGATAGCGCCAGAGATCCGGCAGCGAGGGCATCACCCGGTCGGATTTGTCGCGCGTCGCCGCCAGCTTGCCCTGACGGTTCCACATCGCGGTCATGATCTCGGCCAGCCCGAAGACACCGACCATCGCCGGGATCAGCTGGATGCCGCCATTCATCTGCTGGGTCGGCGAGAACCGCACGAAGGCGTGCAGCCCCTCTGACCCGATCATCGCCACCATCAGACCCAATATCCCGGCGATATAGCCCTTGATCGGCGGCGAATCGACGGTGAGCTGCCCCGAGATCAGCACCCCGAACAGCGCCAGCCAGAACATCTCGTAACTGCCGAATTTCAGCGCCAGCTCGGCCAGCGGGGGTGCGATCAGCACAAGGATGAGGATCCCCACCAAAGTGCCCAGAACCGAGCCCGCCGTGGCGATCCCCATCGCCTGCCCGGCTTTCCCCGCGCGCGCCAGCGGATACCCGTCCAGCGAGGTCGCGGCACTGGCCGGCGTGCCGGGAATATTCAGCAGAATGGCGCTGCGCGAGCCGCCATAGATGGCGCCCATATACATGCAGATCAGCACCAGCACCGCGGCGGTGGTATCCATCGAATAGGTCAGCGTCGTCATCAGCGCCACGCCCATCGTCGCGGTCAGGCCGGGCAGCGCGCCAACCAATATGCCGAGCAGCATCGACCACGCGACATGCATCAGCATGGTCGGAGTCATCAGGCTCCACAGCGCGGCGCCCAGATCGGCAAGCCCGCTCATGGCAGCCTCACGAGGAAGGCTTCCTCGAACAGCATCGTCACCCCGAAGGCGGCGATCAGCCCATAGGCCGAGGCCATCGCCAGAAGCTTCGCCGCATCGGCGCGACGCTCTGCACCCGACAAGGAAAACAGCGTGGTGAAACAGGCGATAAAGATCGCCGTCGCCCAGAAGAAGGGCAGCCAGCCGACCAGCACGAGCGCATAAGCGCAGCACAGCGCCACGGTCAGCCAGAGCCGGCGCATCGATCCGCCCTTGTTCAGCCTCTCTGCCCCAGCCTCACTGTCCTCATCGGCCTGAATCCACAGCAGGACCGCGCAAAACGACAGCGCCGCGCCAAGCAGCATCGGCATCAGTCCCGGAATGGAAAGCGGATGAATCTGCCGGATCTCCAGCCGGTCCATGTTCCATCCGCCCGCCAGCATGGCGATGCCGAGCGCGAAGAACACATATGCGGTCAGCCGGTCGGCCTTTGCCATTTTCATGGCAGCTCCCTCGTCGATCATGGTCAGGTCAGAAGTGGCGGCGGGTGCAGCCTGCCCCGCCGCCGCCCGGATCAGCTCTCCGGGCAGTCGATGCCGAATTCCGACGGATCGACGACGGCCTCGCCGCGGGTCACGCGGGCGCAGGCTTCGGCTTCGACCACCGGCATTGCGGCGGCAAGCGCGTCCTCGCCATAGCTCGGCGCAAAGACGGCGCCGTTCTCATTGGCATAGGTCTTCAGCGCTTCGCTGTTCATGACGTGATCCTCCCAGACCTGGTCGACCGTGTCATAGACTTCCTGCGGGGCGCCGGTCGGGATGAACACCCCAAAGAAATCCTGCGCGACATGGAAATCGGGCACGCTGTCGGTGATCGGCGGGATCGGATCGCCTTCGCCCAGTTCCAGAGCGCTGTCCGACAGCACCACAAGCGGGCGCAGCCGCCCGGCGCGGATCATCTCGGCCTGCTCGACCGCGAGCTGGGTCGTGGCATCGACCTCGCCGCTCGCCGCCGCGATCACCGCCGGGTTGCCGCCGTCATAGGTGATCATGCGCGCCCCCGGCAATTCCTCCTGCATCCCGTCCTTGATCGAGGCAAGCGCCATACCGCCCGAGCTGTTCACCCCTGCCGTGCCGACCGTCACCTCGTCGCTGCGCATCTGTTCCAGCATCTGATCGAAGCTTTCGATGTCGGAATCGGCGTTGACGCTGACCACCGGCACGTTCGCGACGTGAAGATAGATGTGGTAATCCTCGATCGAGGTGTCTTCCAGAAGCCCGGTGATGGCATAGGTCGCGTTGTTCGCAATCGCGTTGGCCGTCCAGGTATACCCGTCACGAGGCGCGTCGAGCGCCGCCTGCGTGCCGATCGAGCCCGAGGCGCCGGGCTGGTTGACCACCACGACTTCCACGCCAAGAGCCTCCTCCAGGATCGGCGCAACGACGCGGGTGACCTGGTCGGTCGAGCCACCGGCCGCCCACGGCACGATGATGTTGATGGGTTTGTCCGGCTGCCAGGAATATTCGGATTCCTGCGCCGAAACGGCGGTGCCGGCCAGAACCAGCGCGGACGAGACTGCCGCCATGCGGACCAAAGACATCGGTAAGTTCCTCCCCTATTACCTACTGGTAGGTTAATAAGCGGTCCGAAAGCTGTCAACGATTGAAAACGCACGCCTTTCAACGGGCAAGAACTGCGTAATACAATTTTATATCATAAAGTTGCGCGAGCATTCTCGAAACCCATCGCCGCGCTTTGACCGCCGGGCGAATTCCCGAATAACGCTCAAGCCCCTTCTCAGGGCTGGACCATCGCGGCGTTCCATTCGGTCAGCAGCCCGGCCTTGCGCAAGCGGTCGTCATAGACCAGCAGACCGGCATCCAGCCGGATCGGCCGCAGATAAAGCGATGGCGGCTCGCCGGTGCCGGGGATCAGCGCGACACCCGAGGCGGCGGCAATCTCGCGCTGTGCCGCATCCGAAAGCAGATGCGACAGAAGCGCCGTGCCCCCTTCGGGATTGGCGGCATTGCGCGGCACCAGAGCCGAGCGGATGATCGCGAAGGTGTAGTCCTCAAGTGCCACACGGACCAGATCGGGATCGTCGGGCGCATAGCGTGCCGCATAGCTCGCCACCACGTTATAGGCGATGGTAACCCGCCCCTCGCGCAATTCGTCGATCATCTCGCCCGAGCAGCAGAACAGCCGCGCATTCAGCCGCCCCATCACCTCGGCCAGCCGCCAGAACCCGTCCGATTGCTGGCTGTCCTGCGAGATCAGGAAATAGCCGACCCCGGAGATCTGCGGATCATAGCTGGCGATCCGCCCGTCAAAGCGTTCTGGATTTTCGCGCAGCATCGCGATCAGGTCGCGACGGTTGCGCGGCACCGGCAGATCGCCCAGCCCCTGCCGAGAAGCCAGTGTCAACACCGGCTCGAGCGCCACGCCGTAAAGCTGGTCGCGCCATTGCGCCCATCCCGGCAGATCCGCGGCGGCGGGCGAGATCGAGGCGGCACGACCGTCATTGGCCAGTTTCATCTGAAGATCCATGGCCGAGGACATGACCAGATCGAACGGCGCCTCTTCTTCATGGATCGCGCGGAACACCTCGGTGCTCGATGCCTGCACATAGCGCACACGCAGCCCCGGATGATCGGCGACGAATTGCGCCATCACCCCGCCGATCGAGGCCAGATCCGTGGTCGAGATGACGCTCACCTCCTGCGCGTCTTCCGCGCCGAAGCTTTGTTCCAGCTCGATCTCATAGGCTCCGACAGGTTCGGGCCGGGGGAAGATCAGCAGCAGGCAGACAGTCAGGAACTGGACAGGGGCAGCGACAGCCTTGCGCATGTGCCGATCTCCGCTCGGGGGGTGAGTTCGAAGCTGCCGCCATGCGCGGCGGCGACCTCGGCGACGATGGTCAGGCCGAGGCCCGATCCGACGACATTACCGACATTGGAGCCGCGCTGAAACCGTCCCTTCAGATCGGCATCGCCTGCCACCAGTCCGCGCCCCTCATCGAGGATCACGATCACCGCCATGCCGTCCTCTTGTTCCAACCGGACTGTGACCTGCCCCTCGGGCTGAGAGTATTTCAGCGCATTGTCGAGGATATTGCGCAGCGCCACCTCGATCATCCGCTCATCGCCCTCGATCTGGCAGCCGTTCTCCAGCCCGTCACGCTTGATCTCGATCTCGCGCAGCTCGGCGACGGGTTGCATCCCGCGCAAAGTGGTGCGGATCAGCGCGGCGAAATCCATCGGCGCGGCCTCGAACTGGTCGCTGCGGTAAAGCACCATCGCGTGATCCAGCAACTGGCTCGCCGAACGGCTGCTCTCGCCGATGGCGCGCAGCATGCGGCGCAGGCGCTGCCGCGTCGTTTCGTCGGAGGTCTCGGCTAGTGCCAGCTCTGCCTCGCTGCGCACCAGCGACAACGGCGTGCGGATACGATGCGCGGCCTCGAAGATGAAGGTTTCGGCCATCAGAAGCGCCGCGCGCAGCCGCGCAATGAAACCGTTCAACGCCGCCAGAAGCGGCAGGAGCTCATGCGGCGCGGGATGGCGCACCGGGCGCAAATCATGCGGGCCGCGCCGTGTCACCGCCTCGGCCAGCCGGTCGACCGGACGGATCACCGCGCGCGCCGCGAACAGCGCGGCAGGTCCGGCCAGCAAAAGCAGCGTCATGCCGATCCAGACCGCGCTGCGGGCGGTGTCGCGCGCAATCGCCGCCTGCCCATAGCGCGTCTGGCCGAGCACGACGGTGATTTCCTCGATACGGTCCTCCAGCAGAACCCGTCGCGCGACCGAGGCCAGCCGCAGCCGGTTGCCACGGTAATCCGCGCTCCAGAAGACCGGGGACAGATCGCCCGGCATATCGGCGGGTGCAGGCAGCCCGTTATAGCCCGTCACCAGCCGGTCACCTCGCGACAGGCTGTAGAAGATCCGCTCATCTCCCATCGCGCCCAGCATCGAGAAGGTCGCATAGGGCAGATCGAAGACCAGCCCTTCATCGGCGGCCCGCACCCCGTCCGCGACCGAGATCACCGCCGCGCCCAGCATGGCATCCTGACTGGCGCGGGACGCGCGTTCGGCGGCGAAACGCACCGCGAAGAACAGGGCCAGCACCAGCAAAGCCGACAGCGCCACGAATTGCCAGGCCAGCCGGCGCCGCAGCGAAAATGCGCCCGCCCGCCCGAGCTTCTCGGGCGCGCTCATTCCGGAATCAGCCGGTAGCCAACACCGCGCAGCGTCTCGAGCCGCGCGCCGGACCCTTCGAGCTTGCGGCGCAGACGGCCGATATAGACCTCGATCGCGTTGTCGCTGACCTCTTCGTCGAAGGAGAACAGCCGGTCGATGAGATGCGGCTTGGAATAGGTCTGGCCGGGCCGGGACAGCAGGATTTCCAGCAGACGCAGCTCGCGGGCGCGCAGCTCGCGCACCTCGTCCCCCACCGTGACCGTCGCGCCCAGCGCATCGAAGGTGAAGCCGGAGAAATGGCGGCGGCTGTCGGCGACGCCCGACTGGCGGCGCAGCACGGCACGGCAGCGCGCCTGCAACTCGGCAAAATCGAAAGGTTTGGTGATATAGTCATCCGCACCCTGATCCAGCGTCGCCACCCGATCGGTGACCGAGGCGCTGGCGGTCATCATGATGACCGGCGTGCTGGCCCCGGCCCGTCTCTGCCGGGTCAGGAAGTCCCGCCCGTCCCCGTCAGGAAGGGAAATATCAAGCAATATCAGATCATAGGGCGCAGATTCCAGATAATCATCCGCCTCGCCGAGCGTGGCGGCCCGATCGACGGCGTGACCCTCCAGCGCCAGCCCCGACGCCACTGCCTGAGCCAGCTCATCGCTGTCCTCGACCAGAAGAAATCTCATTTCGATTAACTTTTTCTCGTTTGATGACAGCTTCGTGTCAGCTTTCCAGCAAATCTTGCCCCTCGCAAGGCCGCGCCCTTCCGCGCGGCACATGATGATTGGGAGGATACCATGAAAACCATCACCCGCGCCGCAATCGTTGCGCTGACCGGCAGCGTCGCCCTGCCCGCCTTCGCCGAGGAATGCATTGCGCCGGCCAATCCCGGCGGCGGCTGGGACTTCACCTGCCGTCAGATCGGCCGGATCATGACCGAGCTGGAGCTGGTCCCGAACATGGTGCAGGTCACCAACATGGCGGGCGCCGGCGGCGGCGTCGCCTATACCCATGTCGTCGGCGACCGGAACGAGGACCCGGAGGTCTTCGTCGCGGCCTCGTCGGCCACCACCACCCGGCTGGCGCAGAACGCCTTTGCCGGTGCGACCGCCGATCAGGTCCGCTGGGTCGGCACGATCGGCGGCGATCCCGGCGTCATCGTCGTGGCGCAGGACAGCGAGTTCGAGTCGCTGAACGATCTCGTCGAGGCGGTGAAGGAAGATCCCTCTGCCGTGGCCTTCGCCGGCGGCTCTGCCGTGGGCGGGTTCGACCATCTCAAGGTGCTGATGATGCTCGACGCGGCCGGGTTCGAGGATGCCCGCGCGGTCAAGTATATCGGCCTCGACGGCGGCGCCGACGCGATCACCCAGACCGTGGGCGGCTTCGCGCAGGCGATGACCGGCGACCTGTCGGAAATCACCGGCTTCATCGCCTCGGGCGATGTGCGCCCGATCGCGGTGCTTTCGGAAGAGCGTGTGCCGGGCTTCGAGGATGTGCCGACCGCAAAGGAGCAGGGAATCGACAGCGTGGCGATGAACTGGCGCGGCGTCTATGTCCCAAAGGGCATCAGCGACGAGGAATACGACAAATGGGTCGATTGGCTGCGCCAGGTCGGGGAAAGCGAGCAGTGGCAGACCGTGATGACGGAAAACGGCCTGGCTCCCTATGACATCTTCGGAGCCGATTTCGAGGAATTCGTCGCCGAGAACATCGCGCAGATCCAGGATGTCTCGAAAGAGATCGGGCTGCTGCAATGATACGCGGCGACCGAATCTTCGGAGCGGTCATGATCGTGGTGGCGTTGGGGTATATCCTCAGCGCCCGCGCGATTCAGACCAGCTTCATGTCCGATCCGGTCGGACCGCGACTATTCCCCTATATGATCGCGGGGGTGATGATCATCTGCTCTCTGGTGATGATCCTGCGCCCCGACCCCGACGCCGAATGGCCGGCCGGACCGATGGTTCTGCAACTGGGCATCGCGCTCGCAGTGCTGGTCGCTTATGCCTATTCCATCGGCCCGCTGGGATTCATCATTCCCACCGCATTCGCCTCTGGCGTGCTGAGCTGGCAGATCGGAGGCCGCCCGCTGCGCGCCGCGATCACCGGCATCGGGCTGGGCATCGGGCTGTGGGTTCTGTTCCGTCTCGTGCTGGGCCTGGGCCTGCGTGGCCTGCCCGCCGGTTGGGGGATCTGACATGGATATTCTTGGCAACCTCGCAATGGGGTTCGAGATCGCCGCTTCGCCCTACACGCTTCTGCTGGCGGTGATCGGCTGTTTCGTCGGCACCATCATCGGCGCACTGCCGGGGCTCGGCCCGTCGAACGGCGTGGCGCTGCTGATCCCGATTTCGTTCTCGATGGGGCTGGACGCGATTTCCGCGCTCGTGCTGCTGACCTCGGTCTATTACGGGGCCATGTATGGCGGGCGGATTTCCTCGATCCTGCTGAACATCCCCGGCGACGAACCGGCGATGATGACCACGCTGGACGGATATCCGATGGCCAAGCAGGGTATGGCCGGCGAGGCGCTTGTGGTGTCCGGCGTCGCCTCTTTCGTCGGTGCCTTCGTCGCCACGATCGGGCTGATGATCTTTGCGCCCTATCTGGCTCAGGTGGCGTTCAAATTCGGACCGGCCGAGTATTTCGCGCTGTATATGCTGGCCTTCTGCACGCTTGGCGGGATGGGGTCGAACAACCAGGCCAAGGCGGCGCTGTCGGCGACGATCGGTCTGGCCATCGCGATGATCGGGCTGGACAAGACCACCGGCATGCCGCGCTTCACCTATGGCGAGCTGCATCTGATGGACGGGGTGGATTTCCTCGTCGCCATTGTCGGTCTCTTTGCCGTGGCCGAGGTGTTCTTCTTCATCGAGACCCACGGCAAGGACAGCGCCATCGGTGTCAAGCTGGGCAAGCTGATGATCCCGTGGAAGATGCTGCGCAAGACTTCGGGCGCGATGGCGCGCGGAACCGGCATCGGCTTCGTTTCGGGCGTGCTGCCCGGCGCGGGTGCCTCGCTCGGGTCGTTCCTGGCCTATATGGCCGAGAAATCCGTGGCCCGCGACAAGGACAGCTTCGGCACCGGCAACCCGAAAGGCGTGGCCGCGCCCGAGGCCGGCAACAACGCCGCGGCAGGCGGTGCACTCGTGCCGATGCTGACGCTTGGCGTGCCGGGATCGGGGACCACCGCAGTGCTGCTGGCGCTGCTGCTGACGCTGAACATCACGCCGGGCCCGCTGCTGTTTACCGAGCGCCCCGAGGTGGTCTGGTCGCTGATCGCGGCGCTGCTGATCGCCAATATCGTGCTGTTGCTGATGAACGTGCCGATGGTGAAGATCTTCGTGCATATCCTCTCGGTGCCGGCATGGGTGCTGCTGCCGGGTGTCACCATGGTGGCCTTTGTCGGGATCTATTCCCTGACCGGATCGAGCTTCGACATGCTGATGATGGTCGGCTTCGGCGTGCTGGGCTACGTGATGCGCAAGCTCGACATCCCGACCGTGCCGGTGATCCTCGGCATCCTGCTGGGCAACGCGATGGAGGATAATCTGCGGCGCGCGATGGTGCTGTCGAATGGCGACTGGACCTTCCTATTCAGCACGCCCATCGCCATCGGCCTGTGGATTGCCGCCATTGTCGGCTTCGTCGCGCCGATCTTCCTGCGCAGGCTGCTGAAAACGCCGCCCCTGCCGGACAGCGATCCGACGATGAATGTGGACTGAGCCGCAGCCATTACCTTCAGTCCACGAGAAAGGGCCGCCGGAGCTTCCGACGGCCCTTTCCTTTTCATCGTGACGGATCAGCCCCGCCCGTGAGGCTCGTCCCAGTCGATCTCCGGGTTGATCGGGATGATCCGGTTCGGATTGATCATGTCGTGGCTATAATGATAATGCCGCACGATATGGTCGAAATTCACCGTCCCGGCCACGCCAGGCATCTGATACAACTCGCGCGTCCAGCCCCAGAGATGGGGATATTCGCGCAGCCAGGCGCGGTTGCATTTGAAATGCGTGTGATAGACCGGATCGAAGCGCACGGCGGTGGTAAACAGCCGCCAATCCGCCTCGGTCAGCCGGTCGCCGGTCAGATAACGATTCCCGGCCAGGATCCCTTCCAGCCAGTCGAGACTTTCGAAAAGCGGATGCACCGCCTCGTCATAGGCCTCCTGCGAGGTGGCGAAGCCGGATTTGTAGACGCCGTTATTCACCGTGTCATAGACGCGGTCATTGATCTCGTGAATCCGGTCGCGCAGTTCCTTGGGGTAATAATCATCCTCATTGCCGGTCAGCCCGTTGAAGGCGCTGTTGAACATGCGGATGATCTCGGCGCTTTCATTGCTGACGATGGTGTTGCGGCTCTTGTCCCACAACACCGGCACCGTGACCCGGCCCGAGGCATCCGGATCGGCGCGCAGATAGATGTCACGCAGATATTTCTCGCCGAACAGGTCATCGCCGGTCGCGGCGGAGAAATCGGTGCGGAACTCCCAGCCTTCCTTCAGCATGTCGGGATGAACGACCGAAACCGAGATATGATCCTCCAGCCCCTTGATGGCACGGAAGATCAGCGCCCGATGCGCCCAGGGACAGGCGAGGCTGACATAAAGATGATAGCGCCCGCTTTCGGCAGGAAAACCGCCCTCGCCCGAAGGCCCCGGCGCGCCATCCGGCGTCACCCAGTTGCGCCAGGCGGTTGTGGTACGCTTGAAGCGGCCGCCCGTGCTGTCCGTATCATACCATTCGTCCTTCCAGACGCCGTCGACGAGTTGTCCCATGATGTCTCCTTTGCGCCGGGGGAAGTTGCATTCCCTCACGGCCGTTGCGGATGTCAGCGGGCGATCATCTGATCTTGCCCTGCGCCACTAGCCCAGGCTTTTCGGGTGATCCCGGGAAGCTGATGCGAAGTGCCCGATGCCGGTTTTGGATGATCCGTCAGGCGCTACGGATCGTGTCCTGCCTCGGCTCGACACCTTAGCTATCCTTTTGCCCTGATCTTCGGCTTTTCGCCGGGCTCGGTGGTGAACAGCGCGGACCATTCCGGGTGTTTTTCATATTGGCGGAAGATGAAGGGGCAGATCGGCACGATGCGGAACCCCTCGCTGCGCGCATCCTCAAGCATGAAATGCAGCAACGCCTTGGCGACGCCCTTGCCCTCCATGCTCTCGGGCACGCCGGTGTGATTGGCGCTGATGACGCGATCCTCGGGGCGCGTGAAGGTGATCTCTCCCTCCCCGGCGATACCGGGCAGGCGGGCGACATAGCGGCCCTTGCCCTCGTCATCCTCGCGGGTGATTTCCAGGTCGGTCATCTTGGTCTCCGTAATGATAGATCGGTCAGGCGTCCCGAATGCCCCCCAGGCAATCGGGCGGCCCCGCGGGGCCGCCCGGTCAGGCTCACGCGGATTTGGCGCGCGCGGCCATGGTCGCATCGGCCCACCAGACCAATTCGTCCAGCATGGCGTCGAGCGAGGGCTTCAGGACCTCGGTGACCTCCGACATCTCGCCGTCCTGCCCGAGCGGCGAGACCTTCATGAACTCACCCCCACCCAGATGAACCGCGTTGCGCAGCGGCACCATCTGAAGCTCCACGGCGATGTTGCGCAGATGCTCGATGGCGCGTGCGGCACCGACGCCGCCATAGCCCATCGCGGCGGCGGGCTTGCGGTTCCATTCCTTATAGGCCTGATCCAGAGCGTTCTTCAGCGCGCCGGTGATCGAGTGGTTATATTCCGCGACCAGAAACAGGAAACCGTCAAACCCGGCCAGCGTTTCCTGCCATTTCACCGCCTTGGAGTCCTCCGAGGGCGCCCACTGGTTCGAAGCCGCCTCATCGAAGAAAGGCAGATCGAAATCGCGCAGATCCAGCAATTCGAAATCCATGTCGTCGCGCTTGCCGACCTGATCCATCAGCCAAGCGGCCGGTTTATCGGCAAAACGCGCCTCGCGGGTCGAGCTGATGATAACGGCGATCCTGGGTTTGCTCATCTTATATCCTTTCCGGCCGATGCGGCCCGGTCGATTCAATTAACTGAAAACAAGAATGGGCCCGGCAGGGTTCCTCTGCCAGAGCCGGTCGGGCGAACTCCGCGTTCGGGCCAGCCGAACGGGAACGCGGGAACCGATGACGCCGCAACGGCAGCAGGCGAACAATCAGGACGCGCTGCGTGCCGGAGCGTCCTTCGCCGCCTTGGCCTTCACCGCGAGATCCCGCGCAATCGCATAGGCACCCTTGATCCGCTCGCCGTCGCTTTTCCAGTCGCGGCGAATGACGATCTTGTTGTCGCTGACCTTGGCCAGATCGCGCTGATCGGTTAGGAACTCGACCAGACCGGCGGGGTTCGGGAACTTGTCGTTGTGGAACTGGACCGTCGCCCCTTTCGGCCCGGCATCGAGCCGCGCAATATTGGCGCGCTTGGCCATCGCCTTGATGCGGATGACATTCATCAGCATGGTCACCTCGCGCGGGACCGGCCCGAAACGGTCGTGAAGCTCGGCCGCGAAGCCCTCCATCTCGACCTTGGTGGTGATGTCCGAGAGCCGCCGGTACAGGCCAAGCCGCACATCCAGATCCGCGATGTAGCTTTCCGGGATCGTCACCGGCACGCCCAGATTCAGCTGCGGGGCCCATTCATCTTCGGGCGTGCCCTCCAGCTCGCCGGATTTCAGCTTGGCGATGGTCTCTTCCAGCATCGCCTGATAGAGTTCGAAGCCGACTTCCTTGATATGGCCGGATTGCTCCTCACCCAGCAGATTCCCTGCACCGCGAAGGTCCAGATCCTGCGAGGCCAGGTTAAACCCTGCCCCCAACCCGTCGATATTGCCAAGAAATTTCAGCCGGCGCTCGGCCTGCGGGGTCAGCGGCGCGCGGGGTTTCGTGGTCAGGTAGCAATAGGCGCGGGTGCGCGAGCGTCCGACCCGGCCCCGGATCTGGTAAAGCTGGGCGAGGCCGTAAATATCCGCCCGCCAGACCACCATTGTGTTGGCGGTCGGAATATCCAGCCCGCTTTCCACGATGGTCGTCGCCAGCAGCACGTCATATTGCCCGTCATAAAAGGCGTTCATCCGCTGATCCAGATCGCCCGCAGCCATCTGGCCATGCGCGACGACAAAGCTGATCTCGGGTACATGCTCGCGCAGCCAGTCCTCGACTTCCGGCAGATCGGCGATGCGGGGGACGACAAAGAAGCTCTGCCCGCCGCGATATTTCTCGCGCAGCAGCGCCTCGCGGATCGTAACGCTGTCGAACTCGGACACATAGGTGCGGATCGCCAGACGGTCCACCGGAGGCGTGCCGATGATCGACAGGTCGCGCACGCCCGACAGCGACAATTGCAGCGTGCGCGGGATCGGCGTCGCGGTCATGGTCAGCACATGCACATCGCTGCGCAGCTCTTTCAGCCGCTCCTTGTGCGAGACGCCGAAATGCTGTTCCTCGTCGATCACCAGCAGGCCGAGATTGCGGAATTTCACCGCCTTGGCCAGCACCGCATGGGTGCCGACGACGATATCGACGCTGCCATCGGCCAGCCCTGCCCGCGTCGCCGCGGCCTCCTTGGCGGACACGAACCGCGACAGCGCGCGCACGTTCAGCGCCGTGCCGCGGAAGCGGTCGGCAAAGCTGCGGGCATGTTGCCGGGCCAGCAATGTGGTCGGCGCGATCACCGCGACCTGCTTGCCCTGGCTTGCGGCGATGAAGGCGGCGCGCATCGCCACCTCGGTCTTGCCGAAGCCGACATCGCCCACGATCAGCCGGTCCATCGGCCGCCCCGTCGCCAGATCCGCCATCACATCGTCAATCGCGGCCATCTGGTCGTCGGTTTCGGTATAGGGGAAGCGCGCCGAGAAGCTTTCCCAGTCGTGATGTTCCGGCTCCAGCACCGGGGCGGTGCGCAACAGGCGTTCCGCCGCGACCCGCATCAGCCGGTCGGCGATCAGGCGGATCCGTTCCTTCAGCCGTGCCTTGCGGGCCTGCCACGCCCCGCCACCCAGACGGTCCAGCAGACCCTCCTCATGACCGTAACGGCTGAGCAGTTCGATATTCTCGACCGGCAGGAACAGCCGGTCTCCGCCCGCATATTCAAGCGCCACGCAATCATGCGGCACACCCCCGGCGGTCATGGTTTCCAGCCCCTTGTAGCGACCGATTCCATGTTCGACATGCACGACCAGATCGCCCGGCGTCAGCGCGGTGGTGTCCTTCAGGAAATTCTCGGCCCGCCGCCGTTTCCGCGCGCCCCGGATCAGCCGGTCGCCCAGCACATCCTGTTCCGAGATCACGGCAAGCTTGCCTGCCGCGCTGCCATCGGCGGTGAAGCCTTCCTCCAGCGGCCAGACCGTCAGCCCGAGCGCGCCGGGCCGATCGGGCAGGTCCGAAAGCCGCGAGATATCCGTGGCGCCTTCGACGCCCTCATCCGCGATCAGGCCGCGCAGCCTTTCGCGCGCGCCGTCCGAGAAGCTGGCGATGACGACGCGATGGGTCTTGCGCAGGTCGCGCAGATGCGCGGCAAGCGCTCCGAACAGATCAAGCTGCTCGGCCTGCCGTTCGGGTGCGAAGTTGCGGCCCACCTTGCCGCCCGCATCCAGCACGCCGGGACCGGGCGGGGCGGCATTCACCGACAGAAGCAGCACCCGGCGATCCGACAGCCAGCCCGCCCATTCCTCGTCACCGGCAAACAGAGCCTCGGGCGCGACGGGGCGATAGACGGTCTCGCCCACGCGCCGCCCCGCCGCCTCGCGCCGGGCATTATATTGTTCGCGGATCATCTCCCACCGCGCTTCGCGGACCTGATCCAGACGGTCATCCAGCATGACCGCCGCCTCGGGGAGATAGTCGAAAATGCTGTCCAACCGTTCATGGAACCAGGGCAGCCAGTGTTCCACCCCGGCCAGCTTGCGGCCCGCGCTGACGGCTTCGTAAAGCGGATCATTGGCCCCGCCGCCATATTCGGCGCGATAGGTGGTGCGGAACCGGGTGATGGCGTCCTCGTCGAGGATCACCTCGGACATCGGCACCAGTTCCAGCCGGTCCAGCTTGCCGGCGCTGCGCTGCGTTTCGGGATCGAAGCGGCGGGCGCTGTCCAGCACATCGCCGAACAGGTCCAGCCGGATCGGGCCCGAGGGTCCGGGCGGGTAGATGTCGATGATGCCGCCGCGAATGGCGTAATCCCCCGGCTCGGTCACCGTCGGCGCCTGCGCAAAGCCCATCCGCGCCAGCCATCCGCGCAAGCCGCCCTCGTCGATCCGGTCGCCGACACGGGCGGTGAAGCTGGCCCTTGCCACCGTGTCACGAGGCGGCACCCTTTGCAGCGCGGCGTTCAGCGTGGCCAGCACCACGAACCGCCCCGGCACGGCCTGATGCGCCAGCATGGCCAGCGTCGCCATCCGCGCCGCCATCACCTCGGAGGCGGGCGAGACGCGGTCATAGGGCGTGGTGTCCCAGGCGGGAAACTCCAGGACCGTCAGATCGGGTGCGAAGAAACGCAGCCCCTCGCGCATCGCCTCGGCCCGGCGGTCGTCGCGGGCGATATGGATGACGGGGCCGCGCTCGGCCTCACGCGCGAGAAGCGCGGCGTCATAGCCCGAAGGCGCGCCGGAGAGGGTAATCTGATCTGCCATGCGGTCCAGATAACCGGCCCACAGCCGGGGTCAAGGTCACAGCCCGTTCGGATGCAGCAGCAACCACAGCGAAGCCCAGAGCGTCGTCACGATCACCGCCAGAACCGACAGGATCATATGCAGCGCCCGATAGCGGTTGATAAGCCGCAGCGCCTCGGACGCCGCCTCGCGCCTCGGCTTGCCAAGCGATACCGCCTCGAGCACCCAGCGCAGCCGATGGGCCAGCCTCAGGCGCAGCGCCAGAAGAAGCGCCAGCGGGATCGCGACCAAGCTCAGCGCCTGGGCCATCTCCAGATCATAGCCGAATCCCATCACGGCAAGCGCGGTCACGCCAAAGGTCACGAGCGCGGTCAGCAACGCGCCGCCATTGCGCGTGATCCGCCAGCGCGGCAGTTGCAGCGCCAGCCAGTCGATCAGCAGCGCCGCCTCGGCCGGCAGCCCGGCTTCGCTTTCGCGCAGCGCCCGCCCGGCCCGGCTGAGCACATCATTGGGCACACCCAGCACGCCCCGCCCGGCCAGCGTCCAGCAGGCGAACAGCACCAGCCAGAACCACGGCGACGAGAAGGACCGCGAATCGAGAAGGGAAAGAAACTCGGAGAAGAATTGCACGGGAGACTTGCCTGCTTGTCGTATGGCGGGGCCGACCTTAGAACAGGGGCCGAACAAGGAAAAGCCGAAAGCCCGGACCCGATATGAGCCCCTCTCCGATCCTGCCGCCCTTCCCGCTGACCCGCCTGCGCCGTCTGCGCCGCAGCGAGGCGCTGCGCGAGATGGTCACGGAAACGCGGCTGACCGCGGCGGATCTGATCTGGCCGGTCTTCGTCACCGAGATCGAGGGCGCCGATATCGAGATCCCGTCAATGCCCGGCGTGCAGCGCGTCACGCTGGACGGGGTCAGGGCCGCGGCGGAACGGGCCGCGCGTCTGGGGATCCCGGCGCTCTGCATCTTCCCCCATTCGGCCGAAGAGCTGCGCACCGAAGGCTGCGAGCGCGCCTGGGACCCGGAGAATATCGGCAACCGCGCCATCCGGGCCGTCAAGGAAACCGTGCCCGAATTGATGGTCATGACCGATATCGCGCTCGACCCCTATAACGCGAACGGGCATGACGGCATCGTCCGCGACGGGGTGATCGTGAATGACGAAACCGTCGACTGCCTGACTCGCATGGCCATGGCGCAGGTCGAGGCAGGGGCGGATATTCTTGGCCCCTCGGACATGATGGACGGGCGGATCGGCGCGCTGCGCATGGCGCTCGAGCGCCATGGTCACAGCGATGTCGCGATCATGTCCTACGCGGCGAAATTCGCCAGCGGCTTCTATGGCCCGTTCCGCGACGCGGTCGGCGCATCGGGCCGGCTGGTCGGCGACAAGAAAACCTATCAGGTCAACCCCGCCAATCGCGAAGAGGCGCTGCGCTGCGTCGCCCGCGACCTGTCGGAAGGCGCCGATATGGTCATGGTCAAGCCCGGCATGGCCTATCTGGATATCTGCCGCGAGGTCCGCGACCGCTTCGGCGCACCGACCTTCGCCTATCAGGTCAGCGGAGAATACGCGATGATCGAGGGCGCGATCCGTCAGGGCTGGCTCGGCCGCGAGGTGATGCTGGAAAGCCTGCTCGCCTTCCGTCGCGCCGGCTGTGACGGGATCCTCACATATTTCGCACCCGAAGCCGCTCAGGCTCTGGCCTGAGCGCGCGAAACTGGCTATTATTCCTCAAAATGATGGGGGTAAGAGCATGGGACACCACAAGGTCTGGTCGCGGCGCGGTTTCATTGCCGGGGGCGCCATGCTGGCGCTCGCGGCCTGCAATAACGGGCTGGCGACGAATGCCACGACGACGCTTGAAGGCCGCGTCAACGCGACGCTGAACGAGCTTTTCACCGCCTATCCGAATGCCCGCCCCATCGTCGAGAATGCGCGCGGCGTGCTGGTCATGCCGGTCATGACCCAGGCCGCGCTTGGCGTCGGCGGATCCTATGGCGAGGGCGCTTTGCGCGTGGATGGCAAGACGGTGGATTACTATTCCGCCGCGCAGGCAACGCTGGGGCTACAGGCGGGGGCGCGGCAATTCGCGCATGTGCTCGTCTTCCAGACCGACCGCGCGCTCGAGAATTTCCGCAACGCGCCCGGCTGGGTCGCAGGGGCCGGGGCCTATTACGCGCTGCCCAAGGAAGGGGTCAGCTTCGGCACCGACTCCGTGACTCGCAACCATCCGGTCGTGGCGATGATCTTCGGCGAGACCGGGGTCATGGCCGGGGCCGCGATCGAAGGCACGAAATACACACGCATCATCCCCTCGGCCATCGCCACGCGCTGAACGCCGGCGCAGGGCGTGTTGCATAAAAAAGGGGCCGATCCCGGCCCCTTTTTCCATTGGCTGCATCCTTACGGTGCGCTAGCCGCCCGCGATGATCCGCACATAATTGCGCGTCTCGCGATAGGGCGGGATGCCGCCATATTTCTTCACCGCGCCCGGCCCGGCATTATAAGCCGCAAGCGCCAGCCGCCAGTCGCCGAACTGGTTATACATCATCCGCAGATAGCGGGCCCCGCCCTCAAGATTCTGGATCGGGTCGGTGGGATTCACCCCGAGCGAGCGGGCCGTGCCCGGCATCAGCTGCGCCAGCCCCATCGCACCCTTATGAGAACGGGCGTTGGGGTTCCAGCGACTCTCCTGGTTCACCAGACGCAGGAAAAGCGCCTCGGGAATGCCATATTTCCGGGCGAGCGCCTGCGCATGAGGGATATAGGCCGAACGCTTGCCGGTATAGGCCTTGGTCGAGACAGTCGGCGACAGCTCGATCGTCGTCACATTGACCACCTGCCGCCCGGTGGGACGCAGCCGCTTCGACTGCTGGTACTGGCTGGCCAGCCGGGAATCCATCAGCTGCTTCTGCCGTGCGAACTGCGCCTGCCGGTTACGCTCGGTCACCCGCTTGAGGCTAAGCCCATCCGCCGAGGCCACCGGGGCCGTCATCGTCATGGCACAGGCGGCGATCACGCCGACCTTCATCAAGAAGCCAAGGCTTTTCAAAGTTTTGCCGATCATGTCCCACACTCGTTGCCCATTTTTTATGCCTC
Organism: Paracoccus sediminicola; assembly: GCF_027912835.1. Classification (NCBI taxonomy): domain Bacteria; kingdom Pseudomonadati; phylum Pseudomonadota; class Alphaproteobacteria; order Rhodobacterales; family Paracoccaceae; genus Paracoccus; species Paracoccus sediminicola. Next base: position 1,344,533 of record NZ_CP115768.1, read on the forward strand.
GACTATACGCGAATTCGCCCGCGTCACCAGCCGCTTTGTGAACTGGTTCCGCGCCGGCCGGTCATCGGCGTGATTTCGCTCATGTCGCATTTCGACGCCGTGCTGTGGCATTTTTGCCGCGCTGCAGCACGTTGCCGCCCTGCACCCGAAGGCAGTAATCCTCTTGCCGCCACCGGCGCCCTCGCGTTAGACCGTCGCTCGAACATATGCGAAAGGTGCAAGATGGCAGGCAGCGTCAACAAGGTGATCCTGATCGGCAATCTGGGTCAGGACCCGGAAGTCCGCACGTTCCAGAACGGCGGCAAGGTGGTCAACCTGCGCATCGCCACGTCCGAACAGTGGAAGGACCGCAACACCGGCGAGCGGCAGGAGCGCACGCAGTGGCACTCGGTCGCGATCTTCGCCGAACCGCTGGCCCGCGTGGCCGAGCAATATCTGCGCAAGGGCAGCAAGGTCTATCTCGAAGGCCAGCTCGAAACCCGCAAATGGCAGGATCAGTCCGGTCAGGACCGCTATACCACCGAGGTGGTGCTCCGCCCATATCGCAGCGAATTGACCATGCTGGACGGACGCGGCGAAGGCGGCGGCGCTGGCGGCCGTTCCGGCGGCGGCAGCTATGGCGGCGGCGGATACGGGGATGGCGGCGGCGGATACGGGGATGGCGGCGGCTATAATGACGGGCCGTCGGGCGGGGGTCAGGGCGGCAGTGGCGGCAGCCGGTCCGATTTCGACGACGAAATCCCGTTCTGAGCCTGCCCGGGACGATCACGAAGAGCCCGCTTCGCGCGGGCTTTTTCATGGCCGCCCCGCGCCCGCCGCACCGGGCTTCATCCTGATCTAAATATCCGGATCTCAGCGTGTTGCGGCCAGAACCTCGCGCAGATCGTCGCGCTGCACCTCGTCGGTCGCGAAGGCCTCGCCGATCCCGCGCGCGAGGATAAACCGCAGCTTGCCATCCACCACCTTCTTGTCCTGCCCCATCAGCGCGATCAGCGCGTCGTCATCGGGCAGCTCCCCCGGCACATCCTCCAGGCCCGACGGCATCCCCATTGCCGCAAGATGGGCTGCAACGCGCGACGGCTCCTCCTGGCTGCACAGCCCCAGCCGCGCTGACAGCTCGAAGGCGAGCGCGCAGCCGATCGCCACCCCTTCGCCATGCAGCAGCCGGTCCGAATAGCCGGTCGCGGCCTCGAGAGCATGGCCGAATGTGTGGCCGAGATTCAGCAGCGCCCTCTCTCCCTGTTCGGTCTCGTCACGCGCGACGATCCCGGCCTTCATGGCCACGGAATGCGCGACCGCATGATCGCGGGCCGCCATATCGTCTTGCAACGTTGTCGCGTGATCCTCCAGCCACGCAAAGAACGCCGCATCGCCGAGCAGCCCGTATTTCATCACTTCGCCATAACCGGCGCGGAAATCGCGCGGGCTCAGCGTGTCCAGCACTGCCGTATCGGCCAGAACCAGCGCCGGCTGGTGAAAAGCACCGATCAGGTTCTTGCCGTGCCCGGAATTGATCCCGGTCTTGCCCCCGACACTGCTGTCCACCTGTGCCAGCAGTGTCGTCGGCATCTGCACAAAGCGCACCCCGCGCCGCAGGATCGCGGCGGCAAAGCCGACCAGATCGCCGATCACCCCGCCGCCGAGCGCAATGACGACATCGCGTCGCTCGATCTTCTGTTCCAGCAGCCATTCGACGCAGCGGGTAAGCTGCGGCCAGGATTTGGTGGCCTCGCCCGCAGGCAGGATCAACGCCTCGGACGCGATCCCCGACCCTTTCAGCGCCGCTTCCAGTGCCGCGAGATGCAGCGGCGCGACATTGGCATCGGTCACGATGGCCACACGCGGGCGGGCGAGCAGTGGGGCGATCTCCGCCCCGGCGCGCGCGATCAAGCCGGCGCCGATCCGGACATCATAGGCGCGGTCTTGCAGCGGGACATGGACGGTCTGGCTCATCTCGCCTCCAGAAAATGCGGGTGGTTGGCGCGGATCGCAGCGATGGCGCGTCGGGCGGTGGTTTCGATGTCGGATTGCGCATCGGTCGGCACGCGCAGATGCGCCTTCGCATAAACCGGCCGCCGCGTTTCAAGCAGCTTTGCAAGCGTCTCACGCGGGTTGTCGGTCATCAGAAGCGGCCGTGTGGCGCGATGCCGCACCCGCTCCCAGAGCGTGTCCAGATCGGCATCCAGCCACAGCGCGACCCCGGCGGCCCGGATCAGCGCACGGTTCTGCGGCTGAACCCACGCCCCGCCCCCGGTCGAGACGACCCCGCGCCGCCCGTCGAGGATCCGCGCCAGCACCAGCGATTCGCGGTCGCGGAAAAAAGCCTCGCCGTCGCGGGCGAAGATTTCGGGGATGGTCATGGCTGCGGCGCGCTCGATCTCGGTATCGGTGTCCGTAAAGACCACGCCCAGTTGGCGGGCAATTTCCTGCCCGACGGCGGTCTTTCCGACGCCCATCATGCCGACCAGTGCGATTTGTCCCTGCATGTCGAAATCCCGTTCGATTCCTGCCGTGAATGGCGTGATCTTTCCGGAATTGCCAGTTATAAAGCGGGAAACCGGCCGAAAGACCGGGATGAGGCTGCGGGCGAAAGGGCTGAGGATGCGGTTGCTGAAAGTGCTGTTGGTGCTTGTGGTGTTGGCGTTTGTGGCGCTGACAGGCTACGCCTATCTGGGCGATATGGCGCCGCGTCAGGAAGAGATCCGCCAGCCTGTGAGCCTTGACACGAGCGGCGTCACCTCGCCGAGCGCGGCGGGCGCGACCTCGGGCAACAGCTCCGCCGACGGGGCAGAGCCTGACGCAGCGGATGCGAACGCGGCGACGGATGCCGAAGCGGCTGCCGACAGCACGGATGCGACGCCGGATGCGCAACAGTAAGCCTGACCTTCTTCCGATCGCTGCGCTGATCCTTGTTGCAGGCATGGCCGGGCTGCCCGCGACGGCGCAGCAGGGCGCGCCGCTTTCATCGAATGACTGGCTGCGCAGCGGCGGCGCGAGCGGGGCCCAGAGTTCGAGCGCCTGGCGCCCCGGCGATCCGGTCCCGCCCGATGCCAGTCGCCGCCGCCCTGTGTCGCGCCCGCCGACCGAAGGCGGCGCGCAGGACGGCCCGGCAGATGTCGCAGATGGCACTGCCGTGGCCGACAGCGCCGCGACGGTGCCCGTTGGGGTGCGGCGGCTCAGCGCTGCGGACCCGGATGGCGCCGGGATCATCTCGGCGCGGCAAGCGGGGCTGCCGCAAAGCTTCTGGTCCGGCACCGACCTGGAGACCGCGCTGCGCATGATCCGGGCCGAGCCGGCCCTGCCCGCCTCGGCGCAGATCGCCCGCCGCATCCTCGAGGCCCAGCTCGCCGCGCCGGCCAGCCCCTCCGAAGACCGCATCGGTGCGTTCTTCGCGGCGCGGGTCGATCAGCTGATCGCCTCGGGCGCGCTGCCCTCGGCGCGCGATCTGCTTCAGGGGGCGGGTCAGGACAGCCCCGCCACGTTTCACCGCCTGTTCGAGCTGTCCCTGCTGCTCGGCGGCGAAACCGGCACCTGCGCCCGGATGGCGCGCGCGCCCGGTATCGTTGACGATCCGGCGGCCCGGATCTTCTGTCTCGCGCAATCCGGCGACTGGCCGGCGGCGGCGCTGCTTCTGACCGGGGCCGAGCGGCTGAACATGATCGACGCCCAACTGAGCACGCTGCTGACGCATTATCTTGACGATACCCGCGTCGAAAGCGGCGAGACCCTGCCCGTGCCGGAACAGATGAGCCCGCTGGCCTTCCGCCTGCACGAGGCGATCGGCCAGCCGCTGCCGACGGGCGATCTGGATCTGCGCTATGCCTGGACCGATCTGGACAACCGCGCGGGCTGGAAGGCACAGCTCGAAGCAGCCGAGCGCCTGTCCCGTGCCCGCGCCCTGCCCGCCGCAAGGCTGTTCCAGCTTTACACCGCACAGCGCCCCGCCGCGTCGGGCGGCGTCTGGGAACGCGCAGCCGCAGTGCAGGGTCTGGACGCGGCACTGATCGGCGGCGACCCGGCGCGGATCGGGGCGGCGCTGCAAGACGCCTATCGCGAAATGGCACGGGCCGGGCTGCGCGATGCCTTCGCCGCGATCTTTGCCGAGCGGCTCGATCCGCAGGCGCTCTCGGGCGAGGCGGCGCGTCTGGCGCTGTGGCTGCGCTTGTGGGAGGGTGAAACCGAGGTGATGGCCGCGCCGGAAAACGAGCTCGATGCCGCAATCCTGGCGCTAGCCAGCGGCGGTCAGCCCGAAAGCCTCTCGCCCGCTCTTGCGGCGATGGCGCCGATCTTTGCCGATGATTTGCCGCCCGAGCCGCAACTCGATACCGGAATGGCGCTCGCCCCGGCGCTTTACGGCGCGCTCGCCGATGCCGATGCCGGCATTCAGGGCGATGTGACCCGCGCCGCGCGCGGTGTGCGGCTGCTGCGCGAGCTGGGTCTCATTGCCGATGCGCGGCGGGTGGCGACGCAGATCGCGCTCGACCCGCTGCTGACCGAGGCCGCGGAATGAGCTGCCTCACCCGTATCTCGGCTTTCCTTGACGCCCAGGCCGCCGAGGCGGGGGCTGCACGCAACACCATCCTCGCCTATGGGCGCGATTTGCGCGATTTCGCGGAATGGCTTGGCGGGCGCGGGCTGGCGCTCGACACCATGTCGCGCGACGACATCACCGATTACCTCTCTTTTTGCGACGCTCAGGGCCTGTCCCGAGCGACCCGGGCGCGGCGCCTGTCCTCGATCCGCCAGCTGACCCGCTTCGCGCTTGAAGAGGGCTGGCGCGAGGACGATCCGGCCATGCGCATCGCGGGGCCGGGAAAAAGCCAGCGCCTGCCGAAGATTCTGTCGCAGGACGAGGTCACGCGTCTCCTCGACGCAGTACCCCGGACCGGGCGAACCGAAGCTGACCGGGCGCGCAATCGCTGCCTGATCGAGCTGCTTTACGCCACCGGAATGCGCGTCTCCGAGCTGGTCTCGCTTCCCATCGCGGCGACAAGGGGCGATCCGCAATTGCTGCTGATCCGCGGCAAGGGCGGGCGCGAGCGCATGGTGCCGCTGTCCGATCCCGCCCGCGCGGCGCTGAGCCACTGGCTGACGCTGCGCGACGGGGCCGAGGCCGACACGCCGCTTGGCAGGCTGATCGCGGGCAAGGGGGCGCGGTTCCTGTTTCCGGCCAACTCGAAAGCCGGTCACATGGCCCGCAAATCCATGAATGACCTGATCCGCGATCTGGCAATCGCCGCCGGAATCGACCCGAACCGCGTGACCCCACACGTGATACGACACGCCTTCGCCACCCATCTTCTGGAAGGCGGCGCCGATCTGCGCGCGATCCAGACATTGCTCGGTCATGCCGATCTGTCGACGACCGAAATCTATACCCATGTGCTGGATGCGCGAATGCGCGATCTGGTGCTGAACCATCACCCCCTCGCCCGCGTTTGAGCGCATGATGTTGATCTCTTATCTCAGTTCCGCTGCTGCCCAGACGGCCACCGATCTTCCCGCCAGAGCCGACGCCTCGGGCGCCAGCCCGATGATCTGGGGCTTCGGGCTCGCCATTCTTTGCCTGTTGGTCGGCTCGGCCTTCTTCTCGGCCTCGGAAACCGCGCTGACCGGCGCAAGCCGGGCCAAGCTGCGCAGCCGCGCCGATCGCGGCGATGTGGGCGCGGAAACCGCGCTGACCATCACCAAGGAGAGCGACCGGCTGATCGGCGCGATCCTGTTGGGCAACAACGTGCTGAACATCCTGTCCGCCTCGTTGGCGACGGCGCTGTTCACCGCCCTGTTCGGGTCAAGCGGCGTCGCCATCGCCACCTTCGTGATGACCGTGCTGGTGCTGATCTTCGCCGAGGTGCTGCCGAAATCCTACGCCATCGCCAATTCCGAGACGCTGGCGTCGCTTGTGGCCCGGCCCATGGGCATCATCATGCGGCTGCTCTCGCCCATCGTGCTGGTGGTGCGCGCTTTCGTGCGGCTGATCATGCGGCTGTTCGGGCTGCAAAGCGACCCCGATGCGAACATGTTCTCGGTTCATGAGGAAATCGCCGGGGCGCTCAGCATCGGCCATGAATCCGGCGAGGTCGAAAAAGAGGATCGCGACCGGCTTTTGGGCGCGCTCGATCTGGGCAACCGGACGGTGGACGAGATCATGAAGCACCGCTCCGAGATCCAGATGATCGATGCCGATACGGCACCGGCGAAGATCCTGGAAACCGTGCTCAGCAGCCCGCATACGCGCCTTCCGGTCTATCAGAACGAGCGCGAGAATGTCGTCGGCATGATCCACGCCAAGGACGTGCTGCGCGCGGTGCATAAATCGGCCTATGACGGCAAGGGCGACCCGGCCGACGCGGTGCGCGATTTCGACGTGATGGCGGTGGCGATGAAGCCGTATTTCGTCCCTGACACCACCGCGCTCGACGAACAGATGCGCGAATTCCTGAACCGCCGCACCCATTTCGCTCTGGTGGTCGATGAATATGGCTCGCTGCGCGGGCTCATCACGCTGGAAGACATCATCGAAGAGATCGTGGGCGAGATCGCCGATGAACACGACACCGAGGCGGATCATGATCTGAAACCCGGACCCGGCGGCGATTACGCGATTGACGGGGCGATGACGATTCGCGACCTGAACCGCGCGCTTGACTGGAACCTGCCCGATGACGAGGCCAATACCGTCGCCGGGCTGGTGATCCACATGGCCCAGTCGATTCCCTCGCAAGGTCAGGTTTTCTCGTTCTACGGCTATCGTTTCGAGGTGGTGACGCGGAAGGAAAACCGCATCACCAAGCTGCGCATCCGGCCGCTGGCGCCCGCCAACCCCGAATAGATCGCTTTCGCGGCGCTCAGCCCGCCTTGTCCGCCAGCGTCAGCCATTCCTCTTCGGCAGCATCAAGCGCCGCCTGCCGCGCGGCGAGCGCCTCGGTCGCCTTCTGGGCCTTGGCCGGCGCCTCGGTATAGATGGCGGCATCCGACAGGAAGGCCGACAGCTTGCCGATCTCGGCCTCGAGCCGGCCAATCACAGCCGGCAATTCGTTCAGCCGGTGCCGCTCGGTAAAGCTCAGCCCCGCCCTGGCAGGCCTGGCCGGAGCAGCCGTTGCGGCCTCGGCCGGTTTCGCCGCTTTCGCGGTCGGGGCGACGGGGCGCGCCTCGGCGGGTTCGGGGCGTTGCGCCTGATAGTCGCTCCATCCGCCGGGATAGATCACAGCGCGGCAATTGCCCTCCATCGCGACGGTGGTCGTGGCCACCCGGTCGATGAAATCGCGGTCATGGCTGACCAGCAGAACCGTGCCGTCATAGTCCCCCAACAGATCCTGCAACAGATCCAGCGTTTCAACGTCGAGATCGTTTGTCGGCTCGTCCAGAACCAGAAGATTCGAGGGCTTTGCCATGATCCGCGCCAGAAGAAGCCGCGCCTTTTCGCCGCCTGACAGGCTGCGGACCGGGGCGCGGATCTGCGCCTCGTCGAACAGGAAATCCTTCAGATAGCCCACCACATGACGCGGCGCGCCGCGCACCATCACCTGATCCGAGCGCCCCGACACCGCCATCGACGGGTCCAGTGTCATCGCGTCCCACAAGCTCTGATCGGGGTTCAGCGCGCTGCGGGTCTGATCGAATATGGCGAGTTCCAGATTGGTGCCGTGGCTGACGCTGCCCGTGTCGGGGGCGATCTCGCCGGTGAGCATCTTGATCACCGTCGTCTTGCCGACCCCGTTCGGGCCGACAAACGCCAAGCGGTCGCCGCGCAACACGCGCAGATCGAAGGGCCGCAGGATGATGCGCCCGTCGAAGCTTTTCGAGATGCCCTTCGCCTCGATCACCCGCTTGCCCGATTGCGGACCGGCATCCAGCTCCATCGCCGCCGCACCCTGCCGCCGTATCTGCGCCGCGCGCTCGGACCGCAGCGCCTGCAAGGCCCGCACCCGGCCCTGGTTGCGCTTGCGCCGCGCGCTGATCCCTTCCACCGCCCAGCGCGCCTCGGCCTTGATCTTGCGGTCCAGCTTGTGGCGCGCTTCGTCCTCGGCGGCCCAGACGGTTTCGCGCCAGTCCTCGAACGCCTCGAAACCCTTCTCCTGCCGCCGCACCTCGCCCCGGTCGATCCACAGCGTGGCGCGGGTCAGCGCGCGCAGGAAGGCCCGGTCGTGCGAGATCAGCACGAAGGCGGCGCGGCTCTGTTTCAGCTGATCCTCCAGCCAGCCGATCGCCTCGATATCGAGATGGTTCGTCGGTTCGTCCAACAGCATCAGATCCGGCGCCTCGGCCAGTAGCCGCGCCAGCGCCGCGCGCCGCCGCTCTCCGCCCGACGCGGTGGACACCGGGCGCGCCGCGTCGAATTTCAGACCCTCGGCGGCCATCTCGACCCGGTAGCCCTCACCCGGTGGCAGGCTCGCGGCGGCGAAATCGCCCAGAGTGTCGTAGCCGGAGAGATCCGGCTCCTGTTCCATATAGCCGACGCTGATCCCCGCCGGACTGACGACCTCGCCGCGATCCGGCTCGACCAGACCGGCCATGACCTTCATCAGCGTTGATTTGCCCGACCCGTTCCGCCCGACAAGCGCCACCCGGTCGCCCTGCTGAACGGTGAGGCTCAGCCCGTCAAAGACGGGGTTGCCGCCGAAGGTCAGGGAAATATCGGTGAGTTGCAGGATCGGAGCGCGTGCCATGACAGCGCGGTTATCCCTCCCGAGGCTCGCCGTCAATCCGCCCGCGAACCGGCAAGGACTGGCCAAACCCGCCCCGCGCTGCCTGGCATCGCGTCTCGCCCTCTCTGGCTGCGCGGGCGGTGCAACTGCTTAACCCGCGCAGCCTCTCGCCCGCCCTGTCGCCTTGCGCGACCGGGCGTTTTGCTGTGATCTGGCCCCGGACACAGAAAGGGACGACATGGCGCGCAAGATCATCATCGATACCGATCCGGGGCAGGACGACGCGGTTGCCATCCTGCTGGCGCTGGCATCCCCCGAGCTGGAGGTTCTGGGGATCACCGCCGTTGCAGGCAACGTGCCGCTGGCCCTGACCGAAAGGAATGCAAGGCTGGTGGTCGGGCTGAGCGGTCGCGACGTGCCGGTCTATGCCGGCTGCGACCGGCCCCTGAAACGCGATCTGGTGACGGCGGAATATGTGCATGGCCAGACTGGGCTGGACGGGATCGAGCTGGGAGAGCCAAGCGTGCCCTTGCAGGAGGGCGACGGGGTCGATTTCATCATCGAAACGCTGCGCCGCGAAGCGCCCGGCACGGTGACACTGGTCCCCATCGGGCCGCTGACCAATATCGCCGCCGCCTTCGCCCGCGCCCCCGACATCGTAAAGCGGGTCCAGCAGATCGTCATCATGGGCGGTGCCTATTTCGAGGTCGGCAATGTCAGCCCGGCGGCCGAGTTCAATATCTATGTCGATCCCGAAGCCGCCGCGCAGGTCTTTGCGTCAGGCGTCGATCTGGTGGTGATGCCGCTCGATGTGACGCATCGCGCGCTGACCTCGGCTGCATGGATCGCGACGCTGCGCGGTCTCGGCAATCGCGCCGGAGAAGCGGTGGCAAGCTGGACCGATTTCTTCGAGCGTTTCGACCGCGAGAAATACGGCGCCGAGGGCGCACCGCTGCATGATCCCTGCACCATTGCCTGGCTGATCCGGCCCGATCTGTTCTCGGGCCGCCGGATCAATGTCGAGATCGAAACCGAGGGGCGCTTTACCACCGGCATGACCGTCGCCGACTGGTGGGGCGTCACCGAGCGCAAGCCGAATGCGCTGTTTATCCGCGATCTCGACCGGGATGGCTTCTTTGAGCTGCTGACCGAACGTATCGCCACCCTGCCCTGAGCCGGTTTATTCGGGGTCGGGGGTGTCGTCCTCATCGGTTCCGGGCGATATCTCTGCCTCTGCGGTGGGCGACGGCGCGTCGGGCCGAGGGGTGTCAGGAGCGTCGCCACCGTCGCGCTCGATGGCTTCGTCGCGCGCTCGGCGCGATGCTTCGGCGCCGGCTTCCTCCATCAGCGTTTCGGCATCGGGAAAGCCCGGACCCTCACCTACGGTTTCATCGAGCCGCGCGACCAGCGCATCGGTGATATCGACCGCGTTCGCCGCGATCACCGCCTGCTGGCGGTCCAGGATGATCGCCGCGTTCCGCTCTTGCATCAGCTCCGCCGCCACTGGCAGCGAGGCCTGGAAAAACGCGTTGCGCATGGCCTGATCCTGCTCCTGGAACGCGTCAAGCACCGCCGCCCTTTCGCGCCGCACGCTTTGGGCACGATTGTCGAAAGCCTCGGCTTTCTGGCGGAACGCCGAGGCCGAAAGGCTGTCCCGCTCGGCGGTGAGCGCCTGTTCTTCCGCGGTGAGCTGGTCCTCAAGCCGCCGGTTCTCGGCATCGATGGCGCTCGCGGCCTGCTGCATGCCCTCGACCGCGTTGCGGCCCCAGGCGGATTCGGCAAAGGCGCGTTCGAAATTCACCACCAGCACACCGGTCGGCATGTCCGATCCGCTCGCGCCCGCCGCGCCGGAACCCGCAGGCGACGCCGCGCCGCCGCCCGATACCGGAGGGCGCGTGGCATCTGCCTGGATCTCGACGACGCTGCCAGTCGCTGGGGCAGGCAGCACCACCGATTGCGCCACGGCGCCGACACCGGGCCATGCCAGCGACGCCAGCAGGATCAGAGCCCGTCCAGCCCCGCCGGCACGCATCCTCAGAACCGCGTCGAGAGGGTCAGATCGAAATTCTGTTCCTCGTCATATTCCTGCTGCTCGACCGCCTTCGAGAAATTCATCCGCAGCGGGCCGATCGGCGTGGTCCAGAACAGCGAGACACCGACGGCAGCGCGCGGATGCATCGAGTCATCCACCTCGACGCCATTGGCACCGGCAGTGTTGTCGAGCCCCCAGATCGAGCCGACATCGGCAAAGAGACCACCGGTCAGGCCGTATTCCTCGGGCAGGCCGATGGGGAACTGCGCCTCGGCGCGGGCGACCCAGTAATAATTCCCGCCAAGCGCGTCCTCGTTCGGCGCTTCGAGATCGCGCGGCCCGATGCCGTTCACTTCGAAGCCCCGCACTCGCTGGCCGGTGAAGCGGTCGATCACGCGGCTCGTCTGATCCTCCAGCATGTTGACCGCCCCCGCCTCAACCTCGCCGCGCAGGGTGACATTTGGCCGCCAGGCGGTCGTTTCGATCCCGGCGGTCAGCACCGAAGTCACCGATTTCACATCGCCGCCAATACCGGCGAAATCCTGCGTGAAGCTGAGCTTTGTCGCGGTGCGCGGGTTCAGCCCGACGCGGCGGCTGTCATAGCTGTAGCCATAGCCGAGCGCCGATGTGTAAAGCCCGCCTTCTTCCGCGACGAGGATCGGGGACGACCCTTCCAGCTCGCCGGTTTCCTCATCGGGGCCGATCGGGGTAACGTCGAAGATCGTGTCCTTCGACAGCTTGTAATTCAGGCTCAGCCGCGAGGAGGCCGAGATCGGGAATTCGATCCCGGTTTCCAGCCCGGCAGAGCGGGTATTGTATTTCGTATTGTCCTGATCGGTCTCGCGGTAATAGCCCGAGAAGCGGAAGCGCAGATCGCGGGTCAGGAAATAGGGCTCGACAAAGGTGAACGCGCCCGAGCGCGAGCCCTTGGTGGTCGAGATCGACACATCGACAAGCTGTCCGCGGCCAAGGAAATTGCTTTCCGACAGCCCCGCGGTCAGGCCGATCCCCGAGCTGGCGCCATAGCTGGCACCGAATTCCAGCGTGCCGGTCGGCTGTTCTTCTACGTTCACATCGACGATAACCTGCTGCGGGCTCGACCCTTCGCGCGTGTCGACATCGGCATTGGCGAAATAGCCGAGCGCCCGGATACGTTCCGCCGAGTTACGGATCTCGCGCGGGTTGAAGGGATCGCCTTCGACGGTGGTGAACTGGCGGCGGATCACCTCATCGAGGGTGGTGGTGTTGCCCTCGATATCGATCCGCTCGACGAAGACGCGCGGGCCGCGGGTCAGGGCAAAGGTCAGGTCCAGCGTCTGGTTGCGCATGTTGCGGGTAATGCGCGGCTCGATATTGACGAAATCGAGCCCCTGCTGGATGGCGACAGTTTCCATCCGGCGGATGGTTACATCGACGATCTCGGGGGTGTAATAGCCGCCGGAACGCACCCGGTTCTGCGCCTCGAACGGGGCGGCATCGACGCCCGATATCTCGGAGACGGTGTTGATCTGGCCGAAGCGATAGCGCGGCCCCTCATTGATGGCATAGGTGACATAGAAGGCGTCGCGCTCGCGGGTCAGTTCAGGGGCGATGCCCTGCACCGTGAAATCCGCGAAACCCTGCGAGCGATAGAAATCGGTCAGCAGGTTTTCGTCCAGACGCAGACGCTCGGGGTTATAGCTGTCCGACTGGATGAAGCCGCGCAGCAGCCCCGCCTGCTTGGTTTCCAGCACGTTGCGAAGACGGCGGTCCGAAAAGGTCCGGTTGCCGGTAAAGCCGACACGCTCGATCTCGGTCAAATCGCCCTCGCGGACCTCGAAGACCAGATCGACGCGATTGCCGTCGCGCGGAATAATGCGGGGCGTGACCCGCGCGGCCAGACGGCCCTGCTGGGAATAGGCCTGCGCCATATTCGCGGCGTCGCGTTCGGCCGTGGCAGGAGAGTAGACCCGGCGCGATTGCGATTGCGCGATCTCGGCCAGCTGCTCGTCGTCGATCCGCCGGTTGCCTTCGAAGGCGACCTGGTTGATCGTCGGCCATTCGCGGACCCGGATCACCAGCGTGTTGCCCTGCGGCACGACCTCGACCGTTTCGAAGAGACCGGAATTCTGGATGCGTTGCAGCGCGTCGTTCACCTCGCCCGCCGAAGTCTCGGCACCGCGGGTGATATTGGCGAAAGAAAGAATGGTCTCGGGCTCGATCCGCTGATTGCCCTCGATCCGGACCTGGGTGAAGACATAGGCAAAGGCCGGAACCGGGAATGTGACGACCGGAACCGCCCCGGCCAGACCTGCGATCAGCGCCACCGCGCATGTGCTGCGTTTCAGTTTCATCACTGCTGCCCCTTCGATTTTGGCGGTGGCGCTTGTTGCGCCGATTTTGCCCGCAAATCTACAAGGATAGGGGGAGGGAAGTCAAAACCCGATTTGCCCGGATCAGCAACGCAGATCGTTACTGAGGCCGAAGAACATCAGCCCGACGACCAGCGCCAGCCCGATCGAGGTCAGCAGGTTCAGCGCCCGGTCGGATGGCGCCCGGCCGCTCAGCGCCTCCCAGGCATAGAAGGCCAGATGCCCGCCATCCAGAACCGGGATGGGCAACAGGTTCAGAAACCCGATGGCGACCGACAGAACGGCGATCCACCAGATGAAATTGGCCGCACCCGCATCGGCGGCCTGTCCCGTGGTCTCGGCGATGGTGATCGCGCCGCTCAGATTGCACGATCCGATCTGGCCGGTAATCAGCGCCCAGATGCCGCTGAGGCTGGAGGTAATGATCTCCCAGACCTGCATCACGCCGGCACCGAGCGCCGCCAGGGGACCCACCGCCTGCGTGGCGGGCGCGACATAGCCGTCGCCGGTCACGCCGATCAGCCAGCGCTTCTCGAATCCGCCCTCTGGCAGCGGAATATCCTGTTCTTTCGGCGACAGCGTGACGGCAATCTCTTCGCCGTCGCGCCACAGCGTGATTTCCAGCGGATCGCCCTGCGCCGCCTCGACAAAGCCGCGCAGCTCGCTGAAGCGCGATACCGGCGTGCCATCCACCGCCAGCACCACATCGCCAGGCATGATCCCGGATGAGGCGGCGGCGCTGCCCGGCGCGACCCCCCCGATCCGGGCGGGCAGCGGGTCGGGGCCGGTCACGGTGATCTCGGCCCCGTCGCGGCGGACGGTCCAGTCATGGCTGCGGGTCTCGGGCAGATCGTCCGAAACGGTGAACATATCCGCCCATCCGGCGATCGCCTGCCCGCCAATGCCGAGGATCTCGTCGCCGGGCTGCAACTCGTTCACCACGCCGGGCGGCATCGGGGCCAGCTCACCCACGGTGGGTGTCTCGACCGGGACACCGCGCACCAGCATGAAGCCGGAAAAGATCAGCGCTGAAAGAATGAAGTTGAACACCGGCCCCGCCGAAACCGTCGCCACCCGCGCCCAGAGCGGCGCGCCCTCCAGCGTCTGACGGCGCAGGGCCGGGTCCACGGCGACGCCTTTGCCCGCGCTCGCCGCGTTGCCGTCGCCGAGGAATTTGACATAGCCGCCCAGCGGGATCGCGGCGAGCTGCCACCGCGTGCCGCGCCGGTCCCGACGCGAGGCGAGGCGCGGGCCGAAGCCGAGCGAGAACACCTCGGCCCGGATCCCCGACCATCTGCCGACGATGTAATGCCCGTATTCATGCACGGTGACGATGACCGACAATGCGATCAGGAAGGCGAACAGCGTCCAGATGCCGCCGCCGAGCCCTGCGATGAAATCCATGTCTAGCGACCTCCGTGGCGTGCCGTCCAGCCGGCGGCGGATTGCCGCGCCCGCTGATCCCAGTCCAGCACCGTGGCCAGATCCTCCGGCGATGTGGTGAAACCGGGCTGCCGCGTCAAGTCGTCAAGTGCCGCCTCGACCGCGCGGGCCATGTCTGTGAAGCGGATGCGACCGGCGAGAAAATCGTCGAGCGCCTGCTCTTTCGCCCCGTTCAGCACCGCGCCCGCCGCCCCGCCAGCCGCCATCACCTCACGGGCGAGCCGCAGCGCCGGCCAGCGTGTCTCGTCCGGGGCGCGGAAGGTCAGCGCGCCCAACGCCGCCAGATCAAGCCTTGCCACGGGCAGATCGGCCCGGTCCGGCCAGTGCAGCGCATAGCCGATGGCGTGCCGCATATCCGGCGCGCCAAGATGCGCGATGCTGCCGCCATCGCGATGAGTGACCATCGCGTGAATGATGGATTCGGGATGCACGAGGACCTTGATCTTTTCAGGCTCTATTCCAAAAAATTCTCGGGTTTCAATAAGTTCCAGCGCCTTGTTGAACATGGACGCGCTGTCGATGGTGATCCGCTGCCCCATGGCCCAGTTGGGATGGGTCGAGGCCTGCGCGACCGTCGCGGCTTCGAGCCTGTCGAGCGGCCAGTCCCGGAAGGCGCCGCCCGAGGCGGTGATCGTCACCTCTGCAACATTGTCGATGTTTTCTGCCCCAAGTGCCTGAAAAATAGCGGAATGTTCCGAATCGACCGGCAGGATCTGCGCGCCGTTCCGCGCCGCCACCCCCATCACCAGCCGCCCCGCTGTCACCAGGGTTTCCTTGTTGGCGAGCGCCAGCGCGCCACCGCGCTCCAGCACGCGCAGCCCCGGCGGAAGTCCCGCGGCGCCCACGATTGCCGATAACGTCCAGTCTGCGGGGCGATCCGCGGCGCGGGCGATTGCATCGGCCCCCGCCTCCGCCGCGATGCCGGACCCGGCAAGCGCATCAGTCAGATCGTCGACAAGTTCGGGATAGGCGGTCACCGCCACCTCGGCCCGCAACTCCCGCGCCATCTCGGCCAACCGGGAAATATTGCGACCGCCGCTCAGCGCGACGACATTCCATGCCTCTGCCCCGCCGGAACGGATCAGCAGATCATAGGCGCTTTCCCCGATCGAGCCGGTCGCGCCGAAAATCGAGATGGACCGCATCAGAACCCGACCTGTGGCAATCCCATGATCCAGCTCAGCAGCATTACCGCCAGAACTGCGCCCGAGACCGCGTCGAAGCGATCCATGAAGCCGCCATGACCGGGGATCAGGTTCGAGCTGTCCTTGACGCCCGCGCGCCGCTTCAGCCAGCTTTCCGCGATGTCGCCAAGCTGCCCCGCAAGCGCCACCACCGGCGACAGCAGGATCAGCACCCAGTCAGCCAGCCCCGCCTGCCAGAGGATCGCGCCGAACAGCGCCGCGCCGATCCAGCCTGCCAACGTGCCCGACCAGGTTTTTTTCGGGCTTACCGCCGGCCAGAATTTCGGCCCGCCGATCATGCGCCCGGCAAAGTAACCCAGCACATCCGAGAGGATGACCACCCCCATAAGCCACA
Source organism: Paracoccus sediminicola (assembly GCF_027912835.1). Taxonomy (NCBI): domain Bacteria; kingdom Pseudomonadati; phylum Pseudomonadota; class Alphaproteobacteria; order Rhodobacterales; family Paracoccaceae; genus Paracoccus; species Paracoccus sediminicola. The sequence continues at coordinate 1,360,546 of NZ_CP115768.1, forward strand.
GGATGAATGGCAGCCCGTATTCTTCGCGCAGATGGACCAGCTCATAGCCGACGGCCATGATCGCCCCGCCAAAGATTGCATAGGTGGCGCGGTCCTTGGGCACCGCGCCGGGCAGGCCGGCCACGATCGGAAGCAGCAGGATCAGGGGCGCGAATTCGGGGAGTCCAAGCGCGGCAAAGAGCGACAGCCCCGCGACCACGGCGAGAACCATCGGCCGGAACCGCCCGAACGGGGTGTGGATGCGCGCCGGGCCGCGCCAGCCGGTCATCCGCGCCAGTTCCCAGAAGGTCAGCGCCATGAACAGCGCCACCCCGGCCCACAGCGCCAGCCCGGAAGACAGCGCCAGCTGAACCCCGATGAACAGCAACACCGCCGCGGACACGACGCGCCGGGTCAGGTCAGACCACTTGCTCCCCGCCATCCCGCGTCACACGCCGCCGAAGCGGCGGTCGCGCAGCCCGAAGCGGTCCAGGATCGCCGCGAGATGGTCGGGGCTGAAATCGGGCCAGAGCGTTTCGGTGAATTCATATTCGGCATAGGCCGACTGATAAGGCAGGAAATTCGAGGTCCGCGTCTCGCCCGAGGTGCGGATCACCAGATCCGGGTCCGGGCAACCCGCCGTGTCGAGGCAATCCGCGAAATCGGCCTGGGTCGGCTCGTCGATCTGGCCCGAGGCAATCTTCTGCGCCAGTTTCTTCGTTGCCCGCAGGATCTCGTCGCGCCCGCCGTAATTGATCGCCACGGTCAGGTTCAGCCGCGTATTGCCCGCCGTGCGCGCCTCGATGCCGGCCATGAGCGCCTGAAGCTTGGGGTCGAGCCGTTCGCGACCGCCGATAAAACGCATCCTCACCCCCTCGGCGGCGAGCCCGTCGGCCTCACGCTCGATATAGCGGCGGAAGATCTTCATCAGGCCGAGCACCTCCTCGGTGGAGCGCTTCCAGTTCTCGGTCGAGAACGCATAGACAGTCAGCCAGTTCACCCCGAGATCGGGGCATTCACGGACGATCTGCTTCACGCGCTCGGCACCCCGGCGATGGCCGACAAGGCGCGGCCAGCCCTTGCTGGTCGCCCAACGTCCATTGCCGTCCATAATGATCGCGACGTGGCGGGGGGGCGTTGCGCCGCCTGGCTGGGTTGCCGCTTCGACCGCCATCTCAGACCTGCATGATTTCGGCCTGCTTGGCCTCAAGTGCCTCGTCTACCTTGCCGATCATCCGATTGGTCAGGTCCTGGATTTCCTCTTCCCAGAGCTTCTGGTCATCCTCGGACATGCCGGCGGCCTTGCCCTTCTTGACCTGATCCATGCCGTCGCGGCGCACATTGCGGATCGCGACCCGCGCGTTCTCGGCATATTGCGCGGCAACCTTGGTCAATTCGCGGCGGCGTTCCTCGTTCAGCTCGGGAATGGGCAGCATGATGATCGTGCCGTTGAGCTGCGGGTTGATGCCCAGACCGGATTCGCGGATCGCCTTCTCGGCCTTGCCGACCAGCGACTTGTCCCAGATGTTGATCGTGACCATGCGCGGCTCGGGGACGTTCACGGTGCCGATCTGGTTGATCGGCGTGGGCGAGCCATAAGCGTCGACCATGACCGGCTCGACCATGCTGGCCGAGGCGCGCCCGGTGCGCAGGCTGCCGAATTCGTGGCGCAGCGATTCCATGGCGCCGGTCATCCGACGCTCCAGATCGTCGGTATCGATATCAATCTCTTCGGACATCAATGTCTCTCTCATTCCCTTGTCGAGCCGTTCTAACGCGAGGCGCTCCGCATGGCAAAGCGTTATCGTCCTTCTGACACATGCGTGAGAAGCCAAAGCCGTGCACGCGCCGCGCGACACCGCCTGATGGCGATCTGCGTGGAGGATGCGGTGCCTCAAGGACGGACCCGCCTCGGACACCGCCCCGACATTCCAGACAAAGCTTTCGCCGGCCCTGAACAGCTAGAAGCGGCCGGGCTGATTCATCTTCGCCGGAACTCCAAGCTTGTCAGCACGTTGGGCCAAGCAAATGACAAGAAGGGACATCCCATGAACTCGATCATCTATATCGTCGGCCTCGTCGTCGTGGTGCTGTTCATCCTGTCGCTGCTCTGATAGCAGCCAGGGAATGAACTCGATCATCTATATCGTCGGGCTGGTTCTCGTCGTCCTGTTCATCCTCTCGATGCTTGGACTGCGCTGATCCCGGCCAAGATGACGACGCAACGGGCATGGGCAGAGCGGATCTGCACCGTGCCCGCTCTGCGGTCGGTGAACGGCAAAGCGCCGCCCTGCACCGCTCAGCGCGCTCCGTCCCGACATAGCACTGGCCTTTGCGCCGCCCCTGCGTTAGGGGGGCCGCAACTTATTCTGAACAGGCCCGTGTAATGGATATCCGCAACATCGCCATCATCGCCCATGTCGACCACGGCAAGACGACTCTGGTGGACGAGCTTCTCAAGCAATCCGGCAGTTTCCGTGAAAACCAGTCCGTGGCCGAACGCGCCATGGACAGCAACGATATCGAGCGCGAGCGGGGCATCACCATCCTCGCCAAGGCCACCTCGGTCGAGTGGAAGGGCACGCGGATCAACATCGTCGACACGCCCGGCCACGCCGATTTCGGCGGCGAGGTGGAACGGATCCTGTCAATGGTCGATGGCGTCTGCCTGCTGGTGGATGCGGCCGAAGGCCCGATGCCGCAGACGAAATTCGTAACCTCCAAGGCGCTCGCGCTCGGGCTGAAACCGATCGTGGTGCTGAACAAGGTCGACAAGCCCGCCGCCGAACCCGAACACGCGCTGAACGAAGTCTTCGACCTGTTTGCCAATCTGGGCGCGTCGGACGAGCAGCTCGATTTCCCGCATCTCTATGCGTCGGGGATCGGGGGCTGGGCCGTCGCCGATCTGGAGGATGAGCGCAAGGATCTGACCGCGCTGTTCGACCTGATCCTGAACCATGTCGATCCGCCGCAGCAGGTGCAGCAAGCCGCGGAACCCTTCCGGATGCTCGCCACCACGCTCGGCGCCGACCCGTTCCTGGGCCGCATCCTGACCGGTCGCGTCGAAAGCGGCCGCGCAAAGGCCGGGGACACGGTCAAGGTGCTGAATCGCGAAAACGAGCGGGTCGAGCAGTTCCGCATCTCCAAGGTGCTGGCCTTTCGCGGCCTGACCCAGCAACCCATCGACGAGGCGCAGGCCGGTGATATCGTCAGCATCGCCGGCATGTCGAAAGGCACCGTCGCCGACACGATCTGCGCCCCCGAGGTCGAGGCCGCGATCCCCGCACAACCCATCGATCCGCCGACCATCTCGGTCACCTTCGGGATCAACGATTCGCCGCTGGCCGGTCAGGACGGCAAGAAGGTGCAATCCCGCGTCATCCGCGAGCGGCTGATGAAGGAAGCGGAATCCAACGTCGCCATTAAGGTCGAGGATACGCCCGGCGGCGAGGCTTTTGTCGTCTCGGGCCGGGGCGAACTGCAGATGGGCGTGCTGATCGAGAACATGCGCCGCGAAGGCTATGAGCTGTCGATCTCGCGCCCCCGCGTGATCTTCCGCGAAGAGGACGGCCAGCGGATGGAACCGGTCGAGGAAGCCATCATCGACGTCGATGACGACTATACCGGCGCGGTGATCGAGAAACTGACCGGCGACCGCAAGGGCGAGCTGATTGACATGCGCCCGGCCGGCCACGGCAAGACCCGCATTGTCGCCCATGTCCCCTCGCGCGGGCTGATCGGCTATCACGGCGAATTCATGACCGACACGCGCGGCAACGGCGTGCTGAACCGCATCTTCCACGGCTGGACGCCCTATAAGGGCACCATCCAGGGCCGCCGCCAGGGCGTTCTCATCAGCATGGAAAACGGCGTCTCGGTGGCCTATGCGCTGTGGAACCTCGAAGAGCGCGGCAAGCTGTTCATCGGCGCGCAGGAACAGGTCTATACCGGCATGATCATCGGCGAACACAGCCGCGACAATGACCTCGAGGTGAACCCGCTCAAGGGCAAGAAACTCACCAATGTCCGCGCCTCGGGCACGGATGAGGCGGTCCGCCTGACGCCGCCGGTGCGCATGTCGCTGGAAGAGGCCATCGCCTATATCGACGATGACGAACTGGTCGAGGTCACGCCGAAAAACATCCGCCTGCGCAAGCGCCATCTCGACCCGCATGAACGCAAGCGCGCCGCGCGGTCCGAATAATCAGCGCCGGAGCGGGGGTTTTGCACCCCCGCACCCCCGCAGGATATTTGCTTCAGGGTGAGAGATCTTCATCCTGAGACAAATATTCCGGGGTCCGGGGCAGCGCCCCGGTCCGTCACTCTCCGAAATTCTGCGTGATCCAGCCATTGATCCGCGTGGCCACCGGCGCGGTCTGCCCCGGCGAGAGGATATCTCCCGCGATGACATGGGACGACGCGTCGTCACCCGGACCGAGCGAGATCGGCATATCGGTCACCTCTCCGCCCCAGCCATCGAGAAAGCGCGCAGTGGCGGCGGGATCGACCACCTCGTCCGCCTCTGAGCGGATCGCCAGCAAAGGCTGGCCGACATCCGAGAAATCGCTGCCATTGGCCTCGGCGACAAGTGCCACCATGGGCAGCACCGCGGTCATTGGATAGCAGCTTGTCCAATATTCGCGGTGCTTCTCGTTGCGCGGCTCGAAACAGCGCTCGCGTCCTGCGATCAGCGGAAGCCAGTGCCGGGCGAGCGGCCAGCGGGCCAGAAAGGCCCAGCGGTTTCGAAGGCCGAAATTCGGCGAGATCAGCACCACCCCGTCGATCAGCCGTCCCAGCTTGGGGTCGCGCGCCGCCATCACCGCCAGCGTGCCCCCTGTCGAGCCGCCGATCACCACCACCTTTTCTCCGATGCGCTGCCCGATCGCGATGGCCTCGGCCACGTCCCGCGCCCAGTCCGACACCCGCGCCGTGCCGAGCGAGGCGCCATCCAGCCCATGTCCGCTCAGCCGCGCGAAATACAGATTCGCACCGCGCCAGGCAGCGATCAGATCGGGCACCGGCCGGATTTCCTCTGAACTGGCCGAGAAGCCATGCAGATAGACCAGCGATACAGGCGTCTTCTCTCCGGTGCGGCCGGCCCAGACGATGCGGCGAGAGACCTCGGGACGAACCCCGCTTTCCTCCTGATAGAGATAGGCGTCCAGATTTTCCGGCAGCTCGGCGATCTCGGGCGGGTTGAAGCGACCGGATTCGCGCGGGCCGAACATCCAGATCAGCGCCCCGCTGCCGGCAAGCGCGACCAGCAGGGTCAGCAGAAACGCCATGATACGCCCGCGCCGCCGCGGTGGTCTGGATGTCTGCGCGGCATCGCCGCCCGTCTCGCGGCGCTTTGCACCAGATGCGTCACGGCGCGCTTCGGGCTTTGTCTTTGCCCCTCCCGCCTTTGCCTTGCCGCCCCGCTCGGCGCTGCGCCGCCGCGCCCCGCCGGTTTTCCGCGCTGACCCGCGCCCACCCTTCGGCTCAGCCACGCTCGACCTCGGCAATCGCAGCCTCGATCAGCGCGAGGCATTCCGGCGAGGAAAAGCGGTGATCCGCGCCCTTGACCAGCGTCAGCCGCAGATCGGGGCTTTCGGCGTGATCCATCAGCTGCAATGCCCAGCCGATCGGCACATCAGCATCGGCGCTGCCCTGCAAAAGCCGCACCGGGAAGGGCAGCGTCAGCGGTCGGTCGAGCACGCGCCGGTTGCGCCCATCCTCGATCAGCCGACGGGTGATGACATAGGGCTCATCGTCATATTCCGAGGGCAGCGCGATGCGCCCCTCGCCCATGACCTTGGCGCGCTGATCCTCGGTGAAACCGGCCCAGAACCCGTTCTCGGTGAAATCCGGCGCGGCGGCGATGCCGACCAGACCGGCGACGCGAGACGGCATCTCGCGCGCCACGAGCAGCGCGATCCAACCGCCCATCGACGATCCGACGAGTATCTGCGGCCCCTCGGTCAGCACCGAGATCGCCGCCATCGCATCTTCGGCCCAGTCGCCGATCGCGCCATCTTCGAAGCTGCCCCCGGATTCGCCATGCCCCGAATAGTCGAATCGCAGAAAGCTCCGGCCCTGCCGCGCTGCCCAATCGGCCAGATATTCCGCCTTGGTGCCGCGCATATCCGATTTGAACCCGCCCAGAAACACCACGCCCGGTCCCTGCCCGGACTGCTGCGCATAGGCGATGCGGCGGCCCTGCGGGCTGTCCAGAAATTCGGTCATCAGCGCTCCGTCAGTTTCAGCTCGATCCGCCGGTTGCGCGCCCGTCCCTCGGCGGTATCTTCCGGGGCGACGGGACGGGTATCGGCGAATCCCGTCGGCGCGAGACGGCCTTCGGGAAAGCCGAGATCGTCTACCATATAGCGCACCACCGCAAGAGCCCGCGCCTGGCTGAGTTCCCAATTGTCCCGATAGCGACCTTGCCCCGAAAGCGGCGTCGAATCGGTGTGGCCGTCGACGCGGATCACCCAGTCGATCTCTTCGGGGATGGTGTCGGCAATCTCGATCAGCATATCGCTGACCCGCGCGACGCTGGCGCGGCCGTCATCGGACAGCGTGGCCTCGCCCTGGCCGAACAGCACCTCGGACTGGAAGACGAAACGGTCGCCGACGATTTCCACCTCGTCGCGGCCTTCCAGGATCTCGCGCAGGCGTCCGAAGAATTCCGAGCGATAGCGCGCAAGATCGGCGGCTTCCTCTTCCAGACGGACCCGCTCGGCCTCCTCCAGCGCGAGGCGCTGGCGCTGTTCTTCCGAGGCGCGCAGCAGCGCCGCATTCAGCTGCGCGCCGAGCTGCTCCAGTTCGATCTCGGCGGCCTCGCTATCGGCGTCACTTGCGTTCAGCGCCTGCTGGATCGAGGCGAGCTGCGTGTTCAGCTCGGCCACCTGCTCGTTCAGCAGCGCGACCCGGCGCTGCGCCTCGGTCGAGGCCTCTTTCTCGTCAGCAAGCTGTGCACGTGCGGTGGCCAGCAGCGCGGCCTGCCGCTCGGCCTCGGTCGTGCTTTCTGCGGCCTCGCTGCTTAGCGCGTCCCGCGCGGCTTCGGCAGCGGCCAGAAGCGTCAGCGTCTCTTCGGCCTCGCGGCGGCTTTCTTCCAGCGAGAGCGTCATCGCGGTCAGCTCTGCCTCGGAGTTGCGCAGCCTTTCGCGCAGCGCCTCGGCGGCGGCGGATTCTGCCAGCCGGGCGGCCTCGGCATCACTCAGCGCCGCGCCGGTCTTCTCGGCATCGGCGCGGAGATCGGCGACCAGAGCCTCCAGCGCCTCGCGACGGGCGGCCGCAAGCCGGGCCTGCTCGGCCTGAGCATCGACCTCACCGCGCGCCGAGGCCAGCGCCTGCTCGGCCCGGCTGAGCGAGTTCTGCGTGGTTTCCAGCGTGGCCTCGGCGGTTTCCAAACGTTGCGTGGTCGCGGCAAGCTCGTCCTCGGTCGAACCGAGCGACTGCTGCGTGCGCGACAGGGCCGCCTCGGCCTCGCCCGCCCGCACCGCTTCGGCATCACGCGCAGCGATCAGCCGCGCGACACGTTCTTCGAATGCAACGATCCGGTCCTGCGCATCGGACAGCGTGTCTTCGACCGCCGCGCGCTCACGCCTTGCGATGGCCAGCGTGCTGGTCAGCCCGGCGACCTGTTCGCTCAGCGCGCCAAGTTCGCTTTCCTGCCGATCCACCGTGTCGCGCAGCACCGATTGCACGACCATGAAGATGGTCAGCACGAACATCAGCACCATCAGCAGCGCCGTCATCGCATCGACGAATCCCGGCCAGATCGTCGAGGAAAACCGGTTCCCGCCGCGGCCCCGCGCCAGCGCCATCAGGACCGCCCGAGCGCCCTGAGCGCTTCGGTCAGATCGACGATCTCGCGCCGCAGCTCGTCATGATCCAAGCCGGAGCCTGTCTCTCGCTGCGCGGCCAGCCGGCCGATGGCTTTGTCGATCGAACGCAGATAGGCGCGGGTTTCCTCATGGCCCAGCCCGCCCTCGGCGGCGGCGATGATCCGGTCCTGCGCTTCCGCCAGCCGCGACAGGGCGCGTCCCATCTCATCCATGTCGGCGGGGGTCTGTTCGACCACCCGGATCAGCCGGTCCTGCCCGTCGGCCAGCCGTGCCAGAAGCCGCGCTTCTTCTGCCCCGCCGCCGCGGCCGGAGCCGTCACCGGCTTGCACCATATGTTCCTGGGCCTCGCTGAGTCGGGTCAGCGCCCGCGCCACCTCCGCCGAGCCGTCTGGCCGCGTCTCGGTCGCGCGGATCAGCCGGTCCTGCCCCTCGGACAGCCGGGTCATGGCGCGTGCCATTTCGTTCATGCTGGACACATTCGCCTCGGAGTCGTCCAGCATGAACTGGCCCAGCCGTTCGACGTTGCGCGCCATCAGCAGCACCCGCTCATCGGCCTCGATCGCTTCCTGTTCGCGGATCTCGTCGCGTTCGGTATAGAAGGCCTGCATCTCGCCCATCTGTCCGGCGATCTGATCCAGAAAGCCCAGAATGCTCGCCTGATCCAGCTTTTCGCCGTCATCCCCCGCGATCCCCAGCCGGGTGAAGCCAGAGAGCCATTCCTCAAGCTCGCGGTAGAAGCGGTTCTGGCCATGGGTGGCGAACAGCTCCAGCAGGCCGACCACAAGCGATCCGGCCAGCCCGAGCAGCGAGGATGAAAACGCCACCGCCATGCCGCCAAGCTGCGCTTCCAGCCCTGACATGAGATTGTCGAAGACCTGCATCCCGCTTTCGCCCTCCTGCGGGGCAAGAGCGCGGATCGTGTCCACCACCGCGGGAACGGTGGTTGCGAGGCCGTAAAACGTGCCGAGCAGCCCGAGGAAGATCAGCAGGTTCGACAGGTATCGCGTGATGTCGCGCGCCTCTTCGATGCGGGTGGCAACCGAGTCGAGGATCGAGCGCGCCGAACTGGTCGAGATCACCCCGCCGATCGGCCCCCGCGCGCCCAGAAGCGCGGCCAGCGGGGCCAACAGGCGCGGCGCGCGATCCTCGCCCTCGCCCAAAGCGGCAACGCCTTTCTCGATGGCGTTGCGGCGGCGTTCGGCAAAGCGTTCGATCCAGCTCACCGACTGGAACAACTGCGCGACCTGCCAGAAACAGGCCAGCACCCCAATCACGAAAACCCCGAGGATCAGCCCGTTCAGCCAGGGATTGGCCGCAAAAATCGGCAGGATGCGGCCATAGGCGAACCAGCCCCCGGCGGCGACCAGAACAAGCACGATCAGCATCAGCACGATCTGGCGGACCGGCTGACCGAAATGGGGCTGCACCACCTTGCGTTCCTGCGCCCGCCTTGCGGTCAGCCGCCTTGTCGGGCGCGGTGACGGGTCCGACACGCTGCGCGCGCCCTGCGCCCCGCCAGTCGAGCTGGCGGCGCTGCTGTCCTGCGGCGCGGACGGGTCGGACGGATCGGTCCGGGCCGGGCTGTCCGATGCCGTTTCGGAAGCATTGCGATCCGGCGGCGTCTCGGGGCTCATTCACATCCTCCGGGCGGATAATTCGTGGCTGAGTTTATCAGCGCCACCATATCTGCCAACCATGTAATTAGAATTTCAGGCAGAAAGCCGGCGCACCTCTTCGGCCAGCGCATCCAGATCGGGGTCCGGCAGCCCCAGCTCGGCGAGATGGGCGGCGGTGGCGAACAGGTAATCGCGGTTCGGCCCGCGACCGCCCGCCGCGGCAGCGATGATCCTGGCCTGCTCACGGGCATCCAGCTCGCCCGCATATTGGACATGGTCGCGCCGCATCACATAGGTGATCGCCTCGACCCGCCGCCCATCGGCAAGGTGCAGCGGCAGCACCGCCTCGCGATAGGCGTTCGTGACCAGCTCGCGCGCGCGCACCTCGGCCAGCACCTCGGGCCAGTCGCCGTCATCGACGCGCAGCGCCACGCCCTTGCATTCCGCCCCCGGCGCCGCATCCAGCCCCAGCACGAGGCCGGGAAGATCCGGCGTGCCGCGATGATGGGTCGAACGCAGGCAAAAGCTGCGGTGATAGCCGTCAAGCGTGGCGATTTCCCGCTCGGCGACAGAAAAGCCCGGATTCCACATCAGCGAGCCATAGGCAAACAGCCAATTCTGATTACACATGCCTTCCTCTTTCAACAGGGGCCATTCTAGGCTTACATGCCGGCGGTTCAAGCTTGGCGGCGCGGAGATACGGCAGAGATGAGAAAACTGGTGATCGCGGCGGTCCTGCTGCTGATCCTGCTGGCGGCGGGATGGTATGCGGGCGAGACATGGCTGAGCAACCGCGCCCGCGAAATGGTCGGCGGCAGCGGCCAGATCACCGCCGCCGAAGTCACACCGCTGCGCAATCCCGCGCGAGTCGGGCTGCGATTGCAGGATGTGGATTACGGCACTGCCGAGGCCGGGTTCTCGGCCCCTGATCTCGAGGTTTACGCGCCAGTCAGCGCGCCGAACACCATGACCGTGGACCTGCCCCGGCAGATGCAGCTTCGGCTCGGCGGCGCGCCCATCGAGCTCACGCTCGAGGGCGGCAGCGCCCGCGCCTCGATCTCGCCCACCCATGAGATGACCGTCCGCCGCGCCGGTGTGGACGCGCGCGGGCTGGCGGTCGGGGGGATCGAGGCGTTGCAGGCGCTCGATCTCGATGCGCGGCTCGTCCATCGGGGCGCGGCGGCACCACAGGGTTCGGCCGGGGCGTACGCCATCGACCTGTCGGCTTCTGGGATCGCCTTGGGCGCCCTGCCCGAGCGGATGGAGATCGCCGGTCCGGTGCAGCTCTGGCTGAGCGCGGTTCCGGGACAGGCGGTGCTGGACGGGCGCGCGCCGCCGCCGGCACCGACCGGAATACAGACGCCGGGGATCGAGATCGCAATCGGAGAGATGCAGGCCCGGCTGATCGGGCGCATCGAAGCGGATGAGAACGGCTATGCGATGGGCGAAGCCGCATTCTACACCGATGATGCGCGGGGCTTCGTCGAGGCCGGGGTGGCCGCCGGACTGATCCCGCAGCGGGGCGCGATGTTGGCCAATGCGCTGATCGGCAACCTCGCTGAAACCGGCAGCCCGGCGGATCAGTCATCAGCCGGAACCGTGCCGGAAACCGCGCGGGACCGGGCCGAGACCGCCCCGCCGCTGTCGGGTGAACAGGCGATGGATCAGGTCGTCGCCCTGCCCCCGCCCGCGCCGGGCCAGATCCGGCTGCCGCTCGTGCTGCGCGACGGTGAGATGCGGCTCGGGCCGGTCAAGCTCGGCCCGGCCCCGCGCATGATCCGCTAGTCCGGTTCAGCCCGGCTGCAAATCGGCACAGCCCGCGCCATGCGGTTCGACCTCGATCGTGGCGTGATTAATGCTGAACCGCTCGGCGAGCACGCGCTTGGCGCTGGCAATCGCCTCGCTGAAATCGGTGCCGTCCTCGATCACCAGATGCATCTCGGCAGAGCTGCGCTTTTCGTCGATCTGCCAGATATGCAGGTGATGCGCCTCGACCACGCCGGGCAGTTCCGCCATCGCGGATTTCACCTTTTCGGCATCGGTTCCGGGCGGGGCGCCAAGCATCAGGATGCGCATCACCGGGCGGATATCGCCCCAGACATGCCAGAGGATCGCGACTGAGATGAGAATCGTCAGGATCGGATCGACCCGCATCCAGCCGAAGGCCCAGACCAGCGCGCCGCCGACGATCACCGCCACCGACACACCCGCATCGGTGAGGTTATGCAGCAGCGCCGCGCGCAGGTTGAGACTGTCCTTCGCGCTGCGCCAGACAAGCGCCGCTGTGGCGAGGTCGATGACCACCGCCAGCCCGGCCAGCGCCATCACCACGCCGCCCGCGACCTCGGGCGGGTCCGAAAGCCGCATGAAGGCTTCGTAACCCAGCCATAGCGAGATCACGATAAGGCTCGCATAATTCACGAAGGCAGCAATGATTTCAGACCTCTGCCAGCCAAAGCTCATGCTCGGAGAGGCGCTTCGCCGGGCCAGCCTGCGCGCGCCGAAGGCGAGAACCAGAGCCATCGCATCCGACAGGTTATGCACCCCGTCCGCGATCAGCGCGACCGAATCCGCCCACCAGCCTCCGATGATCTGCGCAAAGGTCAGGACGAGATTGACCACCACCGCCCAGAGAATCGCGCGATCGCTGCCGAATTGCTCGGCATGGGAATGACCGTGACCGCCATGACCGTGGCTGTGCCCGTGGCCATGGCTATGACTGTGGCCCGAGTGATGGTGGCCGCCATGATCGTGATCCGAATGATCGTGACCGGCATGATCGGTCTGCTGATGGTCGTGCTCGTCGACATTGCGCTGATCCGCCATCAATGTGCCTCCGCCCAGCTTTCTCCGGTTCCTGCATCAACCACCAACGGTACGGAGAGTTTCACCGCAGGCTCCGCCGCGCCCTCCATCACCTCGCGGGCGGAGGCGATCAGATCGTCCACAGCCTTGTCCTCGACCTCGAAGACGAGTTCGTCATGAACCTGCAACAGCATCTTCGCAGGCATCTCGCGGATCGCGTCGGGCATCCGGATCATCGCGCGCCGGATGATATCCGCCGCAGCACCCTGGATCGGCGCGTTGATCGCCGCGCGTCGCGCGCCGCCCGCCGCCGGGCCCTTGGTGTTGATGCCGGGCGTCATGATGCGCCGCCCGAAGATCGTGCGCACATATCCGTCGCGCTTGGCGTCATCGACCGTCTTGTCCATATAGGCGCGGATTTCCGGGAAACGTTCGAAATAGGTGTCGATGAATTCCTGCGCCTCGGCGCGCGGGATTCGCAGATTGCGCGACAGACCATAGCCAGAGATGCCATAGATCACCCCGAAATTGATCGCCTTGGCCTGACGGCGGATCATCGGGTCCATCCCCTCGATCGGCACGCCGAACATCTGGCTGGCGGTCATGGCGTGAATATCGATCCCCTCGCGGAACGCCTCTTTCAGCGCCGGGATATCGGCGACATGGGCCAGGATGCGCAGCTCGATCTGGCTGTAATCGAGCGCCACCAGCTTGTGACCCGGCGTGGCGATGAAGGCCTCGCGAATGCGGCGGCCCTCTTCGGTGCGGATCGGGATGTTCTGCAAATTCGGATCGGTCGAGGCCAGACGCCCGGTCTGCGCCCCGGTGATGGAATAGGACGTGTGCACCCGCCCGGTATCCGCATTCACATGGGTTTGCAGCGCGTCGGTATAGGTCGATTTCAGCTTGGACATGCCGCGCCAGTCCAGCACGCGGGCGGGCAGATCATGCCCCTCGGCGGCCAGATCCTCCAGCACATCGGCGCTTGTGGAATACGCCCCGGTCTTGCCCTGCTTGCCGCCTGAAAGACCCATCTTGTCGAACAGAATCTCGCCAAGCTGCTTGGGCGAGCCGACATTGAATTTCTGCCCGGCAAGCTCGTGGATCTCATCCTCCAGCCCGGCCATTTTCTGCGCGAAGACATTGGACATGCGCGACAGATGCTCGGGGTCGACCTTGATCCCGGCCATCTCCATTTCTGCGAGCACCGGCACCATCGGGCGTTCCAGCGTCTCATAGGCGGTGGTGACGCGGTTCGGCGACAGCTGCGGGCGCAGCATCTGCCACAGCCGCCATGTCACCTCGGCATCCTCTGCGGCATAGGGGGTGGCCTTGGCGATCTCGACCTGCTCGAAGCCGATCTGCGACTTGCCCGAACCGATCAGATCCTTGATCGGCATGGTCTTGTGCCCCAGCACGCGTTCCGCCACGGCATCCATGCCGTGGTTGGCCTCGCCCGCCGACAGCGCATAGGAGAGCAGCATCGTATCCTCGATCGGCGCCATGCGGATGCCGAGCCGGGCGAGGATCTTCCAGTCATATTTGATGTTCTGCCCGATCTTGAGGATGGCATCGTCCTCCAGCAACGGCTTCAGCTTTGTCAGCACCAGATCCATATCCAGCTGCCCGTCGGATTTCGCGCCCGACCCGAACAGATCGCCACCGCCCGAGACATGCCCCACCGGGATGTAACAAGCCGCCCCGGCCTCGACGCAGAGCGAGATGCCGACCAGATCGGCTGTCATTTCGTTCAGCCCCGTGGTCTCGGTGTCGATTGCCACCGCGCCCGCGTCTGCGATCCGCGCGATCCACGCGTCAAGCGCCTCTTCGGTGGCCACCGTTTCGTAAGCGTCCAGGCTGAGTTCCGGCCAGTCCGGCCCGGTCGCGGCCTCGCCCTGAGGGGCGGCGGGCGTGTCGGGCACGGCGGGGGCATCGACCTCGAATTTCTCGGCGACGCGATTGGTCAGCGTGCGGAACTCCATCTCGGACAGGAAACCCAGAAGCGTGTCGGCCTCGGGGTCGCGCAGTTCCAGAGACTCCAGCGAGAAATCCAGCGGTGTCTCGCAATCCAGTTGCACAAGCCGCTTCGACACCCGGATCTGATCGGCGAAATCGATCAGCGTCTGCCGCCGCTTGGGCTGCTTGATCTCGCCCGCGCGGTCCAGCAGGGTTTCCAGATCGCCATATTCGTTGATCAGCAGCGCCGCCGTCTTGATCCCGATCCCCGGCGCGCCGGGCACGTTATCGACCGAATCCCCGGCCAGAGCCTGAATATCGACGACACGATCCGGGCCGACGCCGAATTTCTCTTCGACCTCCTCGGGGCCGATCTCCTTGTTCTTGATCGGGTCGAGCATCGTCACCCCGTCGCCGACAAGCTGCATCAGATCCTTGTCCGAGCTGATGATGACCGCTTCCCCGCCCGCATCCCGCGCCTGGCAGGCGAGCGTCGCGATGATGTCGTCGGCCTCGAAATTCTGCAATTCGATGCAGGCGATGTTGAACGCCTTTGTCGCCTCGCGGGTCAGGGGGAATTGCGGCACCAGATCCTCGGGGGGCGGCGGGCGGTTGGCCTTGTAGTCTTCGTAAATCTCGCTGCGGAAGGTCTTGGCGCTGTGATCGAAGATCACCGCCACATGGGTCGGGGCCATGTCGCCCTTCGAATCCTGCACATATTTCCACAGCATGTTGCAGAAACCCGCCACCGCCCCGATGGGCGTTCCGTCGGATTTCCGGGTCAGCGGCGGCAGCGCATGATAAGCGCGGAAGATAAAGGCCGAGCCGTCGATGAGGTGAAGCCGATGGCCCTTGCCGAAGGCGTTGGACATGAGATGTTCTCCCGCTGCGATGACACAGCTTGTGCCATGTTCACGGTTCGGCTTCCAGTGCCGCGAGCGGTCGATGGCGCGGCGTGCACCGCCCTTGAGACCGGGCCGGCCAGGGATCGCGCCGCCATCGGGTCAGGACAGCGTCCTTGCCATCCTGCTCAGTGCGCGTCGTGAACATTCTCCGGGTCGATCACGAAGCGCTTGTCGCAATAGCCGCAATCGACGAAGCCCATCTCGGGCGAGATCTTCAGCCAGACCTTCGGATGCCCGAGCCCGCGCGATTCGTCGCCCGCACAGGACACTTTCCAGGTCGTGACCTTCTCGGTCTCTGGCGCGGGAAAGGCGGTCGCGTCCTCCTGTCCGGTCGAGAGCGGATTTTCGGGCGGCACGAATTCTGTCATGGCGGGCCTTCTTGTCGTGCGGGGCTGGATAGGGTCTAACCCCACATAGCCGAGAGCATCCGGCCTCGCAAGAACCGCCCGCCAGAGGACAGGACCGCATCATGACCGACACCGCCAATGCCATCGAGATCACCGGGCTGCGCAAGACCTATGCGGCCGCGGGGAAATCGCCCGCCAAAGAGGCGCTGAAGGGCATCGACCTGACCATTCCGGCGGGCTCGATCTATGGGCTTCTCGGGCCGAACGGGGCGGGGAAATCGACCACGATCAACATCATGGCCGGGCTGGTGAACAAGACATCCGGCAGCGTGGTGATCTGGGGCTTCGATCAGGATGTGAACCCGCGCAATTCCCGCGCCGCCATCGGGGTCATGCCGCAAGAGCTGAATATCGACCCGTTCCTGACCCCGCGCGCCAGCCTCGAGGTGCAGGCCGGGCTTTACGGCGTGCCGCGCGCGGATCGCTGGACGGATGAGCTGCTGGCGCTTGTCGGGCTGTCGGATCAGGGGGAAAGCTATTCGCGCAATCTCTCCGGCGGGATGAAGCGGCGGCTTCTGCTGGCCAAGGCGCTTGTGCATCGCCCGCAGGTGCTGGTTCTGGACGAACCGACCGCGGGGGTCGATATCGGGCTGCGCGAGATGTTGTGGAACAATGTCCGCAAGCTGAACGAGGCCGGGATGACCATCATCCTGACCACCCATTACCTCGAAGAAGCCGAACAGATGTGCGACCGCATCGCCATCATCGACCGCGGCGAGGTGCTGGTCGAGAACACCACCTCGGCCCTGCTGGAAGGTGCCGACGGCAAGACGCTGGTGATCGCCACCGACGACACGCCCCTGCCCGCCCTGCCCGAAGGCGTCACCGCCGAGCGGCGCGAGGCCGGGCGCATCGCTTTCAGCTACGCGCCCTCGCAGATGCAGCCCGACCGGATCATCGACGCGCTGCGCGGCGGCGGGCTGCCGATCCGCGACATTGCCATCGAGCAGCCGAGGCTGGAGGATGTCTTTGTCGAACTGACCCGCCACTGACACTATCGGAGGACCACGCATGGCACCGACCGACACCACCACAGGCACCTGCCGCTGCGGCAAGGTGAAAATCACCGTCACCGGCGCCCCGGCGATGACCGTGGCCTGCCATTGCACCGGCTGCCAGGCGATGACGGCAAGCGCCTTCTCGCTGGGTGCGATGTATCACGGCGATGCGGTGACCATCGAAGGCGAGACCGTTCTGGGCGGGCTGAAGGGCGACGCCTCGCAGCATCATTGCTGCCCGGATTGCCTGAGCTGGGTCTTTACCCGCGCCGAGGGTTTCGCGCCCTTCGTCAACATCCACAGCTCGATGCTGGGCGAGTTCGCCACCCAGCCACCCTTTGTCGAGACATGGACCGACGAAAAGCTCGGCTGGATCGAGACCGGCGCAGCGCACAGCTTCCCCGGTTTCCCCTCGGCCGGGCAATTCCCCGAACTTCTGGCCGGTTTCGCCGCGCGCTCGCGCAGCTAGTCCCGCATCAGCAGCATCGGGCCGATATTGCGGCCGCCGAGGATATGCAGGTGGAAATGCGGCACCTCCTGCACGCCGTCATGGCCGGCATTGGTGATCGCCCGGAACCCGTTTCCCCGATCAAGCGATACGCCCTCGGCCTGCGCCACCTCGGCGCAGAGCCGCATGAACCCGGTGATCTCGTCCGGCGAGGCATTGGCGGCGAAATCGTCGAAGCTCACATATTTGCCCTTGGGAATCACCAGAACATGGGTGGGTGCCTTCGGGCTGATGTCGCGAAAGGCAAGCGCGTGGTCGTTCTCGGCAACGGTGTCGTTCGGGATCTCTCCGCGCAGGATCTTCGCGAAGATATTCTCGTCATCGTAATCGTAACCCATCCGGGGAACTCCTGTGGTCTCAATCGGCGAACAGATGCGGGGTGGCGGCGATGGCCCGGGCGGTATCCTCGTCCAGTTGCAGGAACGCCGCAAGCGCCTGCGCGTTCCGCGCCAGGCCGCGCGCCGGGCCGATCTCGTGGAAATGCGCGAGCCCCGCATCGCGCAGCCGGTCCGCCTCGTGGTCGAGATCGCTGCGCACGATGGGCAGCAGCCTTTCGATCACCTCGGCGGGCGTCGAGACATTGGCCAGCCCGACCCGCCCGATATGGCCGCGCATATAGTCGTCATCGAAATCGGACTCGATGAACAGGATGCGGCTTTCGGATTTGTCCGAGGCGAAATCCTGGATCAGCTCGAGCGCCGAGGGATCGATGCAGATCGCCAGCCGGTTCTGCCCCAGCTCGGCCATCAGCAGCCGGATCAGAGCGCGCCGGTGCCGCTGGCGCTTCCAGACCGTGTTCTCGATCCCGCCCATATCGGGCAGCCGCGCCTCGTGTTCGTCGAACAGGTAATCGACTGCCGGAATATCGGTATGGCTGCGGATCGCCTGGGTCAGCCGCTTGGCGACATGCCATTTCTTCGACACGATCATGAGGATCTCGCTGTTGCGCCCGAGCGAGGCCTCTGCCTCCCAGAAACGCGGCGCGAAACGCTGCCCGACCCGCCCCCGCCCGGTCAGGAAACGGAACAGTGACTTGCCCTCGCCCGAAATCGCGAAATGCAGCCCCTCGGCCCGCCAGATCGCGCCAAGCCTTTCCTTCAACTCCAGCGCCTCGGGGCTGATCTTGCGCGCGAACAGCGCGTCCTGCCCGAGCAGCATCTCGTAGTGATCGTTATAGAACACCACCGGCATGCCGTAATCCGAGAACATCAGATAGGTCAGTGTGCGCGAACGGATCTCCGCGCGTGGCACGACATGGGGCACGATGGTCTGAAAGAAGGTCTCGTCCGGGATCCAGGTGGTCGAAAAGAACCGCAGCACGTCGCGGCGGCGGCGGCAGAAATTCAGCAGCTTCTCGATCGTCTGCCGGCGCAGGCACCACCACTGACTGCCGATCTTCATCTCGAGATCTTCGGGTATCTTGCGGGTCAGCCCGAAACGTTTCTGGAATTCATAGCTGGCATAGAAGCGGCGCGGCTGGCTGCGCTCGTTGAACCAGTGACGATAGATCAGCCGGTCCTCGCGCATCCCGGTCTTGATCCAGTCCGAGCCGAAGAAATCCACATTTTCGATATAATCGACATGCTCGGCATCAAGAAAACCGCGCGCATATTCCGCCGATTTGATCGGCATGCAATCGCCCGAGAGCATGTAGAAATGCGTCGCCGCCGGAAACGCATCGACCGCGGCGCGCACCGCATCCAGCGAGGCCGCGACCAGCGACCACGCGCCCCATCCGCAGCGATGGCGGCGCCGGGCAAAGGTGACATTGCTGTTGTCGGCCAGCGCCTTGCGCACCCGCTCGAAATCGGCGCGGCTGGCACTGGCATCGAAGTGAATCGCCATGTAATCGCCGGTGGCGGTCAACCGCCGTGCCTGCGCGATGAGCCCTTCAGGGTCCTTGTGGGCCAGCAGGATAAAGGCGATCTTGGCCATGACGCTCCGGCGTTGCGACGAGAGGGGACCGCCGCCAGGGCGTTGAAAACCCTGCGCCGATCTGTTTTTGTTTCACACGATTCCGGCCGGTCTCGCAACCCGCCGGCCGTGCAAGAGGTGACGTGCCCATGGGGTTTCCCGGTATCTGGATGACCGAAAGCGAGCAGCTCGTCTATCGCGTCGTCCCGAAATGTGCCTGTTCGACCATCGGACAGGTGATGTTCTATTCCGATCACGGGCGCTATTTCGACGGCGACATCCATGACAGCAGCGAGGGGCTGCATAAATGGGCGCAGGAGGACAGCCGCGCGCCGATCGAAGAGGCGGTGCTCTCGGGCAAGGGCGTGACCTTCACCTGTGTGCGCAACCCCTATTCGCGGATCCTGTCGTCCTTTTTCGACAAGATCGCCGGGATTCAGCGCAACGGGAAACGCTATCGCGGCAATCTGGTGCCGCAACTCATCCAGCGCTACGGGATCGAGGTCGGCAGCCCGGAGGACGGTTTCGATTTCGACCAGATCCGGTCTTTCCGGCGCTTTCTTCTCTTTGCGCGCGACACGATCCGCTGGCGCCGCCCGATGGAGCCGGACATTCACTGGTCGGCCATGTCGGGCCATATCTCGACCTTCATCGTGAATGGCGGGCGCTACGACCAGATCTTCTTCACGGAACATTTCAACGACGGCTTGCAGCGGGTTCTGGATGCCGCAGACACCCCGGTCGAGGTGGATCTGGAACAGGTGCCGCGCTTCAACGAATCCGAGGGGCACGGACCGAAACGCGCCCATAAGGTCAGCGATTACTTCGACGATCTCTCGCGCCATCTCGTCTGGGAGATGTACAAGAAGGATTTCCGGCTGTTCCGCTATGATTTCGACGATCCGGACAACAAGTTTCCGACCGGCGAGATCGACCTGGACGAGGTCCACGCCAAGCTCGGCCGTTGAAGGGGCGCTGCCCCTCGCCGCGGGCGCGGCTCACCCCGGGATATTTCGGTCAGGATGACGCTCAGTTGCCATGCGCGGCGGCAAGATTGGCGTCGCTCAGCAGGCGGCGATGTTTCTGGGCCTGTTCCAGCACCTCGGCGAAACAGGTGAGACCCTTGGCCTCGAGCGCGGGCAACATTCGCAGATAGGCCTGCGCGGTGGCTTCGGCATCGCCCATCGCGCTGTGGCGCAGATGGGCGGGCAGCGCGATGTGAAGCCGCGCGCAAATCGCATCCAGGCTGTGCGTCGCCCCCTGCCCCCAGATCATCGCGGACAGCAGCACCGTATCCATCACCCGGTTGGGAAAGTGCTGACCGGTCTCGGCCTCGGCGGCGCGCAGCAGCCCCATGTCGAAGGGCGCGTTATGGGCGATGAGCACCGCATCCTCGGCAAAGTCGTGAAAGCGGCGCAGCGCTTGCGTCATATCGGGCGCATCGGCGACCATCCCGTCGGTGATGCGGTGGATGCGGGTCGAGGCGGGCGGGATCGCGCGGCCGGGATTGACGAGGGTTTCGAAGCGCTCTCCGGTCAGCTGTCCCCCGGCGATGCGCAGCCCGGCGATCTGGACGATACGATCCGACAGCGACAGACCGGTCGTTTCGGTGTCGAAAACCACGCAGGTCAGCGCGTCGAGAGGCCGGTCGTCGGGCGGGCCGCTGCGGGCCAGCGCGAAATCATAGGTCACTGACGGCCGGGCCGCGCGCGGCGTGGCCGATATCGCCAGCGGCAATGCCAGCCGGGCATGGGTCTCGCTGTCGGGCTCAGGCCAGATGCCGGTGCCATGCGCGGCAAGAATATCGGCGCCGCTGAGTTCGGGATGATCCGGATCGGGCGCGGAGTCCAGCCAGCGATCCAGCTCATCCATCGGCAGCGCCGGACCGCGCCATCTCAGATGCAGCATCGCCTCGGCGCCGTTGCTGCGGATCGCGGCGGCGGGCGGACGGCCCTTTTCGGCCAGGCGCTGCCCCAGCATCGCGACCAGGCCGCCGATCTGCCAGCCATCGGCGGCAAGCGTTACCGGCGCAACCTCTCCCAGCGGAAGGCCGAGCCCGCGCGCAAGCTCTTCCGCCGCGACCCGGCGCTGACGCGGGGCGGGCGGGGTCAGCGCCGCATCCAGATCGCGCAGCGCCGCAGCCATCCCGCGTGCCTCGGTGCAGATGGCGCGGCGCAGCTCCGGCGGCAAAGGCGCGTCGAGATGATCGAGCAGCGGCGTCAGCGTCGCGGCATGACGACGCAGCGCCTCGAGCGGCGCGCGCGGCGGAACCGGCTCGCGGCGCGCCGGGCGCAAGATGGCCAGCATGGCGGCCTCTGCACCTGCCAGCCGCCGGATGCGCCCGCTCAGCCGCGCCCCGTCCGCGCCGATCAGCGCCACATCGCTGGCCTCGGCCCCCTCGGCGATGCGGGCTTCGGCCGCATCCAGCCCGCCGCCGCGCAGGAAGCGCCGCAGCTTCCGGTCGAGCGCCAGCCCCGGCAAAAGCTGCGCGGCCGCCGCGTTGAAGAACAGCACCCGGCCATCAGCCCCGCTGAGAACTGCGCCCGCGCCGATATCCGAGAGGATATGTTCAAGCATCTCGGTCTCGCGGGCGCCCTTCCCGCCTTCGGGCTTTGCCCGCCCGGCCCCGGTCGCGCGCCGCGACGCCGCCCGCGCCGCCGGTGCGAGATCGGCGAGATAGCGCCCCTCTCCGTCGGCGGGCATGGCGCCGGTCAGGATCGCGCCCGACAGCCGCTCGACCGGGCGGGCGACATGGCTATCGAAGAGATACCAGACCCAGACCACCAGCCCGAGCCCGCCCAACCCCGCGATCAGCGCCGCAATGGCCAGCGCATCGGCCAGCCCGAGCGGCAATGGCGCGCCGCCTTCCCCTGCACTCTGCAGCATCGCCGCAGCCGCCGCCAGGCCAAGCGCCAGCACGGCGATCAGCGCGGCGGCAAGCCCGGCGAAGATCAGGAAGATTCGCATCCGCAGAGACAGCCGGCTCAGCATGACCGGGCATCCAGCACACGGGCCATCTCGGCGCGCAGCTCGGCAAGCTCGAAGGGTTTGGCGATGAACCCGTCCGCGCCGAGCGCGAGCCCCTTGCGCCGTTCAAGCGCCGAGCCGCGCGCCGTCATCATCACCACCCGCACCCCGGAGAGATCGGGGTCGGCCCGCATTTCCTGGACGATCTGATAGCCTGAAACCTCGGGCAGCATCACATCCAGCAATACCAGATCGGGCCGCATCTCGCGCAGCGCCTCGATCGCGCCGCCGCCCGAGGCCAGCCGCGCATGGTCATGCCCGTCGCGGGTCAGCAGGAAATCGAGCGCAAGGGCGATATTGTCCTCATCCTCGATGACCATGATCCGCGCCATCCCTCAGCCCTCCGCGCAGATCGCCGCGAAGGCCGGATCGGCGGGCGCCGCCACCTGCCATTCACCGTCGGGCGGGCGCGACAGCCCCTCGGCACAGTCGATCCCCTGCTCGACCGTGACGCTGCGCTTCCAGCGTTCGACGAGGATCACCGGCACGACCTGCGTCCCCTCTTCCTCGCCAAGGCGCACCCCATCCGGATCGATCAGCGCCAGCCGCGAGACCGGCGCGACCACATAGGTCCAGGGCCGCAGCCCGCTGCGCCCGGTACCCTCGGCGACGACCTGCACCCGCTCGGGCAGCTGCGCCTTGACCCGGCCGGCCCAGCTATATTCATTCCAGGTCGCATAGGTCAGGATCGCGACCCCGATCCCCGCCGGCAGCAGCCAGCCCGGCAGCGGACGCCCGGCCTTGCGCGCCGCATGGGTCAGCGCGAACAGCAGCGCAGCCGCGCCGATGCCGACGGCGAAGACGCCCAGCAGATCCATTCCGAGGCCGCTGAACTGAGTCATGACAAGGCTCCTTTTCCCTGCCCGAGGGCAGATTGCATCGAGCGAACCACCACGAAGGCGTCGCGCAGATGGCTGCGTTCGAAATCGGGCAGATCCGAGGGCGACAGATAATTGTCCGGCCGCCGCCCGGCGCGGGCCAGTGCCGCCTGATTCTCCAGCCGCTGCGACTGGATCAGGTCATAGGCCGCGATCAGGTCCCGCGCCCCGCTGCCGGAAATCACCCCGGCCTCTTCGGCCGCTTCCAGCCTTGCGCGGGTATTGACCGGGCGCAGCCTGGCCTGCAACGCATAGACCCGCGCCAGATCCGCGACCGGCACCACGCCGTTCAGCTTCATGTCGATATGGTTGCGGTGCTCGCCCGAGCGGATCGTCGCAAAGCCGCGCAGCAGACCGAGCGGCGGCTGGTGCTTCAGCGCATTCGAGATCATATGCGCCACGAAGATCGAGTTTCGCGACGCCATCCCGAGTGTTTCGGCCTGAAGCCCCTCCAGCAGCGCGGCATCTCCGCCTATGGCACGCAGATCGAACATGACCGAGGCCAGCATCTGCGCCTCGGGCGAGGGCCG
This sequence comes from Paracoccus sediminicola, assembly GCF_027912835.1. Lineage (NCBI taxonomy): Bacteria > Pseudomonadati > Pseudomonadota > Alphaproteobacteria > Rhodobacterales > Paracoccaceae > Paracoccus > Paracoccus sediminicola. The sequence goes on from NZ_CP115768.1 coordinate 1,383,898, forward strand.
GTCGATCCAGCCCCGGAAATAGTCGCGCCAGACCCCGCGCGGCTGCCGCCAGCGCGGGTTCGTGGCCATCATCTCGCCGGGGCAATAGACATAGCCGGCCGCGTTCAGACCGTCGCTGACGAACCGCGCGAGACGTTCGAAATACGGATCGGCCGGGTCGGTGCCATCGGCGAGGATCAGGATATTGTCCTGATCCGACACGCCGGTCTGATCCTGCCGCCCCTGACTGCCGCAGGCCGCCCACAGATAGGGCGCGGGCGGCGGACCCAGCCGCGCCTCGGCCATGCGCAGCAGGCGGCGGGTGACGGCATCGGCGATATCGGTGATCAGCCGGGTCACGACCTCGTGGCGCTGATGCGCGGCGACAAGCGCGACCAGCAGATCGGGGATGCGGGCGGTGACCTGCGCCATCTCGTCGACGCTTGCGGCCTGCGCCACGTCGCGGATCAGCACCGAGGTCGAAATCGCCTGCACGCGGGTCAGGTCGGTCTGGGTGACCATGCCGACAAAGCGTCCCGCCTCGACTACGGGCAGATGCCCGACGCGCCGCTCCATCATCGCATTCAGCACATCCGAGCCGAGCGCCGAAGGCGGCAGGGTGATCGGGTCCGCCGTCATGATCTCGCGCACCGGGGTCGCCGGGTCGCGCCCCTCGGCGACGACGCGGTTCGACATGTCGCGGATCGTGACCAGCCCCAGCAGGCGCTCGCCTTCGGTGATTCCCAGCGAGGAAACCCCGGCCTCGCGCATGATCCGGGCGGCCTCGGCGATCGAGGTGTCGGGACCGGTCGAAAGCGGCGCGCGGGTCAGGAAATCCGCCACTTTCAGCGTCGCGATATCCGCGCCGCCGCGCCCCGCAAACCGGCCTCGCCGGAAGAACCGCGCGAAGGCCGGGCTTTCCGTCATCAGCCGGGCGAACTCCGGCGCGGGCAAGGTCAGCAGCACCCCGGTCCGCGTGACCGTCGCCGTCGTCGCGGCGCGCCCGTCAGCCAGCAGCCCGCGCTCACCGAAGCTGTTGCCGCGCGACAGCTGCGAGACAAGCCCGCCATTCGCATCGGTCACCTCGACCGCGCCGCTTTCAATCATATAAAGCCCGTCCAGCGCGCCGCCATGGCGATAGACCGTCTCGGCCTCGCGCCACTCCCTGCGGGCGAAGGAACCGGCCACACGGGTCAGCTCGTCCTCCGGCAGGGCGTCATAGGGGTGGATGGTGGAAATGAACTGTCGAACCGGTTCCATCTTGGCCCCGTGAAACGAAAAAGCCGCGCCCCCATGTGACCGGGGGCGCGGCGTCGGCTGCCTTAATGCGCGGTGGCGGCACCTGCGCCGCGCGGCACGCGGATCGATTCGACCAGATCGACGATTTCGGCCGGCGGCTCTTCGGTCGCGTTGGACACGAAATAGGCCACGGCGAAATTGATGATCGCGCCGATCACCCCGAAGGAGGCCGGAGAGATACCGAACAGCCAGTTGGCCGCGGAGTCTTCCAGCATGTTGGTCCCCGAGATGAAGAACCAGCCCTTATAGGTGAAGATGTAAAGCAGCGTGGAGATGATCCCCGCCAGCATCCCCCAGATCGCACCCTGCTTGTTGATGCGGGTCGAGAAGATCCCCATCATCAGCACCGGGAAGATCGACGAGGCCGCAAGCCCGAAGGCGAGCGCCACGGTCTGCGCCGCGAAACCCGGCGGGTTCAGCCCGAGGATCGTCGCCACCAGGATCGACACCGCCATCGACACGCGCGCCGCCATCAGCTCGCCCTTTTCGCTGATATCCGGGGCCAGCCAGCCCTTCACGAGGTCATGCGACACCGCGCCGGAAATCGCCAGCAACAGCCCGGCCGCCGTGGACAGCGCCGCGGCAAGACCGCCCGCGGCCACGATGCCGATCACCCAGCCCGGAAGGTTGGCGATCTCGGGATTGGCGAGCACCATGATGTCGTTATTCACCGTGGTCAGCTCGTTGCCTTCCAGCCCCTGCTCGGCAATCGCCGCATCCAGCGCCTCGGAAGGCTCTCCGCCCTCGTTGTAGTACTGGATCAGCCCGTCGCCGTTTTTGTCCTCCCACTGAAGAAGCCCCGTGACCTGCCAGTTGCGCATCCACTGCTTGTCATCGTCGTTCTCGATCGACTCGAGCGACACCGCCGGCTGGCTGAACGTCTCGCTTTCCGCCGCGCCCGGCCACATGGTCGTGGTCAGGTTGAAGCGCGACATCGCGCCCACCGCCGGCGCGACGGTGTAAAGCAGCGCGATGAACACCAGCGCCCAACCTGCCGATTTCCGCGCATCCGCGACTTTCGGCACGGTGAAGAACCGGATGATGACATGGGGCAGACCCGCCGTCCCGATCATCAGCGCCAGCGTGAACAGCACCATGTTCAGCGTGCCGCCGTGGTGCTGGGTATATTCACGGAAACCGAGATCGGTGACCACCTGATCCAGCTTGGCCAGGAATTTCGTATCGGTTCCGTTCAGCGTGCCGAACAGACCCGTCTGCGGCAGGAAATGCCCGGTGAGCTGCAGCGCGATGAAGATCGCCGGGATCGTATAGGCGATGATCATCACGATATACTGCGCCACCTGCGTATAGGTGATGCCCTTCATCCCGCCCAGCACCGCATAGCAGAACACCAGCGCCGCACCGATCCACAGCCCGGTCGAGTTCGACACTTCGAGATAGCGCGAGAAGGTCACGCCGACGCCGGTCATCTGGCCGATCACATAGGTGATCGAGATGATCAGCAGGCAGACCACGCCGATGATGCGGGCAGTGCGCGAATAGTAACGCTCGCCGATGAATTCCGGCACGGTGAACTTGCCGAATTTCCGCAGATACGGGGCCAGCAACAGCGCCATCAGCACGAAGCCGCCCGTCCAGCCCATCAGATAGACCGAATTGTCATAGCCGGTGAAGGCGATCAGCCCGGCCATCGAGATGAAAGAGGCCGCCGACATCCAGTCCGCTGCCGTCGCCATGCCGTTCATCACCGGGCTGACACCCCGGTTTGCAGCATAGAACTCCGAGGTCGATCCGGCACGTGCCCAGATCGCGATGCCGATATACAGCGCGAAGCTCAGTCCGATGAAGATCAGGTTGAGGGTAAACTGGCTCATGCTTACTCCTCCACACCATGTTCACGGTCCAGCGTGTTCATTCGCCAGGCATAGACGAAGATCAGCACGATGAAGACCAGGATCGAGCCCTGCTGCGCGAACCAGAATCCCAGATCAGTGCCACCGACGCTGATCCCGCTCAGAAGCGGGCGGAAGATGATCGCGAAGCCATAGGAGACCAGTGCCCAGATGGCGATGCAGATATAGATGATCTTCAGATTGGCCCGCCAATAGGCGTTTGTGGATTGCTTGTCACTCATGTCCCCAGGTTCCTCCCTGTTGAGATTGCCGCCGATCTTGCTGTGCGACCCCACGCGCGGCGGCTGCGCGCGGGGCCTGTGACGGGGCGGTCAGCCCCGATTCATGCGGTTCTCGATCAGATCGTCCACGACCTCGGGTTCGGCCAGGGTCGAGGTGTCGCCGAGGCTGCCATAGTCGTTTTCGGCGATCTTGCGCAGAATGCGGCGCATGATCTTGCCGGACCGGGTCTTGGGCAGGCCCGGCGCCCATTGGATCAGATCCGGCTTGGCGATCGGGCCGATCTCGTTGCGCACGAAGGTTTCCAGCTCCTTGCGCAGCTCGTCGCCGGGTTCGACACCGTTCATCAGCGTGACATAGGCATAGATGCCCTGCCCCTTGACCTCATGCGGATAGCCGACCACCGCCGCCTCCGCGACCTTGTCATGAGCCACGAGCGCGGATTCGACTTCCGCCGTGCCCATGCGATGGCCCGAGACATTAATCACGTCATCGACCCTGCCGGTGATCCAGTAATAGCCGTCCTCGTCGCGCGTGCAGCCATCGCCGGTGAAGTAGTAGCCGGGATATTGCTGGAAATAGGTCTCCATGAAACGCTGGTGGTCGCCCCAGACGGTGCGCATCTGACCCGGCCAGCTATCGGCGATGCACAAAACGCCCTCCGCCGGGTTGCCCTCCTGCACCTTGGCGGATTCGGGGTCGAGGATCACCGGCTTCACCCCGAAGAAGGGCAGCGTGGCCGAGCCGGGCTTTGTTTCCACCGCGCCGGGCAGCGAGGTGATCATGTGGCCGCCGGTCTCGGTCTGCCACCAGGTATCGACGATCGGGCAGTTCCCCTTGCCGATATTCTTGTCATACCAGTTCCAGGCCTCGGGGTTGATCGGCTCGCCCACGGTCCCCAGCAGCCGCAGGCTGGAGAGATCATATTTCTCGATCAGCTCGGTCCCCTGCCCCATCAGCGCGCGGATCGCGGTCGGCGCGGTATAGAACTGATTCACCTTGTGCTTTTCGCAGACCGCCCAGAACCGCCCCGCATCGGGATAGGTCGGCGTGCCCTCGAACATCAGCGTCGTCGCGCCATTCGCGAGCGGCCCATAGATGATATAGCTGTGCCCGGTCACCCAGCCCACATCGGCGGTGCACCAGAACACGTCGCCCTCGTGATAGTCGAAGGTGTACTGATGGCTGATCGCCGTAAAGACGAGATAGCCGCCGGTCGAATGCACCACGCCCTTGGGTTTGCCGGTCGAGCCAGAGGTGTAAAGGATGAACAGCGGATCCTCCGCATTCATCGGTTCCGGCGGGCAGTCAGCGCTGACCTCTTCCATCGCCGCCTTCACATCGACGTCGCGCCCCTCGACCCAGCTGGTCTGGTCGCCGGTATGCTTGACGACAAGGCAGCGCACCTTGTCCGAGCAATTCTCCAGCGCCGTATCCGCGTTGGATTTCAGCGCCGTGCGCCGCCCCCCGCGCGGCGCTGTGTCGGCGGTGATGACCGCCTTGGCGTCGCAATCGTTGATCCGGTTGGCCAGCGCATCCGGAGAGAACCCGGCGAAGACGATGGAATGGATCGCCCCGATCCGCGCGCAGGCCAGCATCGCATAGGCAGCCTCGGGGATCATCGGAAGATAGATGATGACCCGGTCACCGCGGGCCACGCCCTGATCGAGCAGCACATTGGCGAAGCGATTCACCTTCTCGCTGAGTTGGCGATAGGTGATATGCTGCGCCTCACCCTCGGGATCGTCGGGCTCGAAGATGATCGCGGTCTGGTCGCCGCGCTTGTCCAGATGCCGGTCGACGCAATTCGCCGAGGCATTGAGAACCCCGTCCTCGAACCATTTGATCGAGACATCGCCAAAGGTGAAATCGGTGTTCTTCACCTTGGTAAACGGCTCGATCCAGTCGAGACGCTTGGCCTCGCGGCCCCAGAAACCCTCCGGATCGGAAATCGATTCGTCATAGAGCCGCTGGTAATCTTCCGGCCCGGCATGAGCCTCGCCGAACGCGTCGGGAATCGGATGTTTCGCTACGTTTTCAACGGACATTGCAATCTCCCCCTCCTGAAATCTCAGCCACGAAACCGCCGGCGCCCCGGCGTTTCACGGCAATCTGTCGCGCGCAAGTAAAACAGATTATATGAATCAACTAAAGTATTTTTTCTAAACGATTTTTTTGTTAATTATTTCACCATATCAGGTCCAGTTTTGTAAATCATTCACAGCAGCGTGACCCGCGCATGAAAAAACCCCGGCCAGAACGACCGGGGCTCTTTTCGGAAACAATGCGTCGGATCAGCCCGGCTCATCCATCCGCGCCCGGATCACGACAGAGCCCTTGGCCGGGCGCGACCATTCGACCTGAACGCTGCCCTTCCCGGCCCCCTGCCGGGTCCGGACCCAGGGCATCTCGGCAAGGCGCGCCCCATCGCCCGACACGATCTTCGATATCGCCGTCAGCGAGTCGACATTCTTCGCCCAGGCCCGGAACGGCAATTGCTTCGAGACCGGCACCACCCAGCTCGCCTGCGCGCTGTTCTGGCTGTGGGTGATCTGAACCGGATTGGCGACATAGTCGAGCACCCCGTTATAGTTGTTGCCCGAGAACAGGATATTCCGCATCCGCCCGTAATCCATGTCGGCAAAGCTCGTGTCGATCTTCTCGACGCGGCTGATCTTTGCACCGCCGACGAGAAAGACATTGTCGGTCACGCTCAGCCCGTGGATGAAATGCCCCGCGCCATACGGCTTGACCGAGATCCAGGCGAAATCCTTCAGCACGTTATGGACGGTGAAGTGGTTGCCGGTGATCGCCAGCCCGCCGAAGGAATAGGAGTTATTGGCGAAATCCGGCTCGGGGGCGTATTCGTTCGTCCATTCGATACTGCAATTGTCGATGTAGTTGCCGGTAATGACGGTCTTGCAATTGGTCCGCGTCAGCACCAGACCCGGCACGCGCTTGCCGCTCTGCGCGTCGTCCCCCTGAAACCAGTGATTGCCGACGATCAGATGCCCGGCCCCTGCGGCGACCATGAAGCAGCCGAAGCGCACGAAACGGTTCTCGCGGATCTTGGTGTCGTTCGCGTTCACGTTGATGGCCACGCTCGTGCGGTCCTGCGCGTTCAGATGCATCTCGTTCGACATGAACTGGCAGCGATCGACCTGCATCCCCTGACACCCCCGCCCCGGAGATGTGATGCCGCGATCCTTCGGCGCGCTGACATAGCAGTCGCGGATATTGAACATCAGCCCGTTCGCCGGCAGCATCAGAAAACTCGCACGCCCGTTCAGCGAGACCTCCAGCTCGGCGAAATTGGCGTGGGCGCAATTTTCCATGCCGAGGAAATCGAACACATAGCGGAACCGCTCGAAGCGATATTTCCGCGTGCCCGACCCGCCGTAAAGCGGCTGGGACAGGGTCAGCGTGCCCGCACCGACATTCTTCGCCTTCACATAGACCTCACGCCCGACGCCGGGCCCGGTCACCAGGCTGCCAACCTCGATATTGGCAACATTGGCCACCTCGGTCAGGGTCTGCGGCTGGCCTGTCGCATAGCGCGCCTGCGAATGCACCACCTTGTTCTTCCAGGCCGGACCCTCGACCACGTTGATCTGCCCGTTCGAAATCAGCCGCCGGCTGTTGAACCGCGTCAGCCCCGGCGACAGCTCGGTCATCACCATCGGCTCGGTCAGGTCGATCTTGCGCCCGCGCAGATCAAGTTCGTTGTGGTCGCTATAGGCAAACAGCGCCTGCAATGCCCGCTTGAGCGCCTCGGTCTCGTCACCGAACGCCGCGGCATAGCTGGGATAGTCAAAGGACCCCATCAGCGTCAGCCGCGCCCGGCGCGGCATGGTCAGCCTGCCCGTAAAGCGCACCGGGGACGAAATGGTCAGATCATCGCCGATCTTATAGATCCCCTCGGGCACCACCACGGTCCGGCCCCTTGCCGCCTTGTCCGCTGCGCTGAACGCGGCGCGGTCATCGACCTTGCCGTTGCCGATCGCGCCGAAATCCCGCACATCGACCCAATCCATCATCTCGCGCAGGAAGACCGAGGTGACATCCTCGATGCGGATCGATTCGATGCGGACCGCGCCGCCATTCGGTCCGGTCAGATCCAGTCCGAAATGCCCATAGACCGGCGCGGCACCCCAGGCCATGTCCACACCGCCGCGCGCGCCGCTGCCGACGATGGCGCTGATCTCGACCACCCGGCCATGGGCAGGCAGAGCCGTGGCAGGCCCGGTCTCAGTCAGCCCGGTGACATGGTTGCGCTTGCCGTCCCCGGCCCAGCCCGCGATGCGCAGCGACGGCCGCGCGCCGGCGATCGCCTTGACCCGCGCCGAGATCCGCAGATAGGTGCCGGGCAGGATCGGCGTCTCGCCCATGAACCTGATCCGGGTCACGTCCTCGACCTTGTTGATCTCCAGACAATTGCCGAAATCGGGATCGCCCGCGATCAGCGCCGCATGCGGCTGCCCCGCCCATGTGGCGCTGCCGGATGTGCCATGCTCCCGCGACCAGGCAGATAGCCCGGCGGCAAAGGCTGGCGGCGTCAGTTGCAGACCGTCGGTAATGGCGATGTTCATGCGCAGTATCCCCTCATCACGACCGCAAAAGGGCGGCCCCGTGGCAGAGGGGAAACTGTCTCAGCCGGGTTAACCCTGCATTAGCCCACCGCGCGTTGCGCGTTGCCCGGCTGGCTCATGCGGCCAGCTCTCCGTTCAGCGCCCGTTCGATCAACTCGCGGGTCTCGGTCACACCGTAAAGCGCGATGAACCCGCCGAAACGCGGCCCCTGATCGGCACCGAGCAACACCTGATACAGCGTCTGGAACCAGGCGCGCAGCGGCTCGAACCCGTGCTCTTTGCCGACCGCGAAAACCATGCTTTGCAGCGCCTCGGCCTCTGCCGGCTCGTCCCATGCCGCCAGCCGCCCAGACAGATCCTCCAGCGCGGCGCGCTCCTTGTCGTCGGGCGCGCGAAAGCTGCGCTGCGGCGCCACGAAATCCTCATAGTAGCGGACAGCATAACCTGCGGCTTCGTCAAGCTGCGGATGCGTTTCAGGAGAAGCGTCGGGCGCATATCGGCGGATAAATCCCCATAGCCCTTCCTTATCCTTCGCCCCGGCCACCGAGGCAAGGTTCAGCAGCATGGCGAACGGCACGACCATATCCGATGAGGGCACCTGCCCGCGATGAATGTGATACACCGGATTGGCCAGTTGCTGCTCTGGCGTCTGTCCCGGATAGGCCCGCAACTGCTGGTGATATTCATCCACCGCCTTGGGGATCACATCCCACCAGAGCCGCTTTGCCGTCTTTGGCTTCTGATACATGAAATAGGACAGGCTCTCGGTGGCGGCATAGCTCAGCCACTCATCGATGGACAGCCCGTTGCCCTTCGACTTGCTTATCTTCTGGCCCTGATCGTCCAGAAACAGCTCATAAGTAAAATGCTCGGGCTTGCGGCCGCCGAGAACCTCGCAAATGCCGTCATAGATCGGCGTATTGGTGCTGTGATCCTTGCCATACATCTCGAAATCGACATCCAGCGCTGCCCAACGCGCGCCGAAATCCGGCTTCCATTGCAGTTTCACATGGCCGCCGGTGACCGGCAGCGTCCATGCCCGCCCTTCCTCGTCGTCGAAGCTGATCTCGCCCTTCGCGGCATCGACATTCTTGATCGGCACATACAGAACGCGACCGGTTTCCGGATGGATCGGCAGGAAGCAGCTATAGCTCTGCTGACGTTCCTCGCGCAGGCTGGCCAGCATGATCTTCATGATCGCGTCATAACGCTCGGCGGCGCGCAGCAGGGTCGGATCGAACGCGCCGGATTTGTAAAATTCGGTCGCCGACATGAATTCGTATTCGAACCCGAACGTGTCCAGGAACCGCCGCAGCATGGCGTTGTTATGGTCCCCGAAGCTGTCATATTCGCCGAACGGATCGGGCACCGAGGTCAGCGGCTTCTGCAAATTCTCGTGCAGAAGCTCTTGCTGCGGCACGTTCTCCGGTACTTTCCGCATCCCGTCCATATCGTCGGAAAAACAGATCAGCTTGGTCGGAATGTCAGAGATCAGCTCGAAGGCGCGGCGGATCATCGTCGTGCGCGCGACCTCACCGAACGTGCCGATATGCGGCAGCCCCGAGGGACCATAGCCGGTCTCGAACAGCACGAACCCTTTCTCGGGGTCTTTCTTTTCATAGCGTTTCAGCACCCGGCGCGCCTCTTCGAAGGGCCAGGCCTTGGAAGTCATCGCGGCATCGCGCAGGGTGGTCATCGCAAGCTCTCCTGAAGGGGGTCGGGGGCGGCTTATTGAAACCCCGCGGCAAGGTCAATATTTTGCCGTGAGACAACAAGGATTCCGCCCGTGACGCTTGATCTGTCCTCTTTCTCCGCCTGCGACGCGCTTGTTTCGCTGATGGTCGCGGTTTCTGCCTCCGACAGCAATATCCGCACCTCCGAGCTGATCGCCATCGAGCGGACGGTCAATCACATGCCGGTTTTCGCGGAATACGACGTCGGGCGGATTCGGGCGATTTCGCAGACGGTGATGTCGCTCTTCTCCGAGGAGGACGGGCTCGACGCGCTGTTCGGCCTGATCCGCGATGCCCTGCCCGAGCGGCTTTTCGGCACCGCCTATGCGCTGGCCTGCGACGTTGCCGCCGCTGACGGCAAGCTGCCCAATGACGAGGCCGAAATGCTGCGCGAAATCCGCTATGAGCTGAACATCAACCGCCTTGAAGCCGCCGCGATCGAGCTGTCGGCGCAGCTTCGTCACCGGACGTTATAGGCACGCATCTTTCCCCTGCCGCGCAGGCGGTCGACGATCTCCGCGCGCTGATTGCATGCCCGACCCGCTTCGCGTCTCTGGCGCATCGATGGCAGCGCCGCCCCCCTCGGACCTGCCCGGTCACCGACCCCTCCCGGCGCGGCGCATCGGTCGCAGCCCGGACAGGAATTTGACAAAACTGTTGCATGACAGGCCGATAGGATTGCAGATTAGAGCAGCGGCCCGGCATAGCTAATCAAAAAGGCCGGGGTAATACTCAGGGAGGACTGACATGACCAGGACAAGCGACAAGGACAAGGCCGTTTCGCGCCGTTCATTTATCCGGCGCGGCGGCGCTCTTGCCGGGGGTGCCGCGGCGACGACGCTGCTGGCGGCGCCCGCGGTGAATGCGCAATCACCGCTGGTGCTGAAGATGCAGACCAGCTGGCCGGCCTCTGACATCTGGCAGACCATGGCGCAGCAATATGTTGACCGCGTTCAGGCCATGTCCGGCGACCGGATCCAGATCGACCTTCTGCCCGCCGGGGCGGTCGTCGGCGCGTTTCAGGTCATGGACGGTGTCAGCGATGGCGTGATCGACATCGCGCATTCGGTTTCGGCCTATTGGTATGGCAAGAACAAGGCCGCCTCTTTGTTCGGCACCGGCCCGGTCTTCGGCGGCGATCCGAACAACATGCTGAGCTGGTTCTATGCCGGCGGCGGGCGCGAGCTGTATCGCGAGCTGACGCAGGACCAGATGGGTCTGAACGTGATTGGCCTGATGGCCTTCCCGATGCCCGCGCAGCCCTTCGGCTGGTTCAAGGAGCCGATCAGCGGGGTCGAGGATATTAACGGCATGAAATACCGCACCGTCGGCCTGGCCGCGGATCTGCTGCAATCCATGGGCATGTCGGTCGCCCAGCTTCCCGGCGGCGAGATCGTGCCCGCGATGGAGCGTGGCGTCATCGACGCGTTCGAGTTCAACAACCCCTCCTCCGACCTTCGCTTCGGGGCGCAGGATGTGGCCAAGAACTATTATCTCGGCTCGTATCACCAGGCCGCCGAGGCGTTCGAGTTCCTGTTCAACCGCGACGTGATGGAGGATCTGGAACCGGATCTGCGCGCCATTCTCGAACATGGTGTCGAGGCGGTCTCGACCTATAACACCGCCTTCGCGCTCGACAATTATTCGGCCGACCTGCTGAAGCTGCGCGACGAGTCCGGTGTGACCATCCACAAGACCCCAGAGGGGATCTTGCAGGCGCAGCTTGAAGCGTGGTCCGAGATGATCACCGAACTCGAGCAGGACGAGATGCTCAAGAAGATCATGGACAGCCAGCGCGACTGGGTGAAGCGCACCGTCTATTACGAGCTGATGGACAAGCCCGACTACGCGCTTGCCTATGATCACTTCTTCCCCGGTGAGCTGAAGCTCTAATCGGCACGGATTCGCCCCGCCGGCCTTTAGCGACTGGCGGGGCGAATTCTGCGACGAGGTTTACATGCTGTCATTTATCCGCTTTGCGGACCGGCTTTCGGCCTGGTTCGGCAAGACTTTCGGCTGGCTCATAATGCTGATGACGCTCGGGGTCAGCTACGAGGTGTTCGTGCGCTATGTGCTGCGCAGCCCGACCGCCTGGTCACTGGACGTGTCCTTCATCATGTATGGCACGTTGTTCATGATGGGCGGCGCCTATACGCTGTCCCGCGGCGGCCATGTGCGCGGCGATTTCCTGTATCGGCTCTGGCCGGTGCGGGTTCAGGGCGCGGTCGATTTCGTGTTGTATCTGCTGTTCTTCTTTCCCGGCATCACGGCGCTGATCCTGTCGGGCTGGAAATACTCGGCCCGCTCCTGGCAATATGCCGAGGTCAGCGTGAACAGCCCCGCCGGCATCCCCATCTATCAGTTCAAATCGGTTCTCGTCGCCGCCGGCATCCTGTTGTTCATTCAGGGCATCGCGCAGCTTTTCCGCAGCGTGATCGCGATGCGCGACGGCGTCTGGATCGAGGCCGAGCAGGATGTCGAAGAAACCGAGCAGCTTCTGCTGCGCGAAAACGAACCGCGGACGAGCGTGCATGTCGACTGACATGCGCCGCCCCGCCGCCGGACCGGCCAGCTTAACGGAGTTCCGCACGTGACCGACCCACAGATCGCCCTTATGATGCTGGGCATCTTCATTATTCTTGTCTTTCTCGGATTCCCGATCGCGTTCACGCTGATGGCTCTGGGCATCGGCTTCGGCTATTACGCCTATTTCGATGCCGGCCGGATGTGGAGATCGCTCGACCGTCTGCCCGAAGATGCGGGCTGGCTGACCGAGCAATGGACCTGGCTCGAAGGCTTCTACAACAACCGCATTTTCGATCTGTTCATCAACCAGACTTATACGGTGATGTCGAATGAAGTGCTCACCGCGGTGCCGCTGTTCCTCTTCATGGGATATATTGTCGAACGCGCGAATATCGTCGACCGGCTGTTCTCGACACTGGCCATCGCCTCGCGGCGGATGCCCGGCTCGATGGGGGTCGCGGCGCTGATCACATGCGCGCTGTTCGCCACCGCGACAGGGATCGTCGGTGCGGTGGTGACGCTGATGGGTCTGCTGGCCCTGCCCGCGATGCTGAAAGCGCGATATGACCCGCGCTTTGCCAGCGGCATTATCTGCGCCGGCGGCACGCTGGGCATCCTGATCCCGCCTTCGATCATGCTGATCGTCTATGCGGCGGCCTCCGGCGTGTCGATCGTGCGGCTCTATGCCGGGGCGATGCTGCCGGGGCTGGTTCTGGTCGGGCTGTATCTGACCTATGTCATCGGCCGCGCCATCCTTCAGCCCTCGGTCGCCCCGCGCCCGAGCGAGGACGAGGTGCCTTCGGTGCCGATGGGCAAGCTGGTCTGGATGCTTGTCACCTCGTTCTTCCCGCTGGCCTTTCTGATCACCGCCGTGCTCGGCTCGATCCTGTTCGGCCTCGCCACCCCGACCGAGGCCGCCGCGATCGGCGCACTTGGCGGGCTGGTACTGGCCATCCTGTATCGCGCGCTGACCTTCCAGAGGCTGCGGGAATCCGTCTATCTGACCGTGCGCACCACGGCGATGGTATGCTGGCTGTTTGTGGGTTCCTATACGTTCAGCTCGGTCTTTTCCTATCTGGGCGGTGAGCATGTGATCTCGGAATTCGTCAGCAGCCTCGATCTGACGCCGCTGCAATTCCTGCTGCTCGCGCAGCTCATCATCTTCCTGCTGGGCTGGCCGCTGGAATGGTCCGAGATCATCATCATCTTCGTGCCGATCTTCCTGCCGCTTCTGCCGATGTTCGGGATCGATCCGCTGTTTTTCGGCATCCTCGTGGCGCTGAACCTGCAAACCTCCTTCCTGACGCCACCCATGGCGATGTCGGCCTATTACCTGAAAGGAATCGCGCCAGCCGAGGTCAAGCTGACCCAGATCTTCGCGGGGGTGATGCCGTTCCTGCTGATGGTCTTCATCGCCATGGCGATCATGTATATCTATCCCGATATCGTCTTCATCCTGCCGAACATGATCTATGGCTCCTGATCCTGCCTCCCTCGGCGCGGTGCAGCTGCGCGACCGCATCGCCTCTGGCGCGCTTTCGGCAGAGGCGGCGACGGCGGCCTGCCTGCGCCGCATTTCCGAGACCGAGCCCAGGCTGAAAGCATGGGCCTATGTCGATGGTGAACATGCCATGGCTCAGGCCAGGGCACTGGATGCCAAACGCAAGTCAGGGGCGCAGATCGGCGCGCTGCATGGCGTGCCGGTGGGCATCAAGGACGTGATCGACACGGCCGGAATGCCGACGGAATACGGCAGCCCGCTGGGTCAGGGCCGGGTCCCGCGCGAGGATGCGCTGCTCGTGGCGAAGCTGCGCGCGGCGGGTGCGGTGATCCTCGGCAAGACCGTCACAACCGAGCTGGCCTTCATGCAGCCCTCCGGCAGCCGCAATCCGCATGATCCCGAGCGCACGCCGGGCGGTTCGTCCTCGGGTTCGGCGGTGGCGGTGGCGGCAGGTCAGGTGCCGCTTGCGGTCGGCACCCAGACCGGCGGTTCGGTGATCCGCCCGGCCTCTTATTGCGGGGTAATCGGTTTCAAGCCCAGCTACGGGCTGATCGGGCGCAGCGGCGTGCTGATCCAGTCGCCCTTCCTCGACACGATCGGAGGCTTCGCGCGCTCGCTGGAAGATGTCGCGCTGTTGGTCGAGGCGATGGCCGGGCCCGACCCGCAGGACGCCGCCAGCCTGCCCGGCCCGGCCCCGCGGCTGAGCGCCGCCGCAACCGAGGCCCCGCCCCTGCCGCCATTGCTGGCGGTGATGACGCTGCCCGGCGCCGATCCGGTGATGGAGGCGGCGCTGACCGAACTGACCGAGGCGCTGGGCGAGCGTGCCGCCCGCGTCGATCCGCCTCCGGGACTGGCCGATGCAGACCAGATCCGCCGCCGCATCAATCTCGCCGAGATGGCCAAATGCTATTATGCGCTCGAACGGAAGGGCCGCGACGCGCTGTCCGAGCATGTCCGCGACGCCATGGATGAGGGCAAGGAGATCCGGGCGCGAGATTATCTTTCGGCGCTCGACTGGCGGCAGGTGCTGAATGCCGGGCTGGATGAGCTGATGACCCGCTGCGACGCCATCATCTGCCCCGCCGCGCCCGGCCCGGCGCCGCTATTGTCCGAGGGCACGACCGGCGCGCCGTCGATGAACGGCCCCTGGACCTTGTGCGGCGTCCCGTCGCTGAGCCTGCCGCTGCTGAGCGACGAATCCGGCCTGCCGATGGGCGTGCAGCTGATCGGCCGCCGCGGCGAGGACGCCAGGCTGCTGCGCGTCGCGCATTGGCTGACCGATACACTCACATCCGAGGCCCGATAGATGGAGGACCACCTCACATGATGGATCGACTTCTCGCTTTGCTCGCCTATGGGGTTCTCCTGGGCTTTCTGGGTATTCTTGTCTGGAACGTCCCCGAGCTCGACCTGGGTCTGGTGGTGCTGGCCACGCTGGCGCTTGCCGGATTCGACGTGGTCAAACTGCTGCAACAGCACAATCGGCAAAAGCAGCGCGAGTGACGCGCCGTTCTGCGGCAACGATAAGGCCGCCGACGATCCGGCCCGGAACGCCCGTGACGGATCAGCGACCCGGCAGCGGAGAGATGGACATCACGTCGCCCCGCAATTGGACCTCGCTGCCCAACGCCTCGCAGAGCCGCGAGAGCTGCGATCTGAACCTCTCCAGTGCCTCGCCCCGCGCCAGCACTGGCAGGCGGGACTCATCCAGCACAATCGGTATGATTTCGAGGCCCGGCTGCGCGCGGTCCTCTAGTCGCAGCCGGGCGACATAGCCGTAAGGCGACATTTCGGCCCAGATCGCCCGGACCTGATCGGAGGCGTCCAGAAACACCTGCTGGCCGATGAACACATTGCCGCTGAACAGGATCGGCCGTCCGGCGTGGAAGGCGATCCCCTGCACCGAATGAGGGTGATGGCCATGGATCGTATCGGCCCCTGCCTCGATCAGGGCGCGCGCCAGCGGCATCTGGTAATCCGCCTGATGCTCGACCGAGCCATATCCCCAATGGATGGAGACGATCACGAAATCGCAATCCGATTTCAGCGCCGTCACCGCGCGGCAGGCACGGGCGAGATCGTCGGGTTCGACCTCGGTCCGGACACGGACGACAGCAGGCTCGCCGGGTTCCTCGATCTGATAAACCGGGTCGATCTGATAGGCGGTGCGGACATGGATGGGCGCAATGCCGGGCCGGGTCTTTGCCGCGGCCATCGAGCCGGGCAGCAGGCAGGAAAACCCAATCAGCCCGATCCGCCGGCCCTTCACCTCGCAGATTTCCGGCCGCATCGCCGCGTCCAGATCCTCGCCCGCGCCGACGACGCGAAGGCCCCGCGCCCTCAGCAAGTCGCGGGTCTGCGCAAGCGCGGGCCAGCCGTAATCCACGGCGTGATTATTAGCCAGCGTCACCGCATCCAGCCCCAAAGCGTCAAGATGCTGTGCAATTTCGGGCGCGGCGCGGATGTTCAGCAGCTTCTCGACCGGCGCACCCCGGTCGCTCAGCGGGATCTCGAAATTGCCGATGGAGAGATCCGCGCGGCGCAGCAGTTCAAAGACCTCATGCGCGCTGTCGGGAAGGCCCTCCAGTGGCCGCGTCACGTAGATGTCGGAGACAAGGGCGATCGTGATCTGGTTCATCCGGGTCTCCGGTACCGGGTGGGATCAGGGCGGCCCCAGCGCGTCGCGCGCGCCGGGGCTTTCGTGCAGCAGCGCATCAGCCTGTCACCTGGCTCGGGGCGAGCGCGTTGTAGATCGCACCGCCAAGCAACGCACCGATGATCCAATTATACCCGGTCAGAAACGCGAACCACGGCACCCAGACGGTGATGATGGAAAATGTCGCTGCGATCGCGAAGGCGGTGACGGCGGCGCGGTTCCAGCCATTCTGGTAGCGATAGATGCCGCCGCGCATGTCATAGAGATCGTCGATCTCCAGATGCTGGTCCCGGTGGAAATAGTAATCCACGATCATGATCCCGAAAATCGGCGCCAGCGTTGCGCCCATCGTGTTCACGATGCTGCCGATGCCGAAATTGCTGATGAAGCTGGTCCAGAACCCGCCGATGACAAGCGCGAAGACCGAAGTGATGATTCCGGCCCGGCGAAAGCTGATCTTCTCGGGTGAGAGATTAGCGATGCCGTTCACCGCGGGAATGAAATTGGCCACGAGGTTGATGCCGACCGTGGCAGCGAAGAAGGTGATTGCGGCGATGACGCCCAGAACCACGCTGTCGGTGCGTTCGACGATCTCGGTCGGGTTGATGATCTCTTCGCCGAACACCACGGCCGCGCCGCCGGTGGTCAGCAGGGCCAGCGCCGAGAACAGGATCATGTTGAACGGCAGACCGGCCAGATTGCCCTTGACCATCGCCTGCCGGTCGCGCGCATAGCGCGAGAAATCGCTGAAATTGATCATCACCGCGGCGAAATAGGCAACCATGGTTCCGAAGATGGCGAAGAAGCCTTTCATCTCGGTCCAGAATGTCCCTTCCGGATTGGCAAAGATGGTCGCCGTCGCCTCGACGATCCGGCCGTCGGACAGGCGCCACAGCACGATGACGAGCCCGATCATCACCACATAGACGAACGGGCCGGCAATATTCAGAAAGGATTCGACCCAGCTCATCCCGCGCCAGAAGATCAGGATGTGAAAGGCCCAGACGATCAGGAAGGACAGCCAGTCGATACCCGTCATCCCGAATATCTCGGCGCCGCCCTCGGCCCCGGTCAGCGACCGGATCAGCAGCGCAAGCGCGGTCGAGGCGAAATAGACCTGCACGCCATACCAGAAGACGGCGACGGTCGCGCGCAGCACCGCGGGCAGTTTCGCGCCCTGAGTGCCGAGGCTGGCACGGGCCAGCACGGGATAGGGGATTCCGTATCGCTCACCCGGCGCGCCCGACAGGTTGACCAGCCACATCACGAACAGCGCCGAGGTGATCAGCGCCGCGAACGCGGTCCACCCGCCGACACCGTAGGAAATGAAGATCGAGGCCACCAGGGTATAGCCGAACAGCGACTGCACGTCATTGGCCCAGATGTTGAAGATGGCGAACCACCCCCAGGTTTTTTCGTCCCGCCCGACGGGGTTGAGCGTGTTGCCCTCCGGGTCTAGCGTGCCGCCATGGATGGCGTGATGTTGATCGGTTGTGGTCATGTATTCCTCCCTCGTGCCCCTTTTTGCGGGCGGTATCCGCTTCGTCGGCGCCATGCGCCTGTCACACCGGGCCGGGTCCAAAGACGGGGTGCCGGTTCACATCCTTGTAGAGCAGATATTTGAATCGCCCCGGACCGCCGCCATAGCAGGCCTGCGGGCAGAAGGCGCGCAGCCACAGGAAATCGCCCTGTTCGACCTCGACCCAGTCTCCGTTCAGACGGTAGACGCCCTTGCCTTCGAGCATGTAGAGCCCGTGCTCCATCACATGGGTTTCCAGAAACGGAATGCAGGCGCCAGGTTCGAACCAGACGGCATTGACATGCATGTCATAGCGCAGATCGGTCGTGTCGATGAAGCGCGTCGAACCCCAGAGCGGCGGCTCGCCCGGCATCAGAGAATCCTCGATCTCGTCCTCATGGGTGAATATGGCGGGGGGCGGGTCGATGCCCTCGGCCGACTGGTAGCGCTTGCGGATCCACAGGAACCGGCAGGTCTCGGCCGAGATGTTGCGGATCTTCCAGCCCTGCCCGGCCGGCAGGAATGCGAACCCGCCAGAGACGAGATCGTGGCGTGTGGCGTCGGTTTCGATTTGCATCTCTCCGGCCAGCACAAAGATCGCGGCCTCGATGCGCGGGTCGGGCTCGGGCGCGTCACTGCCGCCGCCCGGCTGAAGCTCGAACAGATATTGCGCGAATGTCTCGGCAAACCCGGATAGGGGCCGGGCCAGAATCCAGGCGGTTGTGCCGGTCCAGTGCGGCAGGGCGCTCGTCACGATATCGGTCAGGACCGAGCGGGGGATGACGGCATAGGCAGAGGTGAACACCGCCTTGCTGGACAGGGGTTCGGTCTGTGCGGGAAGCCCGCCGACGGTGATATTGGCGTAGTTTTTCACGTATCCGGCTCCGTTCGATCGCGCGATGTCGAGTTGCGGACGGCCCCGCGCCGTGGCGGCGGGGCCGACCTGCATCAGGCGGCGGCTCTCGCCCGGGCGGATTTCACCGTGTCGCGCCGTATCAGCTGGCCGTGGCCGGGCCGGCCGACGATCTCGCCATCCTTGAAGACGGTTTCGCCCCGCACGATGGTCTGTTTCACCCGCCCGCGGAATTCCTTTCCGACATAGGGGCTTTCGCGATAGCGATAGAACAGGTCATCGGCCTGTAGCGTCCAGACCTCGTCGGGATCGATCAGGGCGAAATCTGCATCCGCTCCCGGCAGGATCGCACCCTTGCGCGGATAGAGGCCAAAGATCCGCGCCGGGTTCGACGACATCATCTTTACCAGCAACTCCCATGACAGCCCGCGCTCATGCACGCCCGCCGTGATCATTGCGGGCAGGATGGACTGGATGCCGGTCACGCCGCCGATGCCTTTCCAGACGTCATCTTCGCCCTCGCGATACCATTCCGGCAGGAAGGGCGAATGATCCGAGGCGACCACATCGACATTGCCGCGCAGCACCCGGTTCCAGAGTTCTTCGACCTGATGGCGGGCGCGGATCGGCGGGGCGGCGCGCAGGCGCGGCCCGACCGCCAGATAATCGTCCATGTCGAAGAACAGGTAATGTGCACAGGTCTCGGCATGAACATTGACCCCTGACAGCGCCGCCTGCCGCACCGCGTCCACCCCTTCGGCATGGCTGATGTGACAGATATAGAGATCGCCGCCCGTGGATTTCGACCAGAAGATCGCGCGGTTGATCGCCTCTAGCTCGGATTCGCAGGGATGCGAGTCGTTCCACGCCGCGCGGTCCTTGCGGCCGATGCTTTTGAACTGCTTCTCAAGTTGAGAAATCACCGTGTCATTCTCGGCATGAACGCCGACCATATTGCCGAAATCCGCCATTTTCTGAAGCCCGGCATAGAGCAGGTCGTCATTGACCTTGGGATAATCTGCCGCGGTGCGCATAAAGGCCTTGAACGCGGCCACGCCGCGATCGTTCAGATCGTCCAGATGTTCCAGATTATTGTCGATCAGCCCGCCCCAAAAAGCGAAATCGGTCACGGCCACATCCCGCACCATATCCAGCTTCTTTTCATGCGCGTCGGCCGTGGCCATGGGCGGCAGGTCGTTCAGCGGCATGTCGATGGCGGTGGTGACGCCCCCGGCCGCCGCCGCGCGGGTGCCGGTTTCATAGCCCTCGAACTCGCGCCCGGGATGGCTGAAATGGGCATGGGCGTCGATGATGCCGGGCAGCAGATACTTGCCCTCCGCATCGAGAACGACCTCGGCTTCGATGTCCTGACCCTCGCCCATGATCTGCGAGATGACGCCATCCTTCACCGCGACACCGCCCTGGAAGCTGCCATTCTCGGTCACGATCACGGCGTTCTTGATGAACAGATCCACTGCTTTCTCCTTTTCGAATCTGGCCCCGACGCGTTCTGCGCCGGGGCACGTTTTGGTTGCGATGCTACGCGCCGAAGCGGCGCGCGGCGGGCATGTATTTCATCATCAGGTAATATCCGAGACCGGCCGGGATGAGGCTGGCGTAGAAGCTGATATTCGAAAAGATCAGCGCCGTGACCACGCCCAGAACCGTTGCGATGAGCGCTGCCGGATTCAGCCCCCGATACGGCCCGTTCGCGTCATAAAGCTTTTCCAGATCCAGCGTCTGCCGGCGGATGATGTAGTAATCCACCACCAGGATCGCGAAGATCGGACCAAGGAAGGCGCTGTAGACGCGGATGAACAGGCTGAGACCTGCGGCGGAATCGTCGCGCACCAGCAGCCATGGGAAGGTGGCGAAGGCCAGCAGCCCGACGATCACTGCCGCCGCCTTGAAGGGCAGACGGAACACATCCATCATCGCGTAGGCGGGCGGCACGACATTGTTCAGAATGTTGGTCGTGACCTGCGCGAAGGCCA
Organism: Paracoccus sediminicola; assembly: GCF_027912835.1. NCBI lineage: Bacteria > Pseudomonadati > Pseudomonadota > Alphaproteobacteria > Rhodobacterales > Paracoccaceae > Paracoccus > Paracoccus sediminicola. Next base: position 1,404,640 of record NZ_CP115768.1, read on the forward strand.
GAAACAGCAGCGTGACCACCAGCAGCAGCTTGTTGTCCACCGCGCTGGCAAAGACCTTGATCGGGTCCAGCTCTCCCGTCGCGCTGGACACCATCAGACCGATCAGGCCCATGAACAGCGTCGCCGGCAGGATCGAGCAGACATAGATCGCGATCTGCCGCATCGTGCCGACCTTGTGCTGCAACTCGCGCGAATAATCCGACACGTTCAGCATCATCGTGGAATACACGCCAAGAAACAGCATGGTACTGCCCCAGAACGGCGCGCCCCACGTGCCCTCGGACTGGATCAGATTGGCGCTGATTTCGGCACCGTAACGGTCGATAACGCTGAAGAACATGTAGATCAGCGAGCCGATGATGAACACGGCGCCGATATTCTCCAGCCATTTGATGCCGTGAAATCCCAGAACCGACAGCCCGATCTGCAAGAACTGAAAGCCGATGAAGAACGCCCAGAGATTGGAATAGCCGAACAGCGTGTCACAGACGAGGTTCAGCGCGCCGGCACCGATCCAGCTTTGAAACCCGTACCAGACGATCGCCGGGACAGAACGCACGATGGCCGGCAGCCGCGTGCCCGCAAACCCGAAGGAGGACCGGGCCTGCACCATGAATGGAATGCCGTATTTATGCCCCGCCCGTCCGTTGATCATCAGCGCGATGCCGATGCCGACACTGCCGATGGTGATGGCGATGAAGGTCTGGAGAAGGTTCAGCGTGCCGACCAGCCCGGACCCGAGCGAGAAGGTCCCGATGGACACACAGCCGCCCAGCCAGGCGAACAGATAGGACCACGGATCCATGATCCGCGCCTCCTGCGGGGCCAGCGATTCCTCTCCGATCTTCTTTTCGATGGTGGGGGCGGGGGTTGCCCTTCCGGCCAGATCGGCCGGCGCGCCCATGCCGGGCGCGGCACCCAGTTCCGAATTGCTCATTTCACTCTCCCTGACCTGTTTTGCTGCGATCACCTTTGTCGAGGGAGGGAATGCGGGCGGCGGGCCGCGCCGGAACCACCATGATCCGCCACGCCTCCCGGCCGGATGCCGAACGGCTGCGCCGGATTCTTTCGGCGCCTCGTAGGCCCCATCTCGCCGCCCGTCTGGCAAATTGCATCAGCTCCTCCCTGATCTCAATATTTGTTAACATTGATTGTTGACAATGTGAAGCCATATTATCGGGGTCGCAGCATCGCCCCAGTTGCGGCCGGAAACGGAAGATGCGATTTCAGGAATATGACAACCGCCGCCGACGCCCTCATTGTGGACAGCATCCTGGACGCGATTGCCGATCAGCGATTGCAGGCCGGGACGAAGCTTGGCGAGCAGGCGCTGTCGGATCTGTTCGATTGTAACCGCGCCCATGTGCGCCGGGCGCTTGCGACGCTGACCGCCTGGCAGGTCGTCGAACATCTGCCGAATCGCGGTGCCTATGTCTCGACCCCTACGGTCGATGATGCCCGCGACATTTTCCAGGCGCGGCGCGCGATCGAGACGACGATCTGCCGCAATGTCGTCCGCAAGGCGACCGACGCCGACATCGCCGCCCTGCGCGCTCATCTGCATGAGGAACATGCCGCGGAAGCCAGCGACCGTCCCGCGGCGATCCGTCTGACGCGGGGCTTTCATCTGCTGCTGGCCCGGATCGCGGGCAATCATGTGCTGCTGCGCTATATGGAGGAGCTGACCATGCGCAGCTCGCTCATCATCGGGCTCTACGGCACCAACCGCGCCGCGCTCTGCGCCGATGGCGAGCATGATCTGCTGGTCGATGCCATCGCCGCGCGGGACGAGGCCCGTGCCCTCGCGGCGCTCGACGAGCATCTGCGCGGCATCGAGCGGCAGATCGACTTCAAGCGGACCGTCGCGCCGTCAAACATGCTGGCCGACGCGCTCAGGCCAATGCGCGAGGCGTGATCTCCGCAATCAGGCGTGGCTGAACGAGCTGACCCGAGTGGGACAAGCCGCGAAACGATTGCGCGCAGGCTGCGCTGCGCCCCAGATATGTTGATTTGTAGCTCGTCGCATCTCTTCACAAATATGCGAAGCGTCGTGCATGGACGGACAAATCCGCAGAGAAATGCAGAATTGTCTGAGGAGAATATTTAAACTTGAGAAGGTGGCGGACAGTGAGGGATTCGAACCCTCGAGACGGTTCCCCGCCTACACACTTTCCAGGCGTGCGCCTTCGACCACTCGGCCAACTGTCCGTGCCCGCGCTAGTTAGCGTCTGTTTCGGGGCTGTGCAAGGCTCAGAGCTTGGAAATCCGCTTCTGAAGCTCGGCAAGCTGACGGCGGATTTCGTCCATGTCCTGGCTGTCGCCCTCGTTGACGGTTTCGACCTCGTCCGGGTCAGGCCCGGAGGAGCCGCCGCGCCAGCCGCCCATCATCGCCTTGAGAAAGGCCTGCTGCTGACGCTGCAACTGCTCGAAGCCCGGCATCGACGACATCGGCGTCGGCATCGAGCCCATATTCTCCATGATCTTCGACTGACCCTCGCGCAGCATCTCGAAGCTGGCGGCGAGGAATTGCGGCACGACGCTTTGCGCCTGGGTGGTGTAGCTGCGCACCAGATCGGTCAGCACATCCACCGGAAGCACATTCTCGCCCCGGCTTTCATGTTCGGCGATGATCTGAAGCAGATATTGCCGGGTCAGCTCGTCCCCGGTCTTGAGATCGACGATCTTGACCTCGCGCCCGGCGCGGATGAAGGCGGCAATGTCTTCCAGCGTGACGTAATCGCTGGTCTCGGTGTTATAGAGCCGCCGGCTGGCGTAACGCTTTATCAGCAATGGCGCGGCGGCATCGGCTTTGGCCATCGTCGTTCCTCGTGAATGCATTTGCAGCATATTGCGATCAATCTTTCGCAATTGCAAAGAAAAAGGGCGGCCCCTGCGGACCGCCCCTATACTCGTCACTCTGTCAGCCGATTACGACTTGGTCGAAGCGGTGGCCTTCTTGACGGTGTCCTGCGCCTGCTTGGTCGCCTTTTCGGCGGTCTTCTGAGCGTCGGACGCCATGTCCTTGCCGGCGGCCATCATCAGATCGACGGTTTCCATCTGCAGCTTCTTCGCGACTTCGGCGAAGGCGGACAGATGCTCGGACGCGCTTTCGGTCGAGGCGCTGGCGAAGTCGGTGAAGGCTTTCGCATAGGCGCTCGGGTCGTCTTTCTGAGCGGTCAGCTCGCCGACGCGGGCGATGGTGTCCTTGGCCCACTGAGCCGAGATCTCGGTCGAACGCTCGGCGGCGGACAGGGCAGCCTGCGCCATCTTTTCGTTCAGGGCCGACTGGCTCTTGAAGGCGTCCTGCATGGACGAGGTGTCGACCGGGAAGTTCGCCATCATGTCCTGCATCGTCTTGGTGAAGTCGGGGGTCTTAGCCATGATATTTCTCCTTTGCTGGCGGCGCGGGAGCTTTGCCGCCTTCGAATTTCGATGACACAAAGGTAGATGCTGCGGCGCAGCATTTCAACCGTTTTTTCTGCGTCGCAGCAAATTTTTCACCGCGCCGCAGAAAACATTGATATATCAGTATTTCTGGTGCACATAGCTGCCCGGCGCCGGGCCGAACCGCCCGTCCGGCACCCGCGCGGGCACTTGTTCGCCGGAAAAATCGCGCAGCCATTTCTCCCAGCTGGGCCACCAGCTTCCCGGGTTGAAGCTGGCTTTTTCCAGCCAATCCTCCGGCTCGCCCGAGAAGTCGCCATCGCCGGTATAATGGCCGTATTTCTTCTTGGATGGCGGGTTCACGATGCCGGCGATATGGCCGGATTCAGACATGATGAAGCGCTTGTTATCGGAGCCCATCTGTTTGATGCCCCGCCAGCTGTATTTCCACGGCGCGATATGATCCGTCTCGCAGCCAATGGCGCAGAGCGGCAGTTTCACATCCGAGAGATGCAGCTTGTGGCCCATCATCGGATAGCCATCGCCCACCAAGAGGTTCTGCTGGCAAAGCCCGCGCAGATAATCGATCGTCATCTTGCCGGGCAGATTGGTCGCGTCACCGTTCCAATACAGCAGATCGAAGGCCGGAGGCGCCTCGCCCATCAGATAGGACCGGATCGCCGGCCCCCAGACGAGATCATTGGCGCGCAGGAAGCTCATCGTGCGGGTCATGAGCTGCGAGGCGAAAATGCCCGAGCGTTCGACCTCGGCGGTGATGCCGTCGACGAAATCATCCTGGAGGAAGGGCACGAATTCGCCCTGCTCGCTGAAATCGGTCAGCGTGGTAAAGAAGGTTGCCGAGTTCACCCGGTCATCCCCGCGCTGCGCCATCAGCGCCAGGGTCAGGGTCAGAGTGGTGCCGCCGATGCAATAGCCGATCGCATTCAGCTTTGGCTCTGCGGTGATCTCCTCGATCGCGTCCATGACCGAGAGATAGGCAGAAACGTAATCCTCCAGCCCGGTATCGGCATAGCTGGGATCGGGATTTTTCCACGACACGACGAACAGCTTATAGCCCTGATCGACGATCCAGCGGATCAGGCTGTTCTCGGGTTTCAGATCCAGAATGTAGAATTTGTTGATCCAGGGCGGGAAGATCACGATCGGCGTGGCGCGGACCTTTTCCGTGGTCGGGCTGAACTGGATCAGCTCATAGAGCTTTTCCTGCCGGACCACCTCGCCCTTGGCGGTGCCGATATTCTCGCCCACCGCAAAGGCGTTGTTGTCGGCCAGAGAGACGACCATCTCGCCGCCATGCGATTCCACGTCGCGGACCAGATTTTCCAGCCCTTTCACGAGGCTCTCGCCTTCGGTTTCCAGCGCCCGCTCGATGGCGTCGGGGTTGGTCGCAAAGAAATTGGTCGGCGCGAACATGTCGATGATCTGGTTGGTCAGCCAGTTGAGCCGATACTGGTCCGTCTCATTCAGCATATCCAGCTCTTCGGCTGCATCGCGCATGGCCTGCGCGTTGATCTGATACTGCGTCTTGACCGTGTTGAAATAAGGATGGCTGCGCCAGAGCGGGTTGCGGAAGCGCTTATCGGCTTCGGCCCCGTCATCTTCCGGGGCCGTCATCTTGCCGCGGGCGAACTGGGACTGCATCTCGGCGTAATGGGCCAGCGTGGCGCCCCAGTATTTCACCTGCTGTTCGAGGATGCGCGCAGGCTGTTCCGCCCACATCTTGGCCCAGGCCATACCGGCATTGACCATCAGATCCGCGCCGGGTGCCTCGACTCCGGGATCGCGCATCGGCTTCTGTGCCAGCGCGGCGGCAAGGCGCTGGGTCAGCGACTCGATCCGCTCCATATTCTCGGCGAGTTGGCCGGTCGCGGCGAGGGTCTGCGCCCCTCCCATGGGCTGCTGTGCATCGGCGGCGTGCGGAGCACCGGCCTCGCTGCTCGTGACGGAGGCGCCTTTTTCCAGATCGGCAGGCGCGGCTGCGTTCTGTGCCGCGCTGTTGTCGGAGCTGGCGGCCTTGGCGGCAGATGTTTTCGCGGCGGAAGCAGAGGCGCGCCCCTTGGCAGGCACAGCCCTGGCCGTGGCTTTCCGCGCGGTCGCCTTCCTTGCGCTGGCCTGGCCGGATGACGATTTGCCGGAAGCGCTGCGGGTCCTGGCGGTCGTGGCTTTGGCGGCGGCAGTTCCGGCCCTCGCCGTCTTGGCGGTTCCAGCCCTCGCCGTCTTGGCGGCTCCGGCCCTCGTCGTCTTGGCGGTTCCGGTCTTTGCTGTCCCGGCCTTCGCCGATCCGCTCTTCGCGCTGCCCGATTTCGCGCTGCCTGACCCGGCGCTGGCGGCCCGCGACCCTGCTGCACGCGCCGCCGCTGTCTTGGCCCCGCCGCTTTTCGCCGCCGAACCCTGTTCGGCCTCCGTGGCGGCAGCGGCCTTGCGTGAGGATCGTTTCCGCGGCGCGGCATTGCTGCCACGGGCCGGGGTTTTGCGAGCGTCGTTACTTGCCATGACCTTTAATCCCCCCTACTGTCGCGAACCGATCTTAACCGGCGTCGGGCCCAGCCGAAAGGGGTCCTTTGAACGTCGGAAAAGAAGCAATTTGAGGTAAGGATGGCCAAGCAACCGCTGCTGAAGGGATTGATTTCCTATGACGTGATGGAATCGATCCGGAACACGAATGAGTGGTTGGGCGCTTCGGCGCGGGCCATGGCCTCCTACCCGGCTTTCGCGATGATACCGCACCCGATGTTCCGCCTGATGAGCGCATGGGGCCATGTCACAGAGCGCAGCTTTTCGCGCATGGTCATCAAGCCTGACTGGAATATTCCGGCCATCGCAGGCCCTGACGGTCAGGACCACGTCGTCTATGTCGACAAGGAACTGAAAGCCGATTTCGGCGATCTGATCCATTTCCGTGTTGCCCGGCGCGAGCCGATGGCGCGCAAGATCCTGCTGGTTGCGCCAATGTCAGGCCATTACGCAACGCTGCTGCGTTCGACCGTGACATCGCTGCTGCCCGACGCCGAGGTATATGTCACCGACTGGCACAATGCCCGCGACATCCCGGTCAGCAAGGGCAAGTTCGACATCGAGGACTACACCCAGTATCTCGCCGATTTCATGCGCCATCTCGGCCCGGACCTGAACGTCATCGCGGTCTGCCAGCCGGCGCCGCTCGCGCTGGCAGCGACGGCCATGCTGGCCGAGACCGAGCCCAAGGCGCAGCCCAAGACGCTGACCCTGATCGGCGGCCCGATCAACCCGGACGCCGCCGCGACCGAGGTCACCGATTTCGGCAACCGCATCACCATGGGCGAGCTTGAATATCATGTCATCCAGCAGGTCGGGTTCAAATATCCCGGCACCGGGCGTCTGGTTTATCCGGGGCTGGCGCAGCTGGCCTCGTTCATCTCGATGAACGCGGAGACGCATACCAAGGCCTTCATGGACAAGATCCTGGCCGATGCCCGCGGCGAGGGCTCGGAAAGCGACCGTCATAACAAGTTCTATGACGAATATCTCGCCGTGATGGACATGACCGCGGAATTCTATCTCTCGACGGTCGAGCGGATCTTCAAGGGACTCGAAATCGCCGAAAACCGCTTTACGGTGAATGGCAAGCAGGTGGATATCGGCAAGATCACCGATGTGGCGATCATGACGGTCGAGGGCGGCAAGGACGATATCTCGGCGCCGGGCCAGTGCGTGGCCGCGCTGGATCTGTGCACCGGCGTGCCCGAGCAGAAAAAGCAGCAGCATCTCGAAGAAGATGCCGGCCATTACGGCATCTTTGCCGGGCGGAGCTGGCGGCTGAACATCCGCCCGCTGGTGCTCGACTTCATCGACGAACAGCTCGAAGGGCCGCAAGAAGCGCCGAGCAAGCCGCGCCGCCGCCGGGGCGGCAAGAACGGCGATGGCGCCCTGCCCGGCATCGCGGATGACGACCGGAAAATGCCGGTCTGATCTTCGGGCCGCGCGGCTGGCGGGCCCCCGCCCTCGGTGAGGCTCTTGCTGCCAGCATCTTCGGTATGAAAATACCTCGGGGTGCGGGGCAGCGCCCCGCGATCACCCTGTCCTACCCCATCCGCGCCGAAGCGTAGCTGCCGGGCGATGCGGGGAACACCACCGTTCGGTTGCCGTTCAGGAACACGCGGTGATGGATATGCGCATGGATGGCGCGGGCGAGGACCTGCGCCTCGACATCGCGGCCGAGGCTGACATAATCCGCAGCCGACTGGGCATGGGTGACGCGCACGATATCCTGTTCGATGATCGGCCCCTCGTCCAGATCGGCGGTCACATAATGCGCCGTCGCCCCGATCAGCTTCACGCCGCGCTCATGCGCCTGACGATAGGGATTAGCGCCCTTGAAGCTTGGCAGGAAAGAGTGGTGGATATTGATGATCCGTCCGGACATTTCGCGGCAGAGCCGGTCCGAAAGCACCTGCATATAGCGCGCCAGCACCACCAGCTCGGCCCCGCTGTCGCGCACCACCTCCATCAGCCGCGCCTCGGCCTCGGCCTTGCCATCGGGCGTGACGCTGATGTGATGGAACGGCAGGTCGTGGTTCACCACCAGCTTCTGGTAATCCAGATGGTTCGACACCACCCCGACGATCTCGACCGGCAGCGCCCCGATCCGCCAGCGATAGAGAATATCGTTCAGGCAATGCCCGAAGCGCGAGACCATGAGCAGAACACGCATCAGGCGAGCCGCATCATGAATCGCGGCCTCCATCCGGAAATCCGCCGCGACCGGGCGCAGCGCGTCGCGCAATGTCTCGATCCCCTTGCCGCCCTCGTCACGAAAGCTGACACGCATGAAGAAACGGCCCGACTCCATGTCGTCGAACTGTGCCGAGTCGGTGATGTTGCATCCATGCGCGGCAAGCAGCCCCGACACGGCCGCGACAATGCCGCGCCCCGTCGGACAGGCGACGGTCAGCACCAGGTCGCCCATCTCCTCAGATCTGCTTTTCCGGCATGTTCACCACCAGCCCGTCAAGCGCGTCCGACACTTTCAGCTGGCAGGTCAACCGCGAGCGCTCGGGATCGGGCTCCCATGCGAAATCCAGCATGTCCTCTTCCATCGGGTCTTTGGCGGGCAGCTTGTCGACCCATTCCGGCGCCACATAGACATGGCAGGTCGAGCAGGCGCAGGCGCCGCCGCAATCGGCCTCGATCCCCGGCACGCCGTTGTCGCGTGCGCCCTCCATTACGGTCATGCCGTCCTTCACGTCGATCTCATGCGCGGTGCCGTTATGCTCGATATAGGTAATTCTGGCCATCGCTCGCTCCTGTCTGTCCCTGCGAGATAGGACATGTGCGGCGCAAAGAAAAGGGCGGCGCCCGAAGGCCCCGCCCCTCTGCCGCTGCGCGCCGGATCACTCCTGAATCGACAGCGCCACGAAGCGCGGCTCGCCACCGCGGCGGATCATCAGCAGGATCGAGCGTTTGCCTGCCTCGCGAGCCTCCTCGATGCTGGACTGGAGATCGGAAACCGAGGCCACGGGCTGCTGGCCCGCCTCGGTGATCACATCGCCACGGCCGACACCCTTGTCAGCCGCGTCAGAGCTGGGATCGACCTCGCTGACCACCACGCCCTGCTGATCCTCGCTCACCCCGAGTTCCGAGGCGATCTCCGGGGTCAGCGGCTGCAAGCTCATGCCGAGCGTCTCGCCGCTCTCGCCCCCGCCTTGCGGCGCGACGCCATCCTCGCCGATTTCGCCCTCGGCAAGCTCGCGCCGGCCAAGTGTGACGGAAAGCTGCTCTTCCTCGCCATTGCGCAGGATGGTGACATCGACATCCTCCCCGACCGGCGCCTGCGCCACGCGGGCCACCAGGTCGCGATCATCCTCGATCCGGTTGCCGTCGAATTCGAGGATAACGTCGCCGGAACGGATCCCGGCCTCGGATGCGGGGCCGTCGAACACATCGGCGACCATCGCCCCGCGCTCGCTTTCGAGCCCGAGCGATTCCGCAATATCCGGGGTCATTCCCTGGATTTTCACACCCAGCCAGCCACGACGGGTTTCGCCATATTGCTGAAGCTGGTCGATCACCGTCGAGACCACGTTCGATGCCATCGAGAAACCGATCCCGATCGAGCCGCCATTCGGCGACAGGATCGCGGTGTTCACGCCGATCACCTCTCCGTCCATGTTGAACAGCGGCCCGCCCGAGTTGCCGCGGTTGATCGAGGCATCGGTCTGGATGAAATCGTCATACGCCCCGGTCAGCGCCCGGCCCCGCGCCGAAACGATCCCGGTCGAGGCCGAGAAGCCCTGCCCGAGCGGGTTGCCGAGGGCGAGCACCCAGTCGCCCACCCGCGCATCGTCGCTGTCTCCGAAGCCGACGAAGGGCAGATCCTCGGCCTCGACCTTCAACAGCGCGATATCAGTGGATTTGTCGGTGCCGATCACCTCTGCGGTGCGGCGCGCCCCGTCCTTGAATTCGATCTCGATCTCATCCGCGCCTTCGATGACATGGTTGTTGGTGACGATGAACCCGTCATCAGAGATCACGAAGCCAGAGCCGAGCGCATTGGCGCGGCGCGGCTGCCCCTGCTGCTGGCCGAACGGGCTTTGCTGGCCGCCATCGGGCATCGGGAAGCCGAAATCGCGAAACAGATCCGAGAACGGGCTGCCTTCGGGGAACATCGGCCCGGTCGGCTGCTCGACCACCGAAGTGGTGTTGATGTTGACCACCGCCGGAGAAACCTCTTCGACCAGATCGGCAAAGCTCTCGGGCATGACCTGCTGGCGGCGCGCCTCGCTTTCGGGCGCAGCGAGCGGCGCTTCGTTGCTGTTTGCGGTGACCTGCGGCTGGGTCCGATCCCCGGTCTGTGCCTGCGTTTCAGCTTCGGCCGGAGCGGTGTTGTCCTGCGCGGTCGCCGGCAGCGCCGTCAGGGTCAGCGCGACAACAGAGGCAGAGGCCAGAAGATGGGTGAATGGGGTGCGCATCGAAGATCCTTTCCAATTCTGCGCCGGGAAAGCCGGCGCGCGACTCTGGGGTCGCTCCTGCGGTTTCTACAAACGTCAGATGGGGGTGAGTTGCAAATAAATCACGCTCCGCTGCGATGAACTCATCGTGATTTGCGCGCAAAAACAAAGGGGCAGCCGAAGCCGCCCCTTTTCACGATCAATTGGCGCCGTCCTGCTGCGGCTCTGGCTCGGTCGCGTCCGGCGTGACCTCGGCGGCCTCGTCCGGGGCATCGGGGTCGGCGGGCGCAAGCTCGACCGCATCCTGTGCGGCGGGATCGTCGCTTGCGGCCGCGGCCTCGTCTGCCGAGCCGCCGGCATCGGCTGCGCTGTCCGCCTCGGATGCGGCGTCGGCATCTCCGGGCTGATCCTCACCGGGCTGCTCGCTCGGCTGGACCGGAGAGTCATCGGCCAGCGTCGAGGCGTCGCCCAGACCGGCTCCCGGTTCTTCGTCCCAGGGCATCTCGATCGGGCGCGGCGTCACCGCGCTGTCGGCCTGGATCGGGTCGCGCGCGGCACCCTCGCCACCCTGCTGCGCCTCGGGGAGGGTCGAGACGGTTTCCTCTGCGGGGAGCGCCTCGGGCGGGGTCGCAGGCTGCGCATCCGCCGCGCCGTCATTGCGCAGATAGGCAAAGAAATCCCCGTCCGGTGGCATGACAATCTGCGAGTTTTCACCCTTCAGCGCCTCGGAGTAAGAGGTCAGCGAACGGGTGAAGGCGAAGAATTCCGGGTCACGCCCGTAAGCCTCGGCATAGATCGCGTTGCGCGCCGCGTCGGCCTCACCGCGAATGATCGAGGCGTTCCGGTTCGCTTCCGAGGTCAGCTCGGTCACGGTCCGGTCGGCGGCGGCGCGGACGCGCTGCGCGGCCTCGCCACCTCGGGCGATCTCGTCGGCGGCCTCACGCTCGCGCTCGGCCCGCATCCTTTCATAGGTCGCGGCCAGGTTCTGCTCGGGCAGGTCGGTGCGGGTCAGGCGCACATCGATGATCTCGACCCCAAGCCCTTCCGAATTGGCGCGCGCCTCGTCGCGAATATTGTTCATCAGCGAGGTCCGGTCGTCCGACAGAACCGAGGTCGAGGGCACGCCACCGAGCACTTCGCGGATCGCGTCGCGAACGATCGGGTCCAGACGCGACAGCGCCGCATCTTCGCCGCCCGGGCCTACGGCCTGACGGAAGCGGACCACATCAGAGATGCGCCACCGGGCGAAAGCGTCCACGATCAGCCGGCGGTCATCCAGCGGGGTGACTTCGAGCGGGCTGGTCTGAAGCCCGAGAATGCGGTCGTCATAGGGAACCACATCATCCAGGAACGGGACTTTCAGACCGAGACCGGGCGTTTCCTTGACATCGACGACGCGGCCCAGGCGCAGCACAAGGGCTTTTTCACGCTCATCCACGGTATAGATCGAAAAGGCGCCGATCAGGATCACGACAACGAGAAACGGAATGGCCAGCGTGCCAAGAAGTCGGTTGCGAGCGCGAGCCATCAGTTACCCCCTTGCGTGACCTGAGCCGCAGCGGCGGCAGCCGCAGGCGGCGCGGCAGAGCTGCCGGACCCGGCGCTGCCGCTATTCGTGTTGTTGCCGGTGGCGCTGGACGGGTTGCCGCTGCCACTGCTGCCCGCCGGACGCCGGATCTGATCGAGCGGAAGATAGGGCACCACACCGTCGCTGCCCGCGCCGTCGATGATGACCTTGTCCACCCGGCCGAGCACCTGCTCCATGGTTTCAAGATACATCCGCTTGCGCGTCACCTCGGGCGCCTTGGCATATTCGGCATAAACCGAATTGAACCGCGCCGATTCACCCTGCGCATTGTTGATCGCCTCGGCACGATACCCCTCGGCCCGTTCGATCGCCGCCGCTGCGTCACCGCGCGCCTTGGCGAGAACCTCGTTGGCATAGGCATCGGCCTGTTTTTCCAGCGCGTCGCGGCGCTGCTGTGCGGCCTGAACCTGGCGGAAGCTGTCGATCACCTCTTCGGGCGGATCGGCACGGTCGAGGTTGACGCGGACGATATTGATCCCCGATTGATAGCTGTCGAGCGTGCGCTGCACCGAGATCTCCAGATCCTCGGCAATCGCCCCCCGTTCGCGGTTGAGGATCGGCGCAAGCTCTGACCGCGCGATGATGTCCCGCATCGAGGATTCCGCCACGGCCCGGATGGTGCCGGGCGCATCGGCAAGGTTGAACAGATATTTCTGCGGGTCCGAGATATTCCAGACCACCTGATATTCCATGTCCACGATATTCTGGTCGCGGGTCAGCATCAGCCCGCTATCGGTCGGAGTGATGACGCTGTCGCCCTGACGGTTCGTGTCCACTCGCCCGGTGCCGATCTCGGTCACGCGTTCGCCCGTGACCTGCACGACTTCCTTCGTGACGACCGGCCAGGGCGCAAAGTTCAGACCCGGCTCGCCGGTGCCGACGGCACGGCCGAACAGAAATTCGACCGAGCGCTCCTCGGGCTTGACGGTATAAAAGCTGGCCACGGTCCACGCGCCGAGAAGCGCAATCGCGCCAATCACCAGAGTGCGGCGGTCAAAGCTGAATCCGGGGCCGCCGGGGCGGCGCGGGCCGCCGCCATTACTGCCGCCATTACCGCGCCCGCCCATCAGCACGCGCAGCCGGTCCTGGCCTTTTTTCATCAGATCCTCGATCTCGGGCAGGTCGCCCGGGCGCTGGCCGGGCCGGCGCGGCGGTTCGGGCCGCTGCCGTCCGGGCTCGCCCTGTCCGCCACCTTGTCCGCCGCCCTGACCCCAGGGGCGTTGCGGGCCGCGTGGCGGTTCTTTTCCGCCTTTGCCGCCGCCGCTTCCGCCGCCATTTCCGCCGCTGCTGCCACCACCCCAGGGGCCTTGTGCCATCTGACTGCCTCTTCCTGTCTGTCTCGTGCCTGAAACTGGGGGCAAAGCCTGAAATGTCAAGCTTATGCCGCCGCGAACCCCGCCCCTGCTATGCCGGGCGGTCATGCCGCCGCGCGGGCTGGCGCATGGTGACCAGCTCTTCGGCGATGGTCGGATGCACCGCCACCGTACGGTCGAAATCTTCCTTGGTCGCGCCCATCGTGATCGGGATCGCGGCCAGCTGGATCATCTCTCCCGCCTCGGGGCCGAAGATCTGGCAGCCGAGCACACGCCGCGTGTCGATATCCACCAGAAGCTTCATCATAACGCGCATTTCCGAACCGGCAAAGGCCGAGCGCATGGGACGGAACCGCGTATCATAGACCTCGACCCCGCCGCGCGCGATGGCCTCATCCTCGGTCATGCCGATCGAGGCCAGCTCATGCGGGCGGGTATAGACGGCGCTCGCCACGAGGCTGTGATCGAGATAGCGCGGAGTGTCGCCAAAGATCGTATCGGCAAAGCTGTGCCCTTCGCGGATCGCGACCGGCGTCAGATTGACGCGGTCGGTAACATCACCCACCGCGTAGATCGAGGGGATGTTGGTCTGCGACCATTCATCGACCACCACCTCGCCCGCAGGACCGAGCGCAACCCCGGCCTCTTCCAGACCCAGCCCGGCCGTGTTCGGGCGGCGGCCCGTGGCGAACATCACCGCATCATAGCGATCCTCGCTGCCATCATCGTAGCTAATGCGCAGCATATCTGCGTCACGTTCCAGCCTCACCGGAGAGAGATTCAGACGCAGATCCACCCCAATCCCGCGCATCTGCCCGGTGACAAGTTCGCGGCCGTCGCGGTCAAAGCCGCGCAGCAGCTTGTCGCCGCGATAGGCCAGCACGGTCTCAACGCCGAGCCCGTTCAGGATTGTCGCGAATTCGCAGGCGATGAAGCCGCCCCCGACCACCAGAACCCGGCGCGGCAGCTTCTCCATCAGGAAGAGATCATCCGAGATCATCCCCAGCTCGTCGCCCTCGATTCCGGGGCGCTGGGGGCGCCCGCCCACCGCAACCAGAATATGCTTGGCGCTGATCCGCGAGCCGTCCGCAAGTTCGACCTCATGCGGGCCGACGACCCGCGCGCGCTGATGATAGATGGTGCCGCCGGCATTTTCGAAGCCGCGCGTATAGGCCGCTTCCAGCCGGTCCAGCTCCGCATCCAGACTGGCCTTGAACGCAGGCCAGCTGAACGCGCCGGCCATGGCGTCCGGCCAGCCATAGCCATGCGCTTCATCGATCATTTCAGGTGTCGAGGCGGCGAAGATCATCAGCTTCTTCGGCACGCATCCGCGAATGACACAGGTGCCGCCCATCCGGCTTTCCTCGGCCAGCGCGACCTTCGCGCCGTATCCGGCAGAGATCCGCGCCGCGCGCACCCCGCCCGAGCCGCCGCCGATGACAAAGAGATCGTAGTCGAAGCTCATGCCTCTGCCTCTGCGCTGCCTTCCGCGGTCAGTTCGACGACCGAGCCGTCAGGGCGTCCGATGATCGCCAGCCCGCACATCTTCAGAAACAGGCCGTTTTCCACGACGCCCGGAATCGCGTTCAGCGCCGCAGCCAGACGGGCCGCGTCGTGAATTTCCTCAAGCGCCAGATCAAGGATGAGATTGCCCTCATCGGTGATGAAGGGCTGATCGTCGCGCTGCCGCAGCAGGATCGGGCGATGCTCCAGCTCTTGGCGGTCAAGCGTTCGCTGGATCAGCGCCTTGGTCGATTGCCAGCCGAAGCCGATGACCTCGACGGGCAAATGGAACGCGCCGAGCGTCTCGACCACCTTGCTGCCATCGGCCATGACCACCATCCGGTCCGAGGCCCGCGCCACGATCTTTTCGCGCAGCAAGGCCCCGCCGCCACCCTTGATGAGGTTGAGATCGGGGTCGATCTCGTCAGCGCCGTCCAGCGTCAGGTCGAGCCAGGCAATCTCGTCCAGCGTCTCGATGCGCAGCCCCTGCGCCTCGGCCAGATCGGCGGTCTGCTGGCTGGTCGCGGCACAGCGCAGCGCAAGCCCCTCGGCCTGGACCCGCTCGGCCAGACGCCGCACCATGAAGGCCGCGGTCGAGCCGGTCCCCAGACCCAAACGCATCCCGTCCTCGACAAGCGCAACAGCAGCCTCGGCGGCGGCATTCTTGGCGATATCTTCCGGGCTGAGATCGGTCATGGCATGGCTCCGTGAATTCATCCTGCCATCTCATAGCGCGACCGCGCCGCAAGAGACAGGGCGAAACGCAGGAGAAGACGGCAGGCAGCGCCCGCAGACCCAGAGACGGTCAGGCGGAAGCCCGCGAAACGGCCCCTGCCATGACAAGATGACGCTTGCGCGGGAC
Organism: Paracoccus sediminicola; assembly: GCF_027912835.1. Classification (NCBI taxonomy): domain Bacteria; kingdom Pseudomonadati; phylum Pseudomonadota; class Alphaproteobacteria; order Rhodobacterales; family Paracoccaceae; genus Paracoccus; species Paracoccus sediminicola. Next base: position 1,420,237 of record NZ_CP115768.1, read on the forward strand.
GGGCAACGCGATAGGCTCGGTAGAGCGGTTTGATGCGAGAGGCGGCAAAAGGTGACACAACCAGCGATCCGGGCCGTCGTGTTCGATATCGGCAATGTGCTGGTGATCTGGGACCCCTACCCGGCCTTTGAACAGGCGCTCGGCAGCCGCGCGGCGGTGGATGCGTTTTTCGACAGGATCGAGTTTCACGAACGCAATCTGCGCGCCGATGCGGGGGCGCGGTTTGCAGATCTAGCCGATGAGCTGGAGGATGAGGCGGATCGAGCGCTGTTGGCCTCTTACCCGTCGCGATTCGGGCTGACCGTGGCCGAAACGATCGAAGGCACATGGGCTCTCATGGACCGGCTGCGCGCGGCAGGTCTTGAAATCCACGCCATCACCAACTGGTCGGCCGAGAACTGGGATACCGGCATTGCCGCGCAGCCTCGACTCGGCGCGGCATTCGGGACGGCGGTGGTGTCGGGCGAGGTCGGCATGGCCAAGCCCGATCCGGCAATTTTTCGGCTGTTCTGCGCCCGCACCGGGCTGGAGCCAACCGAATGCCTGTTCATCGACGACAAAGAGGAAAACGTCGCCGCCGCACGCGCCATCGGCATGGACGGCGTCCGCTTCACCACGCCGGAAGCGCTTGAGCCCGAGCTTGAGGCGCGCGGGCTGATCTGAGCGCGGGGCAAGGCCGGCAGGCCCGATCAGAAGACGCGATCCACCCAGCCATGCGGGTCGTCCGCGCGACCGAACTGGATATCGGTCAGAGCCTTGCGCAGCTGCGCCGTGACCGGTCCCATGCCGCCATCGCCGATGGAAATGTCGAAATCCCTGCCCTTGAGCTGCGCGATCGGTGCGACCACAGCCGCCGTGCCGCAGGCAAAGACTTCGACCAGCCGGCCCGAGGCCACATCGTCGCGCCACTGGTCGATCGCGTAGGGCTCTTCGCGCACGGTCATGCCCTGGTCGCGCGCCAGAGCAATCAGCGAGTTGCGGGTGATGCCGGGCAGGATCGTGCCGGTCAGCGGAGGGGTCTGGATGCTGCCATCGTCAAAAACGAAGAACACGTTCATCCCGGCAAGCTCTTCGACCCAGCGGCGCTCGACCGCATCGAGGAACAGCACCTGCTCGCAGCCCTGCTGCGCGCCTTCCTTCTGCGCCGCAAGCGCTGCCGCATAATTGCCGCCGCATTTCGCGGCCCCCGTTCCGCCCGGCGCGGCGCGGGTATAATTCTCCGATACCCAGACCGAAACGCCCGACACGCCGCCCTTGAAATAGGAGCCGACCGGAGAGGCGATGACGGCGAAGAGGAAACTGTCCGAGGGATGGTTTCCGATGGCGATCTCGGTGCCGATCATGAAGGGGCGCATGTAAAGCGACGCTTCGCCGCCCGTGGGGATCCAGTCGCGGTCGATGCGGACCAGCTCACGCACGGCGTCGACAAAGAGATCCTCGGGCAGCTTCGCCATGGCCAGCCGCTCGGCCGAGGCGTTGAAGCGGCGGGCGTTTTCCTGTGGCCGAAACAGCGCCCCGCCGCCATCGGGCATCGGATAGGCCTTCATCCCCTCGAAGATCTCGCCCGCGTAATGCAGCACCATGGTCGAGGGGTTCAGGCTGAAATCCTGCCGCGGCCCGATCTTTGCGTCATGCCAGCCCTCTGCCGCCGAATAGCGGATCGTGACCATGTGATCGGTGAGATATTTGCCGAAACCCGGAGCGGCGAGCATCTCGGCGCGCTTGTCGTCCGGCACTCTGTGCGCCGAGTGTTCCACCGTGAATCGATCGAGTGCGGAGGTTTCCATCGCTGCCATCCCATGCTGAGCGCGCCCTGCATCGGAACGGGCGCGATAATCCTGATCCAACCGGACCGCGCAAGGCCCGGACGCGGCGCGCGAAATCCTCCTCCCCGCGCTGCGACAGGGATGTCATAGCAGCCCGGAACCGCCTCTGCATCAACAGAAATCGCGGCGCGGCACAGGGCCGCAGAGGCACCGGGCGCGGCGCGGGACGAAACATTTCGCAAGGGCCGCGCGTTGAGCCGGTCCTGACAAAGGGAGGAAACGACATGACCATCGCACGTGTGACCGAAATCTCGTCCACCTCGGAGACCGGCTTCGAGGATGCTGTGCGCAACGGAATCAAGCGCGCCAATGAAACCCTGCGCAACGTGCAGGGTGCCTGGGTGAAGGAACAGACCGTCGATTGCGACAACGGAAACATCACCCGCTATCGGGTCAACCTGATGGTGACCTTCATCCTGGACGACTAATCCATGACCGGCTCCGGGGCCGCGCCAAGCGTCCCGGAGCCGCCATGACCCGGGGCCGGCCACCGATTTTGCGGCTTTCTTTGCCCGCGGCGCCGTGACAGCCTGCCGCGCATGGCGGAGATGATTCTGGTCTTTGTCGCCGGGCTTCTCGGCGGGATACTGAATGCGGTGGCGGGCGGCGGGACGTTCATCACCTTCCCCGCGCTTGTCTTCATCGGCGTGCCCGAGGTGGCCGCAAATGCGTCGGCGACCGTGGCGGCGATGCCGGGCTATCTGTCCTCGGCCATCGGCTTCCGCCACGAGATCGCCGAGATCGACCGGCGCCTGATGCTTCGCCTGACCGGCTGGACGATGCTGGGCGGTGCCATCGGCTCTGGCCTCTTGCTGATTTCGTCAAATGAAGCCTTTGCCGCGCTGGTTCCCTTTCTTCTGCTGGGTGCCACGCTGGTTTTCCTGCGCGGCGCGCAGGTGCGCGCATGGGCGGCAAGGCGACGCGGCGCCGTCACGGCCTTCGGCGCGGGGACGATGGTGCCGGTCGCGATCTATGGCGGGTTCTTCAATGGGGGGCTGGGGATTGTTCTGCTGGCGCTCTTCGCGCTGTGGGGTATGACCAATCTTCACGCAATGAACGGGTTGAAATGCTGGCTCAGCTTTGCGCTTTCGGTGATCTCGCTGCTGATCTTCGCGGCGGGCGGCAAGATCGTCTGGATCCCGACCTTGGTGATGAGCGCGGGCACCATCGCGGGCGGGCTGATCGGGCCGCCCATCGCGCGCCTGATCCCGATGCCGCAGCTTCGGATTCTCATCGCGGTGATCGGCTTCGGAACCACCGCGATCTTCTTCTGGCGGCTCGTCGCCTGAGCTCAGCCCGCCGCCGCCGCGTGTTCGCGGATCCGTTCCACCATCGCGCGCAACCCGTTCGAGCGCTGTGACGACAGGTGATCGTTCAGCGAAAGCCGCCCTAGCTCGGCCTGTGCATCGACCTGCGGCACCTCGTTCACCGGCAGCCCCGCATAAAGCGCATGAACCACCGCGATCAGCCCGCGCACGATCACCGCGTCGCTGTCGCCGATGAAATCGAAACGGCCATCCCTGACCACCGGCACGATCCAGACCTGGCTCGCGCAGCCCTCGACTTTGCTGGCCGGGCTTTGCAGGGCCGGGTCCATCGACTCCATGGATTTGCCCATGTCGATGATGTGGCGATAGCGGTCTTCCCAGTCATCCAGGAAAGCGAATGTCTCGACAATGTCTTCGAAGGCCTCGGTTGTCATGGGGCGCCCTCCTTGGCGGCGAATCCGTGCTAACCCGCCGCGCGGCGAAGGTCAAAGAGGCTTTGCGCCCCGCCCTGCGATCGCCTATCACTGGCCCGAGACAATTGCCGGAGACATCATGCGCAAAGCGATCCTCGCCCTGACCCTTGGCACCGTGCTGGCCGCTGGCGGCTGTTCCCGCTTTGGCAGCGATAGCGGTCTGAACCCTCTGGGCTGGTTCCGCGCCGCGCCGAGCACGCCGACCACGCTGGAGCCGCGCGGCGGGTGGGAAAGCCGCGCCGACGATCAGCGTCAGCCCGTGCCGCAGATCCTGTCCGCGCAGCTCGAGCCGATGATCGAGGGCGAATTGTTGCGTGTCCGCGCCTTTGCGCCGGTCAAGGGCTGGTTCGGGCTGGAGCTGATAACCGAGCGTATCCAGCCGGCCGAGCAGCTTCGTCCCGATGATGACGGCATCCTGCGGCTGGTTCTCGTCGGCTATCCGCCGCTTCTGGAAGAGGGCGCGGCGCCGCTCGCGGCAAATCCGCAGGCCGATATCCTGAACGTGGCGCTGCCGATCTCGACCATCGAGCTGTCTCGGCTGCGGGGCATTCAGATCCGATCCGGCGCGGGTATCACCTCGCTGGCCCCGTAAGCGGCTCTAAAGCGATTTCTTGAAGCCGATATGGCTCGGCGCATAGCCGAGCCTCTCATAGAAACGATGGGCCTCGCCGCGGCTGGCATTGCTGGTCAGCTGCACCAGCCGCGCGCCCCCGGCGCGGGCGCGGGATTCGGCATCCGCCATCAGCAGCCGCCCCGCCCCCTGCCCGCGCAGATCGGACGCGATACGCACGGCTTCGATCTGCGCCCGCCTTGCCGCCGAAAGCGACAGGCCCGAGATCAGGGTCAGCTGATATGTCGCGACGATCCGGCCATTCGCCTCGCCGACGATCAGCTGGTTGCCCGGCTCGGCGCTCATGGCATCGAAGGCAGCGAGATAGCGTTCCATCGGCTGATCCTCGCGCCCCCGTCCCAGCGCGTCATCACGCAGCAACGCCACCACATGAGGCACATCCTCACATGCGGCGGCGCGAAAACGGATCATGTGGCGGCGGCCATGAATGCGCGGATACGGTCGGGGTCCTTCTCGCCCGGCGCAGCCTCGACACCGGAGGACACATCGACGATCCGCGCCCCGGTCAGCCGCACCGCCTCGGCCACGTTTTCCGGCGTCAGCCCGCCTGCCAGCATCCATGGCGTCAGCCATTTGCGACCAACGAGAAGCTGCCAGTCAAAGGCAAGCCCATTGCCGCCGGGCAGCGCGGCGTCTTTCGGCGGTTTGGCATCGACCAGCAGAAGATCGGCAACCAGACCGTAATCCCAGAGCTGGTCCAGATCCCCGGGCCCTGCGACGCCCACGGCCTTCATCACCGGCAGGCCATAGCGCTGACGGATCTCGGTCACGCGTACGGGGGTCTCCTGTCCGTGAAGCTGAAGAATGTCGAGCGGCACGGTGGCAAGAACCTCGTCCAGCAACGCATCGTCAGGATTCACGAAAAGCCCGACGCGCGCCACGCCGGCCGGCACCTCTCTGGCCAGCCCGGCGGCGGTGGCAACCGAGACGTGACGTGGCGATTTCGGGAAGAAGACAAAGCCGACGAAGGCGGCGCCCGCCTTTATCGCGGCAGAGAGATCGGCGGGCCGTCTGAGCCCGCAGATCTTGACCTGCGTCACGGCTTAGCGCTGCGCAGGCAGCGTGGTGCCGCGCGCCGGTTCGGCAGAGGCAACGGGCTTGGGCTGATCGAGAATCGCCAGAACGTCATCCTTCGGCGCGTTGTGACGCTCGCGCAGATTACCGACCTCGCGTTCGAGACGCTCAACCTCGTGTTTGCGGCGGGCAGCCTCGCTGCGGATATGGGCTTCGCGCAGCCACTCCCAGATCAGTCCGACGACGATCCCGAACAGGATCGCGACGAAAATGACGAGAAACAGCGGTAGGGTGAGCTGCCACTGATCGCCGAGATAAGGCTCCAGCCCGGAAGGCACTGCTTTCACCGTCACGACGGCACGGTTGGCGAGCGCCACGGCGATCAGGATGATGGCCAGAACGGCAACAAATAACAGGCGGATAAAGCGCATTTCTTACCTCGGCTCAGCTGCCTTCCCGATGTGCCAGATCAGGCGTCCCCGTTCAACCTGTCACGAAGAAGCTTGCCGGTTTTGAAGAACGGGACGTGCTTTTCATCGACCGGCACGGATTCCCCGGTCCTGGGGTTCCGGCCGACCCGTGCATCGCGCCGTTTCACAGAAAATGCGCCAAAACCGCGCAGCTCGACCCGCTCGCCGCGAGACATGGCATCGATGATCTCGTCAAAAATGGTCGACACGATGCGGTCAACGTCACGCTGGATGAGATGCGGATTCTCTTCGGCGATTCTCTGGATCAGCTCTGAGCGAATCATTCCTACCCCCAAGATATGCTTGTGCTGGCGGGCCTGAACACGCTGCCCGCGGTTAGGGTAGAAACGCGAAACTTATCATTTAGTTGCAAGAAATTCGGACGCATGTCCGATCAGTGACAAAAAAAGCCGCCCCCGGCAAGATGCCGGAAGCGGCTGATTTCAAAGCTTTTCCGGCTTACTCGCGGCTTTTCAGCGCGGCGCCCAGAATATCGCCCAGCGAGGCACCCGAATCCGAGCTGCCATACTGTTCGACGGCTTCTTTCTCTTCGGCGATCTCGCGTGCCTTGATCGACAGGCCCAGACGGCGGGTCTTGGTGTCGACATTGGTGACGCGCACATCGACCTTGTCGCCGACGCCGAAGCGTTCGGGACGCTGGTCCTGACGGTCGCGGGCCAGATCCGAGCGGCGGATGAACGACTTGGCGCCGTTATACTCCACCTCGATGCCGCCATCCTCGATCGCGGTGACTTCCACGGTGATGACATCGCCACGCTTCACGCCCTCGACGGCCTCGGCCATCGCGTCGTTTTCAAGCGCCTTGATCGACAGCGAGATACGCTCCTTCTCGACATCGACCTCCTGCACGACGGCTTTCACCATGTCGCCCTTGCGGAAGTCCTGGATCGCATCCTCGCCACGGGCATCCCATGAGATGTCGGACAGGTGCACCATGCCGTCGATATCGCCTTCGAGACCGACGAACAGACCGAACTCGGTGATGTTCTTGACTTCGCCCTCGATCTGGGTGCCGGCCGGATGGGTTTCCGAGAAGACTTCCCACGGGTTGCGCATGGTCTGCTTGAGACCCAGCGAAACGCGGCGCTTGGCTTCGTCGATCTCCAGCACCATGACGTCGACTTCCTGGCTGGTCGAGACGATCTTGCCGGGATGGACGTTCTTCTTGGTCCAGCTCATTTCCGAGACATGGACCAGGCCTTCGATACCGGCTTCCAGTTCCACGAAGGCACCGTAATCGGTGATGTTCGTCACGCGGCCGGCATGAACCGAACCGATCGGGAACTTCTCGGCCACCGTATCCCACGGATCGGCCTGGAGCTGCTTCATGCCGAGGCTGATGCGGTGGCTCTCGCGGTTGATCTTGATGACCTGAACCTTGACGGTTTCGCCGATCGACAGGATCTCCGAGGGGTGGTTGACGCGGCGCCATGCCATGTCGGTGACGTGCAGCAGCCCGTCGACACCGCCCAGATCCACGAAGGCACCGTATTCGGTGATGTTCTTGACCACGCCGTCAACGGTCTGGCCTTCGGTCAGGTTGGCGATGACCTCGGCGCGCTGTTCGGCACGGCTTTCTTCCAGGATGGCGCGGCGCGACACGACGATATTGCCGCGGCGGCGGTCCATTTTCAGAATCTGGAAGGGCTGTTTCAGACCCATCAGCGGGCCGGCATCGCGCACCGGGCGCACATCCACCTGCGAACCGGGCAGGAACGCAACCGCACCGCCCAGATCGACGGTGAAGCCGCCCTTGACGCGACCGAAGATGGCGCCATCGACGCGCTCTTCGGCGGCATAGGCTTTTTCCAGGCGATCCCAGGCTTCCTCGCGGCGGGCCTTTTCACGGCTGATCGAGGCTTCGCCGCGGGCATTTTCCACGCGGTCCAGATAGACCTCGACCTCATCGCCGACGCTCAGACTGGCGTCTTCGCCGGGATTGGAGAATTCTTTCAGATCGACGCGGCCTTCCATCTTGTAGCCGACATCGATAATGGCCTGTCCGGCCTCGATGGCAATAACCTTGCCCTTGACGACACTGCCTTCATTCGGCGTGTCGATATCGAGGCTCTCATTCAGCATCGCCTCGAAATCTTCCATGCTTGCGCGTTCAGCCATAAGCTTTCAGTTTCCTTTACGTTGTTTTTCAGGCCTGACGGTTGGCTCCGCCGGTCTTTATGGCGCCTTTCGGAACGACAAAGGGTCGCGGCGCAATGCCCGACCCGGTCTTCAGCGGCCTGTTCTGGCCATGTCATTCGATTGACTTGCGCGGGCATATACGGGGAATCGCCGGGCTTGACAAGGGCCAGGGCCAGCGATCACGGGGCGACGGCGGAATTCCGGCGCGGCCCTGCGGGCACAGCCAACGCAGCGCGGCCTATGCTTTCGGATAGCGGCTCTCGACCTCGGCAATGGCGCGCGAGACCGCTTCGCCGATGCTCATCGCGGTGGTGTCGAGCGTGATCGCGTCCGCTGCCGCGCAGAGCGGAGCGGTGGCGCGGGCGGAATCGCGCGCGTCGCGTTCGCGCAGAGCGGCCAGAGTCTCGGCCTCATCGGCACCGATCTCGGCGGCGCGCCGCCGCGCCCGCACCTCATCCGAGGCGATCACATAGAGTTTCAGATGCGCCTCGGGGCAGATCACCGTGCCGATGTCTCGCCCATCCAGCACCGCCCCCGGTTCGCGCAGCGCAAAATCCCGCTGGAACGTCACCAGAGCGTCTCGCACTTCAGGGATCGCCGCGACCCGGCTCGCCGCCTGCCCGGCCTCGTTGCTGCGCAGATCAGGGCGTTTCAGATCGTCGGGATCCAGCATCCGCGCCGCACCGATCGGATCGCCGCCACGCGCACCCACGGCGCGATACAGAAGCCCCGTATCGAGGTGATGGAACCCGAAACGCTCGGCCAATGCGCGCGAGATCGTGCCTTTCCCGGACGCCGCCGGCCCGTCAATGGCGATGGTAAATGGCATGATCCGCTCCTGTCCCGATATCTGCGATGTGCCATGCCGCCGCGGGTGGCTGCAACGAAAAACGCCGGCCTCGAAGGGCCGGCGTTTCCTGCGAAGTCGAAGCGGATCAGTTGCCGCCGAGGGTCTTGGCGACCTCGGCCGCGAAATCCTCTTCTTTCTTCTCGATGCCTTCACCGACGCCCATGCGCACGAAGGACAGGATCTCGACCCCGGCCTCTTTCGCGGCTTCGCCAACAGTGATGTCGGGGTTTATGACGAATTTCTGGCCGAGAAGCGTGACCTCCTCGAAGAATTTCTTCATCCGGCCCTTGATCATGTTCTCGATGATGTTTTCGGGCTTGCCGGATTCGCGGGCCTGCTCGGTCAGGACGGATTTCTCACGCTCGACCAGGGCCGGGTCCAGATCCTTCTCGGAAAGCGAGGCCGGGTTGGTCGCGGCGATATGCATGGCGATCTGCTTGCCGATCTCGGCGTTTTCGCCCTTCAGCGCGACCAGCACGCCGATCTTGCCCATATTCGGCGCGGCAGCATTGTGGACGTAGGAGACGACGCTGTCGCCCTCGACCTTGTCCATGCGGCGCAGTTCCATCTTTTCGCCAATCTTGGCGACAGCATCGGTGACGACCTCGTTCACGGTCTTGCCGTTCAGTTCGGCATCACGCAGCGCGTCGACGGAATCGACCTTCAAGGCGGTCTCGGCAATGCCGCGCACCATATTCTGGAATTCTTCGTTCTTGGCGACGAAATCGGTTTCCGAGTTCACCTCGACGGCAACACCCTTGCCACCCTCGACGGCAACGGCAACGAGACCCTCGGCAGCGACGCGGTCGGCCTTCTTGGCCGCCTTTGCCAGACCCTTGGTGCGCAGCCAGTCCACTGCGGCATCCATGTTGCCGTCATTCTCGGTCAGCGCCTTCTTGGCGTCCATCATCCCTGCGCCGGTGGTCTCGCGCAGTTCCTTCACCATCTGAGCGGTAATCGCCATGTGGCTTCTCCTTCTATGGGGATCGGACGGGGCATAGCCCCGCCCGGTAACAATTCGGTAACGACGAGATCAGGCGTCGGATTCGGCGGAGACGGTCTCTTCGCTCTCGGCGACTTCCTCGGCCGGAGCTTCGGAGAGCGCGCCAAGATCGACGCCCGCAGCGCCCATCTGCGCCGACATGCCGTCCAGTGCCGCCCGGCTGGCCAGATCGCAGTAAAGCGCGATGGCGCGGGCCGCGTCGTCATTGCCGGGGATGATGTAATCCACCCCCTCGGGCGAGCAGTTCGTATCGACGACCGCAACGACCGGGATGCCCAGCTTCTTCGCCTCGGCGATGGCCAGGTCTTCCTTGTTGACGTCGATCACGAAAAGCAGGTCCGGCAGGCCGCCCATCTCGCGGATGCCGCCCAGCGAGGCTTGCAGCTTGGCCTGCTCGCGCTCAAGCTGGAGACGCTCTTTCTTGGTCAGGCCCTCGGCGCCCTGCGACATCGTCTCGTCAATCTGCTTGAGACGGTTGATCGACTGCGACACGGTCTTCCAGTTGGTCAGCGTGCCGCCGAGCCAGCGGTGATTCATGTAGAATTGCGCCGATTTTTCAGCCGCATCCGCGATCGGCTTCTGCGCCTGACGCTTGGTGCCGACGAACAGCACACGGCCGCCCTTGGCCACGGTCTCGCGCACGGCGTTCAGCGCCTGGTCCAGCATCGGGACGGTCTGGGTCAGATCGACGATATGGATGCCGTTGCGGTCGCCATAGATATATTCCGACATCCGCGGGTTCCACCGCTGAGTCTGGTGACCGTAGTGAACGCCAGCTTCGAGCAGCTGACGCATGGAAAATTCGGGAAGCGCCATGTCCATTTCCTTTCCGGTTTGCGCCTGGGCAGAGGATCTCAGGGTTGCCCCCAACCGGTGGACCAGACCGGGATGTCTCCCCGGAACGGCCCGCCTCTGCCTGTGAAGTGGGGTGGCGCTTAGACCATCCTTTCCAACAAGGCAAGCCCCGTCGGCGAGCAAGGCCAGCTTAGATCAAGTTTTACGCGTTTGACGCGAGAGAAACCGTCGCAAGGCGCGTATTTTCGGGGCCCGGTCAACCGAAACTTAACCCGCATTGCCCTAGAACGGCCGAAACGGAATGACGCGAGGGGACGCATTCATGTGCAACATCTTCCAGAACCGGCGTCGGGACGCCAGGCCACTATGACAGATGCCCTGACCCTTCCCGAAAGACTGGATCTGACCGCAGCAAAACCCCTGGCGCGCGACCTCGCCGCAATGACCGGCGCGATCCGGCTCGACGCCTCTGGCGTGACGCATCTGGGGGGGCTTTGCCTGCAAGTGCTGCTTGGCGCGGCGCGGGGCTGCCGGGCCTCTGGCCGCGGCTTCTCGATCACCGACAGATCGCCCGATTTCGATGCCGCGCTGGCGCTGTTCGGCGTCGACCTGGAACTGCTCGCTGAGGAGGCAGGCTGATGAGTTTGAAGATTCTCGCGGTGGATGACAGCCGCACCATGCGCGACATGCTGCGCATCTCGCTGACCGGGGCCGGCATGAACGTGACCACCGCCAATGACGGCGTGCATGGGCTCGAGGTGCTCGAGGCGTTTCAGCCCGATGCGATCATTTCGGACGTGAACATGCCGCGGCTCGACGGGTTCGGCTTTATCGAGGCCGTGCGCAAGATCGACCATCTTCGCGCCACTCCGATCCTGATGCTGACCACCGAAAGCGCGCCGGAACTGAAGGCAAGGGCCCGCAATGCAGGTGCAACCGGCTGGATCGTCAAGCCATTCGATCCGCAAAAGCTGGTCAGCTCGCTCAAGATGGTCACAGGCTGAGGGGGCGCCATATGTCCAATGACCCGATGGCGGAGATCCGCGCCTCTTTCTTCGTCGAATGCGAAGAGTTGCTGGAAAGCCTTCAGGATTCGCTGAACCTCATGGATGAGGGCGCGCATGACGCGGAAACCATCAATGTGGTGTTTCGCGCGGTGCATTCGATCAAGGGCGGTGCCGGGGCCTTCGGGCTGGATGCGCTCGTGGCCTTCGCGCATCGCTACGAGACCGTCCTGGATGAGCTTCGTGCGGACCGGATCACGCTGACGGCCGAGGCGATGAAGCTCTTTTTCCAGGCCGCCGACATGTTGCAGGATCAGGTTCGCGCGGCCAGCGAAGGCGACGACGAACCGCCAGGCGCCGAGGAGGTGCTGACCGCGCTGGAAGCGCTTCTGGGCGAAGACGGCCTGCCCGTTGAAGAAGAGGTCGATTTCACACCGGCTGGGCTCACCCTCGATTTCGGCGCTCCGAGCGCGGGCGAGGACGCCACGCCGATGGCCATGCAGGACGACACCATTGGCGCCGACGCCACCGACGAGGCGTGCTGGGCCGTATCATTCACCCCGGCAGCGGGGCTCTATCAAAGCGGCAACGAAACATTGCTGCTCCTGCGCAGCCTCGCCGAGTTGGGCCGCTGCGAAACCCGCTGCATCGTGCCCGACCCGCTGCCTGCCCCGTGCGAAGACACCGCCGAAACGCCTCTCCTGTCGTGGCACGTGATCCTGCGCGGCGATGTGACCGAGGCCGATATCGGACAGGTATTCGATTTCGTCTCCGACGTTTGCACATTGGAAATCACCCAGGCGACGCCCTCACGTGACGCGCTCGGCAGCAGTTTCCTGATGATGAACGCCAATTCATCCGATCCCGCGTCGCCTGCAAAGCCTGAGCCCGCACCGGGCCCGACGCTCAGCCTCGTCGCCGAAAAGCCTGTCCCGGACGAGGCCAGAGCTTCTGCGCCTGCGGCCGATACCCGGCGCCCGGCAGAAATGCCATCGGGTCCCCCGGCAAAGCCGGCCGCCAAAGCCGCGAAAGCCAACGCCGCGGCCGAGCCGGGGGCGACGGTCCGGGTGGATCTGGAAAAAATCGACCGGCTGGTCAATCTCGTCGGCGAGCTGGTCATCAACCAGGCGATGCTCGCGCAGAGCGTGGAAGAGGCCGGTGTCGGCCATCACACCGACGTCATGAGCGGGCTGGAGTCCTTCATGACGCTGACCCGCGACATCCAGGAAAGCGTGATGATGATCCGCGCCCAGCCGGTCAAGCCACTGTTCCAGCGGATGGGCCGCATCGTGCGCGAGGCCTCCTCCAGCGTTGGCAAGGAGGTCAGGCTCAAGACCGAGGGCGACTATACCGAGGTTGACAAGACGGTGATCGAGCGTCTTTCGGACCCGCTGACACATATGATCCGCAACGCGGTTGATCACGGGCTGGAAACGCCCGAGAAACGTCGTGCCGCCGGCAAGCCCTCCGAGGGGGTGATCCTGCTTTCCGCGAGCCATCGCGCCGGTCGCGTGCTGATCGAGATCGAGGATGACGGCGCCGGCATCGACCGCGACAAGGTCCGCGATATCGCCATAGGAAAGGGGCTGATCCCGGCAGACGCGCAGCTGACCGACACAGAAATCGACAATCTGCTGTTTCTGCCCGGCTTCTCGACGGCGTCCCAGATCTCGGCCCTGTCGGGACGCGGCGTCGGGATGGATGTGGTGAAAAGTGCAATCACCGCCCTGGGAGGCCGGATTTCGATCACCAGCACTCCCGGTCAGGGCACGAAGTTTTCCATCTCGCTTCCGCTGACACTCGCCGTTCTCGACGGCATGGTCGTGCAGGCTGCCGGCCAGACACTGGTCGTCCCGCTCTCTGCCATTGTCGAGACCGCAAAGCTGGAAAACAGCAATATCCAGCGCCTGGCTTCGTCCGGCGAGATGATGCAGATCCGCGGCGAATTCGTGCCGCTCTTCGATCTGGGCCGCCAGCTCGGCTTCCGAAACGGGCGCGACGGCGCAAAATCGGGGATCATCCTGCTGACCTCACAGGATGACGGCAAGCGCGCCGCGCTGATCGTCGACGCCATCATGGAGCAGCGCCAGGTCGTCATCAAGGGCCTCGGGCAGAGCTATGGCAACATCCCCGGCGTCGCTGCGGCAACCATCCTCGGCGACGGGCAGATCGCGCTGATTCTCGATCCCGCGGATCTCACCCATCCCGGCAACCGACTTCCAGTCAACGAACTCAAGGCAGCAGGGTAAGCCCATGACCGACACAGCGCATCTCACCCATGATGAGGATCTCGAGCTTCTCTCCTTCCGCATCGGCGAACAGGAATATTGCGTCGACATCATGTCCGTCCGCGAGATCCGCGGCTGGACCAAGGCGACGCCGCTGCCCTATTCTCCACCCCATGTCAAAGGCGTCATCAATCTCCGCGGCACCGTGCTGCCGGTGGTGGATCTGTCGGCGCGGCTGGGAATGGACGCAATCGAGCCGGTCGAGCGCAACGTCATCGTCGTGGTCAGCATCGGCGACGAGATGGCCGGGCTTCTGGTCGACGCGGTCTCTGATATTCTGACCGCCCCGCGCGAAGACATGCAGAGCCCGCCCGATATCGGCGCCGACCCGTCGTCGCGCTGCGTGGAATCCTTGCTTCTCGTCGAAGGCAAGCTGATCCGCGTCCTGGATCTTTCGGTGGTTCTGCCGCGCGACACCCGGGACGCGGCATGAATCACCCTGCCTTCTCCTCCGTCAGCTGGTCGATGAACGACCAGGAATTCGAGCAGTTACGGAAAACCATCTATGCGTATTCCGGGATCGTGATCGGGCCGGAGAAGCGCAGCATGATCCGCGCCCGTCTCCAGAAGCGTCTCGCAACACTGAAGCTGACGTCTATGGCAGAGTATCTCCGGCTGGTCGGCGGGGTCGCCGGCAGCGCCGAGCGAGAGCATTTCATTTCATCGCTGACCACCAATGTGACCAGCTTTTTCCGCGAGAAGCATCACTTCTCGATGCTGACAGACCGGATCCTGCCCGGGGTGACGCCCGCACAGCCGCAAGGCGCGAAAACCCTGATCTGGTCGGCAGGTTGCAGCAGCGGTCAGGAACCCTATTCCATCGCGCTGAGCATTCTCGACCGCCGTCCAGAGCTGGCCGAGCGGACGCGTATCCTGGCCTCCGACATCGACAGCTGCATCCTGTCCAAGGCGCGCAGCGGCCGCTATCGCCGCAGCGACCTGACAGCCGTCCCGCCCGAAATGCAGGCCCGCTATTTCCGCCCGGTGCATGAACCGGCGGCATCCGAAGAGATTGAACTGGCCGCACCCGTCCGCTCGATGGTGGAGTTTCGGCAGGTCAATCTGAACTCGGCCTGGCCGGTCGCGCAGGGATTCAGCGTCATCTTCTGCCGCAACGTCGCAATCTATTTCGATCAGGACACGCAGAGATCGCTCTGGCTGAAATTTCACGCATCGCTGAGGCCCGGCGGCTGGCTGCTGATCGGTCATTCCGAGCGTGTGCCAGCCGAGATGCATCACCTGCTGCGCCCAAGCGGGATCACCGCCTATCAGAAACCGAACTGACCAGCTCCGGAGAGAGAGATGAGCCTCAAAGATCAGATCCATATCCTCGTCGTCGACGACATGTCGACCAGCCGAGGTCTCATCGTGCAGGCGCTCGAGACGATGGGCATTGCGAATATCCATCATGCGGCAAGCGGGCCGGAGGCGCTCGACCTCATCGCGAAGAAGCCAGCGCATCTGGTGCTGTCCGATTACAACATGCCCGGCATGGACGGGATCGAGCTGCTGCGCCATCTGCGTGGAAATCCCAAGACGAAGGGGGTCGGATTCATCCTGATCACCGGCAAGGCGGACAAGGAAATCGTGGATAGCGGCAAGGCTCTGGGGATGAATAATTTCATCAAGAAGCCTTTCGGCGCGCCGGATCTGAAAGCCTGTCTCGAAGCCGTGGTCGGTCGCCTATGACGATGCCGCAAGCTCAGTTTCCGGTGGTGCGGATGCTGGAAAACACCGCCTTCGTGCTGGCCGATGCGGCAGGCGATGCCCGCGCGGTGCAGGCGCATCTGACCGAGGTGCTGGCCTCGAACAGCGATGAGAGCGTGCAGCCCTTCGACGTGATGCTGTTGCAGGCGCTCGATCGTCTGACCCAGTCACTCGAGGATGTTTCGGGCGTTTTGCACTCGGTCTCGGCCCTGCCGCTTCCGGGCGATCTCGGCGATGGCGATGCGGTGCTCGGCGAGGTCAAGCTCGAACAGGTCCGCCGCGCCCTGACCGATGGAAGGGCCGCCCTGCCGCAGGAAGGAGAGGCGGAGTTTTTCTGAAGCCGCGAGCCGGAGAATTCGAGGAGGAAAGGGGGTGCCGCTCGATGCCGAGCATCCGGGCGCGGGATCGCCGGTTGCGGGTTTTGCTGCAAGTTCGGACTCGATAGGGCGCCGCTCCAGGCCAGCCGGCTTTTCCTGTGTTTGCTGCCCGACGCCGCTCTTCTTTACTGCCTGTGGCCCCTGCGCATCGCAACTGATCGCAACAGATCGGGTCGAGAAAGCGCGCAAAGCGGCGAAGCTCGCAAATAAGGGACGGCGCTCCTGTTCGTCTTGCGACCCGGCGCATCGAAGCCCGCCCGCCTCCGGAAAATTCCAGCGGGCTCAGAACTCAAAAGGCTCTACGCTGTTGCGGCGGCCGAGGGTGAAGGCGTCGGCGGCCAGCACCATCGGCGACAGATCCACATCGGACGCGCCGTCGCGCACCAGCCCGGCCATGCGGGCATAGAGCGCGGGATACTCGCCCATGATGCTGTCCGCGCCGCCAACGCGCGCACCGTCGATTTCCAGCACGTTGCCGCCCATGCGCAGCGCGAGCGTGCCTGTCCCTGTCTCGAACTCCATGTCCCAGGTCTGCGGCCCCTCCTGACGGAAATCGAAATCCGCCTCGATGTTGCTGCTGAAGGCCAGCCGCGCAGCGATGGGAGCCTGGCGGTTCTTGGGGAAATCCAGCTCGGCCCATGCGAGATGGACCGGGTCCGGCAAAATTTCGGTCAGGATCGAGAGCGCATTGATGCCCGGATCGAACACGCCCATCCCGCCGGCATTGAAGATCCACTCCTGCCCGGGATGCCATTTGCGCACATCCTCGCGCCAGGTGATCCGACCGCCAAGGATACGCTGCCCGGACAGGTGCGATTTCGCGGGCGCGACCGCTTCGGCCATGCGGCTGTGCCAGGTCGCGAACAGACTCACCCCCTGCCGTTCGGCGAGGCGTTTCAGCTCATGCACTTCAGAGAGCGTCGCGCCCGGCGGCTTTTCCAGCATGACATGCCGCCCTGCCCTGATCGCGGCCTCGGCGGCGGCAAAGCGCGGCACCGGCGGCAGGCAGAGGCTCACCGTCTCGATATCGGGCCGCGCCTGCAACATATCCTCGATGCGGAGAAAATCCTGCACCTTCTCGACCTTGCCACTGCGAGAGACGGTCGCGGCCAGTTCCCAGTCAGGGCTGCCGGCGAGGGCCGGCACATGCTGATCGCGTGCAATCTTGCCGATTCCGACGAGTGCGAGTTTCATCAATGGCTGTCCCGTCCCACCGGATTGCCCCGGCATCCCTGAAGAAAATCCAGATCGGCGCCGGTATCGGCACCCATCACATGCTGCTGATGCAGCCAGGCATAGCCGCTTTCAGCCTGCTCGTGGCTGGGCTGCCACTCGGCCAGCCGCGCGTCAAGCTCGGCCTCGGAAATCTCGAGATGCAGACGCCGGTTCGGCACGTCCAGCTCGATCATGTCGCCATCGCGGACGACCGCCAGCGGACCTCCCGCCGCCGCCTCGGGCGATGTATGCAGCACCACCGTGCCATAGGCGGTCCCGGACATGCGCGCATCCGAAATCCGCACCATGTCGGTGATCCCCTTCTTCAGCAGCTTCGGCGGCAGGCCCATATTGCCGACCTCGGACATGCCGGGATACCCTTTTGGACCGCAATTCTTCAGAACCATCACGCAGTTTTCGTCGATGTCGAGCGCGTCGTCGCCGATCCGCGCCTTGTAGTCGTCGATATCCTCGAAAACCACCGCACGCCCGCGATGGGTGAGCAGATGCGGCGAGGCGGCCGAGGGTTTCAGGACCGCGCCCTTCGGCGCCAGATTGCCGCGCAGCACGGCGATGCCGCCTTGCGCGGTCAGCGCCTTGTCAAGCGGCAGGATCACATCCTCGTTGTGATTCACGACGTCGCGGACCTCGTCCCATATTGTCGTGCCGCTGACCGTCAGCGCGTCGCGATGCAGCTGCCCGCCCTCGCCCAGACGTTTCAGCACGACGGGCAGGCCGCCGGCATAGAAGAACTCCTCCATGAGATACTTGCCCGACGGCATCAGGTTCACGATGGTCGCCACGTCGCGCCCGCAGCGGTCCCAATCATCCAGATTGAGATCCAGACCGACCCGCCCGGCAAGCGCCAGCAGATGAATCACGGCGTTGGTCGAACCGCCGATCGCGCCGTTGGTGCGGATGGCGTTTTCGAAAGCCTGTTTGGTGAGGATATCCGAGGGCTTCAGATCGTCTTTCACCATCTGAACGATGCGCCGCCCCGAAAGCTGCGCCATGACACGCCGTCGGCTGTCCACGGCGGGAATCGCGGCATTGCCGGACAGCGCCATGCCAAGCGCCTCGGCCATCGAGGCCATCGTGCTGGCCGTGCCCATGGTGTTGCAGCTGCCCGAGGAACGGCTCATGGATTGTTCGGCCTCCAGAAACTCGCCCTGCGTCATCTCGCCGGCCTTCACCGCCTCGGAGAATTTCCAGAGATGCGTGCCCGAGCCGACACGCTCTCCGCGGAAATAGCCGTTCAGCATCGGCCCGCCGGTGACCACGATGGAGGGAATATCGGTCGAGGCCGCAGCCATCAGCAGGCTGGGCGTGGTCTTGTCGCAGCCGACCAGCAGAACCGCCCCGTCGATGGGCTGGCCGCGGATCTGTTCCTCGATCGACAGGGCGGCGAGGTTGCGGAACATCATCGCGGTCGGGCGGAAAGTGTTTTCCGACGCCGAAAAGACCGGCACTTCGACGGGAAATCCCCCTGCCTCCCAAACGCCCGCCTTCACCTTTTCGGCCAGTTCGCGCAGATGGCCGTTGCAGGGCGTCAGGTCCGACCATGTGTTCAGGATCCCGATCACCGGGCGGCCGTCGAAAAGGTCATGCGGATAGCCCTGATTCTTCAGCCAGCCGCGGTGATAGATCGTGTCGCGCGAGGTGCCGCCGAACCATTCCTGAGAACGCAGCTTGCGGGGCCATTTCGCCGGGGTAAAGCTCATATTGTCTCTCAGAGTGTTGCGACCGCGACCGGAGCCGGATCGTGGTTTTGCTGGGTCAACACGTTGCGCAGCGGCAGGCCGAAGGCGGGACAGGCGATCTCGAACTCGTCGCCGGGCCGGGTGGACACGCCGTCGGCGAAGGACAGCGTCGCGGTGCCGAAGAAATGCACATGCACGTCCCCGGGCTGGCGGAACTGGTCGTATTTGAAGTGATGATGTTCCAGATTGGCGAGGCTGTGAGACATGTTCGCCTCGCCCGACAGGAACGGCTTTTCCCAGATCGTCGCGCCATCGCGATACAGGCGGCTGTGGCCCTCGACGTGGTCCGGCAGCTCGCCGATCAGCAGCTCGGGGCCGAAACTGGCCGGCCGCAGCTTGGAATGGGCGAGCCAGAGATAATTGCCCCGCTCGGTCACATGATCCGAGAATTCATTGCCGAGCGCGAAGCCCATGCGGAACGGAAGCCCATCATCGGCGATGAGATAGATCCCGGCGATCTCCGGCTCTTCTCCCGCATCGAGCGCGAAGCCGGGCGAGCGAAGCGCCGCACCCGGCGCCACCGCTGCGAAGCCGTTTCCCTTATAGAACCATTCGGGTTGCGCACCGATCTCACCGGGTTGCGGCTTGCCGCCCTCCAGCCCCATGCGGAACATCTTCATCGAGTCGGTAAGATCCTCGGCTGTCTGCTCCTTCTGGTGCATCGCATCGCGCGTCGCGGCCGAGCCCAGATGGGTCAGGCCGGTGCCGGTCAGATGCAGATGCGCCGGATCGGGATGATCGACCGGCAGCAGGATCCGCCCCTCGGACAGCGCGGTGTGAAGGTCGACCGCGTCGCCCTGCCCGCGCTGCGTCACCTCGGCGGCGAGGCTGCGTCCCGCGGCGATGGCGGCGAGGGCCAGATCACGGCTGGTCTTGGCACCGGGGACGATATGGGCTGCGTCGCCCTCGCGGCACGCCACCGCACGGCTGCCATCCGGCAGCTTCAGTTGCGAGAGATGCATCACTCAGACCTCTTTGTTCTTGTTGTAGACATCGAAGAACACGGCGGCGAGCAGCACCAGGCCCTTGATGACCTGCTGGTAGTCGATGCCGATGCCGAGGATCGACATGCCGTTATTCATCACGCCCATGATGAAGGCGCCGACCACCGCGCCCACGATCTTGCCCGAGCCGCCGGCCATGGATGCCCCGCCGATGAAGACGGCGGCGATCACGTCCAGTTCCACCGCGAAGCCGGCCTTGGGCGTGGCGGTGTTCAGCCGCGCGGCAAAGATCAGCCCGGCGAGCGCGGCCAGAAGTCCCATATTCACGAAGGTCAGGAAGGTCAGCCGCTCGGTCCTTATGCCCGAAAGCTTTGCGGCCTTGGCATTGCCGCCGACGGCATAGACGCGGCGGCCCAGCGTGGTGCGTTCGGTGACGAAGACATAGACCACCGTCAGGATGACCATTGACAGAAGCACGTTCGGAAGCCCCCGGAACCACGCCAGTTTCCAGGTCACGAACAGCAGCGCCGCAGCGACGATGGCATTGCGGATCAGGAACAGCCCCCAGGGCTCGTCCTCGATCCCATAGCGGCTGTTGCGGGCACGTGTGCGCAGGCCCAGCCACAGGATCAGCAGCACCGCCACGGCGCCGACGGCAAGGGCCAGCGCATTCGGGCGGCCGACGCCGAAGAGATCCGGGATGAAGCCGGTCGAGAGCGCCTGGAAGCTGTTCGGGAACGGGCCGATCGACTGACCCGCCAACAGCCATAGCGACAGGCCGCGAAACACCAGCATCCCCGCAAGCGTCACGATGAAGGAGGGAATTTTCCAATAGGCGACGAAATAGCCCTGCACCGCCCCGATGGCCATGCCGGTGATGAGGCAGCCGATGATGGCGACGCCGACCGGCAGATCCCAACTGACGATCATCACCGCCGCAAGCGCGCCGATGAAGCCCATCACCGAGCCAACCGAGAGGTCGATATTGCCGCCGACGATCACCAGCAACATGCCGAGAGCCATGATGATGATATAGCTGTTCTGAAGGAACAGATTGGTGATGTTGACCGGGCGCAGCAGCACCCCGTCAGTCACGACCTGGAAGAAAACCATGATCGCGATAAGCGCAAAGAGCAGCCCGTATTCGCGGAGATGCCGTCCGATATACGCGCCGATGCCGATGCCGGTAGCGCGATCTGCCTGTTCCATCCCTATTCCCCCTTGTCCCGGACGATCAGCGACATGATCGATTCCTGGCTCGCCGCATCCGCATCAAGCTCGCCCACGAAACGCCCCTCGTTCATCACATAGATGCGGTCGCACATGCCCAGAAGCTCGGGCATTTCCGACGAGATCATGATGACCGCCTTCCCCGCCGCGCTGAGCTCGTTGATGATGCTGTAGATTTCATATTTCGCGCCGACATCGATGCCGCGCGTCGGTTCGTCGAGGATCAGCAGTTCCGGCTCGGTGAACAGCCATTTGGACAGCACCACCTTCTGCTGATTGCCGCCCGACAGATTCATCACTTTCTGAAACACCGACGGCGTGCGGATGCGCATCGCGCTGCGATATTTCTCGGCCACCTCGGTTTCGCGGTTCTCATCGACCACGCCCCGCGTCGAAACGCCGTCGAGATTGGCCAGAACCGTGTTGCGCCGGATCGTGTCCTCGAGGATGAGACCAAGCGTCTTGCGATCTTCGGTGACATAGGCGAGCCCGGCATTGATCGCGCGATCCACCGTCGAGACATCGACGGGCCGACCATGCATCAGCGCCTCGCCCGAGATATTGCGGCCATAGGACCGCCCGAACACGCTCATCGCCAGCTCGGTCCGGCCCGCGCCCATCAGCCCGGCAATGCCCACCACCTCGCCGGCGCGGACATTCATCGACAGATCCTCGATCACCTGCCGGTCGGCATGTTCGGGGTGGAAGACATTCCAGTTGCGCAGTTCGAAGACCAGTTCGCCCGCCCGCCGCTCGCGTTCGGGATAGCGATGCGCCATGTCGCGCCCGACCATGTCGCGGACGATCCGGTCCTCGGTCAGATCACCCCCGCGCGCATCGATGGTGGAAATCGTCGCGCCGTCGCGGATCACGGTCACGCTGTCGGCCACGCGGCGCACCTCGTTCAGCTTGTGGCTGATGATGATCGAGGTGACGCCCTGTTCCTTCAATTCCAGCAGAAGATCCAGCAACGCCTGGCTGTCCGATTCCGACAGCGCGGCGGTGGGCTCGTCCAGGATCAGCAGCCGCACGTTCTTGGACAAGGCCTTGGCGATCTCGACGAGCTGCTGCTTGCCGACGCCGAGGCTGTCGACCTTGGTGCCGGGCGCCTCGCGCAGCCCGACCTTGGCCAGAAGCCCCTCGGTTCTCTGAAAGGTTTCGGGCCAGTTGATGACACCGCCGCTGGCCTGTTCATTACCGAGGAAGATATTCTCGGCAATCGACAGAAGCGGCACGAGCGCGAGTTCCTGATGTATGATGATGATGCCGCGATCCTCGCTGTCGCGAATGCCGCGAAACTCGGCCTGATCGCCGTCATAGACGATCTCTCCGTCATAGCTGCCGACGGGATAGACGCCCGACAGCACCTTCATCAGGGTCGACTTCCCGGCGCCGTTCTCGCCGCAGATGGCATGGATCTCGCCCTCGCGGACCTCGATGCTGACATTGTCCAGCGCTTTCACGCCCGGAAATGTCTTGGTGATGTTGCGCATTTCGAGAAGCGCGGTCATGGGCAGCCTCCGCTGGCAGAGACGGGGCCGCGGCGATGCGCGGCCCCGATCCGGGTCACTCGATCTCGCTGGCTTCGTAATAGCCGGAATCGAGCAGCACCTCTTCCCAGTTCGAGGCATCGACGCCCACCGGCTCCAGCAGGAAGGAGGGCACGACCTTGACGCCGTTATCATAGGTTTCGGTGTCGTTGATCTCGGGCTCGCCGTCGTTCAGCAGCGCCTCGACCATGCCCACCGTGACGCGGGCGAGTTCGCGCGTGTCCTTGAACACGGTCGAATACTGCTCACCGGCGATGATCGACTTGACCGACTGCACCTCGGCGTCCTGACCGGTGACGATGGGCATCTGCATATCCCCCGAGCCGTAGCCCACGCCTTTCAGCGAGGACAGGATACCGATCGACAGCCCGTCATAGGGCGAGAGCACGCCATGCACCTGCTTGTCGGTATAGTTTGCCGACAGGATGTTATCCATCCGCGCCTGCGCCGTGGCCGGGTCCCAACGCAGCGTGCCGACCGTGTCCATGCCCATCTGGCCCGAAACGATCTCGATGCTGCCATCGTCGATCATCGGCTGAAGCACCGACATCGCGCCGTCATAGAAGAAATAGGCGTTGTTGTCGTCAGGGCTGCCGCCGAACAGTTCGACATTCCAGGGCGAGACGTCGGGGAAACGCTCTTCGAGGCCCTGCACCAGCGAATTGGCCTGCGTCACGCCGACCTGGAAATTGTCGAATGTGGCGTAATAGCTGACATCCGGCGTATCGCGGATCAGCCGGTCATAGGCGATCACCTCGATCCCCGAGGCGGCGGCATTGGCAAGCGCGTTGGACAGGGTGGTCCCGTCAATGGCCGCGATCACCAGAGCATCGACGCCCTTGGTAATCATGTTCTCGACCTGGGCGAGCTGGTTCGGGATGTCGTCCTCGGCATATTGCAGATCGGTCTCGTAGCCCGCCTCTTCGAACTGCTTGACCATGTTGTTGCCGTCATCGATCCAGCGGGCCGATGATTTCGTCGGCATCGAGATGCCCACGGTCTGCGCCATGGCCGCCCCGGCCAGCGTCGAGACGCCAAGCGCCAGCGCAACCGCTGCGTTTCTGATCTTCATGATTGTCCTCCCTGCGGCGGTCCCTGCCGCGCCTTTTTGGATTGGCACCCTGAAAACGGGCTCCGGGAAAAGCGTAGCAATGGGGTGTCATATGGGTAAAATGAGATTCAGCACAAACTGCATAGCAAAGATGGTATGACGACCACCCCCTCGCGCCTGATGCTCAAGCCTGCGCAGCTTCGGCTGATCCATGAGATTGCCGAGACCGGCCAGCTTCAGCTTGCCGCCGAGGCATGCGCCATGACCCAGCCAGCGGCCTCGCGGATGCTTGCCGAGACCGAGCGTCAGGTCGGCGCGCCCCTGTTTCTGCGTCAGCCGAAAGGCATGGCCTTGACCGAGATCGGCCGCAACGTGCTGCGTCGCGCCCGCGTGATCCTGCGCGAGATGAGCAGCATGGCCTCGGATATCCGCGCGCTGCGCGGCGGGCTGGCTGGTTCGGTGCATATCGGCGCGGTGACGGGACCGGCGGTCGGCTATCTCGTCTCGGCGATCCGCGAGGTGAAGCAGGAATCGCCAGAGGCGGATATCACCGTAGATGTCATGCCCTCGCGCGAGTTGCTGGCCGGGCTGATTGCCGGAGAGCTCGATTTCGTTCTGGCCCGCATCCTGCCGGAGTTCGAAAATCGCGACCTGAACATCCTGCCTATGCGGGATGAAAAGGTCAGCATGATCGTCCGCGCCGCGCACCCGCTGGCACGTGCGCCAACCGTGACCCTGACCGAGCTGTCCGATTACGAATGGATCATGCAGCAGCGCGGTGCCCCGATCCGCGAGGCGACGCTGAATGCGTTTGCCGCGCTGGGCCTGGCCGAGCCGTGCAACATCGTCAACAGCCCGTCGCTTCTGCTGACCATCGCCTATCTGGCCCAGAGCGACGCCATCGCCCCGATCTCTGACGAGGTGGCGCAGCTTCTGCTCGCCCCGCCGGTGAGTGCCGGCTTCGCCCTGTTGAGGATGCGCCGCGAAATCCGGGTATCGCCCTATTTCCTGCTGAGCCTCAGACGCCGCCCTCTCTCGCCTCTGGCCGCCCGGCTGCGCGACAGCGTGGCACGGCACGCACCGGATGGGCTAGCGATGCGGCCTGGCGGCGCAGGGTGAAAGCGCCAAACCGGGTTCGAAGCGAAATTCCGCCGATCGAGAATTATTTTTCTAACTATTTAGGCGAGAAGCCTGTGTGGTGCGCACAAGAGATCAAATTTCTGCGACTGCACCAGGAAATTGTGACGTCCTCATGACAAGGCTCTGATTTTTCCGGATTCTTGGAAATTCAAAGATCATGGAACCCATAGGTTCCAAGGTGAAAACTCATACGTTAGCGCAACCGGAAAGAGTAATCTGCCGCTATTTCGGTGTATAACTATACCGACCGGTTCGTTCTACCTCACATTTTTACGCTGCAGTGCAGCACTTTACAGACTCACTTCGCATGACTAATTGGCGCCTTATACCTCGTTAAGAGAAGTTAACGCGGCCTGCGATAATATGAGCGGGCGCCCAACAGAATGGTGAAGTGCTATGAATAGCATGTCAAATCATACAATTAGCGGCGGTCGTATCTACGGCGGCAGCAATCTTAATAACAATGGGCCGGTCGGCGACTGGTATCGCAAAGGCGGCAAACGCGCCTTTGACGTTATTGTCAGCCTTATGGCTCTTATGGTTCTTGTTCCGATACTGGCAGTGCTCGGATTCATAATTTTTCTGCACGATCGCGGTAAACCTTTCTTTGTCCATAAGCGGCTTGGACAGGACGGCAAGAGTTTTGGTTGCATCAAGCTGCGCTCGATGGTCGCCAATGCGGAGTCGCGCCTGAACGATATTCTTGCAAGGTCGCCTGATGCAAAGCGCGAATGGGATGAAACCCAGAAACTGACGAATGACCCGCGCGTCACGAAAATCGGAGACTTTCTGCGCAAGACCAGCCTCGACGAATTGCCGCAGCTGGTGAACGTGCTGAAAGGTGAAATGAGCCTTGTCGGCCCCCGCCCCATCGTGCGGGACGAGTTGCCGCGCTATGGCGACGCCGCACCGGCCTATCTGAGCCTGCGCCCCGGTCTGACCGGTCTGTGGCAGACCACCGGCCGCAACGATGTCAGCTATAGCGAGCGGGTCCAGATGGATGTGGCCTATGCACGCGACATCTCGCTGGTGGAAGACCTGCGCATCATGGTCATGACCGTCGTCACCATGATCAAGCGGACCGGTAAGTAACGCCGCCGCGATATGACCCTTGGGGCGGGCGTGGAAGCGCCAGCCCCACCCCCAGGGCGATCCAGCCGCCGAAAAAGCGGAAACTGTCGATACTCGCCCCCAGCAGCATCCACCCGATCAGCGTCATCGTCACCGCCAGATGCATGCGGCCCAGATAGGTCGCCCCATCCGCGTAGTAGAGCGACCGGAACAGCGTCGGCAGGATGATCGCCAGCCAGAGCAGATAGCCGACCACGCCGACCTCGGCGAGAAGCCGCACATGCAGTGAATAGGCGGGCGGCCATGCCAGCTCGATATCGGCCTCGGTGACATAGCTGCGCACCTCCCAGCTCCGCATGGCTTCCATCCCGACATGCGCCGGATAGTTGAAGCCGTATTGCCCGAAGCCGACGCCGAGGACGGGGCGTTCCTCGAACATCGACACGCCGGCCTCGATGGCGGCGAGACGGGTGACATTGGAATAATTCTCGGTCACGCCGGGCGTCGTGTCGATCAGCCCGTCGGTGCTGCCATATTCGATGAGATTGGCGATGTCCTCGGTCACGCCGCGCTGAATATCGGGAACGCTCATCACCACCAGAAGCCCGATAAACCCCGCCGTCACGAGCTGGATCATCTGATCGCGACGCCGGCGCAGCAGGGTCCAGATCAGCACGAGGAACTGGAAACCGATGACCAGCATCGCCGTGCGCGACTGGGTGAGCACGAGCGCCGTCGCGACAAAGGCGCCGTAGAAAAACAGCAGCGGGGTCGATGCTCGGGTCATGGCGAAGGGAAAGATGAAGGTCAGCATCACCGCCGCCCACGAGGCTTCGAAGGTCGTCAGCCGCATCCGGATCGGGTAGAACTCGCTCTCTTCGCCGTGGATCACCGCGGATGCGGCATCGTGGATCTGCGTCAGCAAGGGGATGTCGTACCAGGACGAGACCTCGAAGAAGCCAACGACGGCCATCGTAATCAACCCCGCCGCAGCCCCGCGCGAGATGTCGCGCGCCTGACCGTAGCGGACCAGATTATAGAACATCAGCGCGACCACCGGGCCAAGCGCCACCATCATGCCCTGGGTGATGACCCGGCTCATTCCGCCGCGCCCCTTGAACATGGCGACGGAAATCTCGTCGTAATTGACCACCACGCTGGCGACGATTACGCCGATGAACCCAAGAAACAGAAGGGTGAAGCCGGTCGGAAACGCAATGATCGAAGGTCTCCGCATGAACAGCAGAAAGGCCACGGGGATCATGTAGATGAAACCGTCCTTGGCCAGCTCGCCCACGGGAAGGATCGGCGGCAGGTCGTTGAAGACGGTCGCCACGACCATCAGGACGACCACCGCGCGCGGCACGAGACGGCCGGCCGCGGTCTCGGTCATCGCCAGACCTTCTTCTTGATCGAGGTTAGCCAGTCGAAGGGGATCGCCATGAAGGCCAGCGTGCGCGCGATACCCAGATAGCTATGCGGATCGGTCCAGCCGAAATTGTCCCGCTGCACCCGCAGACGCGAGACCAGGTTGCGCTTGCGCTTGGCCGCCGTGGTCCCGGTTTCGCTGACGATATACTGGGTCAGCACCTCGGGAATATTGGCGATGCCGTGGCGCTTGGCCATGCGCACGAAAAGATCGTAATCCTCGGCGGTGCGATACCGGTCGGAATAGGGTCCGATCTCGCGCAGCGCCTCGGTGCGGATCATGATCGTCGGGTGCAGAAGTGCGGGCACGTAGCGCTGGCGCCGAAGCATCTTGGCCGGATCGGTCGGAAAGCGCAGCGTGAACAGATATTCACCATCGTCATTCACGCAGCGCGCCCAGGTTCCGACCATGCCGATATCGGGATTTTCTTCCATGAAGGCGAACTGCTTTTCAAACCGGCCCGGCAGGGGCAGGTCGCCGCAATCGAGCCGCGAGATATAACGGTAGCCGCGCGCGAAAATCGTCTCGATCCCGGCATTAAGCGCATTCTCGATACCCTGATTACGATCCAGCCGCTGCAAGGTCACCTCATGCGCCCCGGCGTGATCGGCCGCGTTCATTGGCTCGGGCGAGCCGTCATCGACAACCACGATGTCAAAGGGAAATTCGATCCCTGCCAGCACATCGAGGGTCTCGGTCAGCCCTTGCTGATCCTTGAACACGGGGATCAGCACGCAGATATCGGGACGCACAGCCTCGTGGGGGGGCAGCGAGGCGAGTTCGGCGCTCGCCAGATTGGCGGCGCCTGCCCTGCCCGCGGCGCTTTCCTCGCTGTCGGTCATGCACCAGCCTCCTGCAATCGGGCGGCGCGGCGGCGCTGACTGCCGAGCCGGATCATGGCGACGGTCAGACCGACAAGGAAACCCGTCATCAGCCCGAGCGCCAGGATCACCGGCTTGGCGTTGAACCCGCTCGGACGTGTCGGCACCACGGCGGGCGAGAACAGCTGCACGGTGATCTCGGGCTCGCCCATCCGGCTCTGGATCTGGCGATGTTCCAGCAGAAGCTGCTCATAGACGACGGCTGTGGCCTCCACCTCGCGCTCGGCCTCACGCTGGCGGGCATAAAGCGCGGCATTCTCGGCGATCGCCTCTTCCTGCTCGCCCTCGACCCAGGTATCCGAGCGCTGGCTCAGCAGCCGCGCCCGCTCGCGCATGGTCTGAGCTGTCTGTTCCGCGGCTTCCAGCCGGTTGGTCAGCTCGGTGATCTGCACTTCGAGATTATCCATCATTTCCTGATAGACCGCGTTGCGCAGCTCGACCCGGTAATTCAGATAGCCCTGCGCAACCGCATTCGCCGCCCCGGCTGCGAGCACGGGGCTTTCGGCGTTGTAGCGCAGATTCACCACGAAGGACCGGCCGCTATTGCTGGGATCGAGATTTTGCCCAAGATTGCGCAGCAGCCCCTTGCGGCGCTCTTCCTCGGTGGGTTCGGTCTCGCGCGGCTCGTCTGGCGGATAGGCAGCCTCGTCCAGCAACGCCAGAAGCTCGGGCGACATCGCCTCAAGCGCATGATTCAGCACCACCGGCGTGCCGATGATCTCGACCATGGTCGAGGTCGCGGTGGCATCCCCGACCTCGTCAGCGGCGTCTTCATTGATGGTGATGAACCCGGCGCGCGACGCATCCGAAATCAGCCGCGCGGTCGCAGAATAGGTTTCCGGAAGCTGCGTGGCGACGAAATACGCCCCGCCGCCAAAAGCCAGAGTGAGGATCAGCACCAGGAAGAAATACCGCCGAAGCGCGACGAACACATCGCCGATGGTGAAGGAATGGGGGACTTTCTGCATCTTAGACTTCCGAACGAAGGGACGGGGCGGCGGCGCTTTGCGGGATGTGGTTGCGGGCGGAACGCCGCGTCGGCGTTTCGCGTTCCCGGCACGGTCGCGGCCGAGACATCGCCTTAATGCGGGCGGTGAAACCGACGCCCATGTCGTAACCTTTCAACAACCGATCAGCCCCGGAAAATCATCCGCGCCTAAAGGATGCTCTTAACGCAGTTTAACGTCCGAGGTCGAGCGACGATGAACCGTTGGCAAAGACACAACCGAGTGAACCGGCACCGATGGCGTGAGAACGTCGCGTCAGGAACCGCCCCCATCGGGCCGGGGTCTCGCGCCCTGCCCCTCATTGCCGGTCGCAAGACTGGCGCAGATCCGCTTCGCCTCTCGGGTGAGATCCTGCCAGCGTGACAGCACGGGTCCGGCAGGGGTTTCGTCACAGGCACGCCGCTTGCGCATTCGCCTTTGCAACGCCGCATATCCCCTGGGTCCGAGCGCCATGCTGACCGCGCGGCGCGCAGTTTCCTTCGGCGATACCGGCGGAAACAGCGTCCGCAGCAGCGCCAGCGAAGCCGCGCCGATTCGCCCCGAATCCTGCAGGCGCCAGACCCGATCCTGAAGGTGATATCCGGATTTCGCCGCGCGCGACCAGTCATGGCTTTCGCGCAGATACCACTGATGCGACAGGTCTGCGGTCTCGGCCCCGCTGGTAAGGCGGTGATCCGCCGGGGTCTCTTCCTTGGCGATGCCCGGCACGTCCGAAATCTCGAACCCGATCCCCGCCCGATCGAGCCGCATGGCCAGATCCGTGTCCTGATTGACCCGAAGCGTCTCGTCGAACGGAAACTCGGCTGCGATTGCCGCGGGCATCGTCAGCATCGAGGTCTGCACGCGCCCCGCATCGCGATAGGCATAGTCGACCAGGCTGCTTCCCGCGCGCCATTCCGGCTGATGCACCTCACGGATTTCGCCGTGGATATGCAGCACCGCGCCGCTGACCAGCACCTTGCGGTCGTTCTCGTGGCGGGCATAGAAGCTGCGGATCTCGTCATAGCGGCCCGGCAGCCAGATATCGTCGGAATCGAGAAAGCTCACATGGCTGCCCGTCGCCTCGCGCGCGCCGCGATTTCGGGCCGCCGGTCCGCGCAGCTGGCGGGGCTGGCGCAGAACCCTGACGCCTTGCCCTTCCAGCCAGCCATACTCTGCCGAAAGATCCCGATCCGACGCGTCATCCACAACGATGATCTCGATCGCATCCTCGGTCTGATCGCGCAGCGACAGCACCGCGCGCAGCAGCATATCGGCCCGGTTCCGGTTCGGAATAACCACAGAGAGTTTGAAATCGTCTTTCACTTCAATATCCTGCGCGAAGCGCACTGCCATCCTTATGAGATGGTTTACCTTATTCACCGAAGTATTAACCACAGAAATGCGACATGGCGACGGCACTGTTCTGCCGATCCGCTCCGGTGCTGCTGAAACGGCTTGCGGCGACAGCGCGTTCACATAGGATGCGCGCTGTTTTTTTGCCAGTACGGGCCGGGCAAACCGTTGCCTTACGCTGCGTCGTGACACCGGAACGAGTGAGGATTCCACATCATGCAGACCGAACCGAGTCGCGAAGCTCAGGGCGCCGTGCCGTTTTTCTCGGTGGTCATTCCGGCCTATAACCGCGCCGGACAGATCCGGCGGACGCTGGAATCCTGCCTCGCCCAGACCGAACCGAATTTCGAGATCGTGGTCGTCGATGACGGCTCGGCGGATGATACCGCCGGGGTGGTCGAGGCGATGGGCGATCCGCGTATCCGCTGCATCCGGCAGGACAACGCAGGTGCATCCTCGGCGCGCAATCGGGGCAGCGCCGAGGCGCGGGGTGACTACATCGCCTTTCTGGATTCCGACGACGAGTTCCTGCCGGAAAAGCTGGCACAGTTTCGCGCGGCCATATCTTCGGCGGATGATGGGGAACAGATCGTCTGGTATTCACCACTGTTTTTCCATCGCAGCGCGGATAACCGCATGGTCAAGCCGGATCGTGGCATCCGGCCCGACGAGCCGGTCGGCGATTATCTTTTCGCCGAGGACGGTCTGATGCAGACCTCAACGCTGGTCGTCCCCCGCGCGCTTCAGAACCGGGTCCGCTTCGATGAGAGCCTGCGCTGCCTCGAAGATCTGGATCTCTGCCTGCGCCTCGAAGCCGAGGGGGCGCATTTCCGGATGCTGCCCGATCCGCTGGTCATCTGGTATGACGACCAGTCCGTGGGACGGCTGTCCTATACCACCCGCCCCGAAGAGGTGCGCGACTGGGTGGCGCTGCAATCCTCCCGGCTCACCGAGCGCGCGGAGAGCGGGTTCATGGCACGCTTCCTGGTCCCCGAAATCGCGCGCAGCGAACCGGGCCGGGCCGTGAGCATCCTGCGGCGCGCGATCAGTGCGCGGGCGCTGTCGGCCAAGCGTGCGGCAGCGATCCTGATGCGCGGCGTGGCGCCCGGCGGATATCGCCGCCTGCGGGATCTGATCGTGAGGATCCGTCATGGCTGAGACCCTCGCCAAAACCGCCCCGAGCCGCACACCGCGCCATGTGGTCCATGTCACCGAAGCGCCGCTTGGCGGGGTGGTCACCTATCTCGAAGAGCTTCTCTCGGCACAGATCGCCGGGATGCCGGACACGCAGATCGAGCTGCTGACGCCCGAGGTCAATCGCGAGGCGCTGGCCGGGCTCGAAGGGCCGAATTTCAAGATGATCGCCTTTCCGCACCGACGCGGCTCGAAGGCCGATCTCATGCGGCTCGGCTGGCGGGTGATCCGCCATCTGCGCCGCACCCGCCCCGAGATATTGCATATCCATTCCAGCTTCGCCGGTGCGGCTATCCGCGCACTGGCACCGCTGATCCCGCGCGGCACAAAGGTCATCTATTGCCCGCATGGCTGGGCCTTCTCGCGCCGGGGCAGCAAGCGAATGCAGGAAGGTGTGGCGCGGGTCGAGCGGGCGCTCAGCCGGGTCACCGACCGGATCATCTGCATCTCGGACTATGAGCGGCAAGAGGCGCTGCATGCCGGGATCGCACCCGAAAAGCTGAGCGTGATCGATAACGGCGTAAGCCAGCGCTCCGGCATACCGGCCCCAGAGCCGAAAGCCGAGGACGCGCCGCGGCTGATCGCTTTTGCCGGGCGTTTCGACGAGCAGAAGGGATACGATACGTTTCTGGAGGTGATGCGCCTTCTGGGCGACGAGGCCCGCGCCATCGCCATCGGCAGCGCCATCGTCTCTGCCGACGAGCTTCCCGAGCTGCCGGACAATGTCCAACTGCTCGGCTGGCAGCCGCGCGACAAGGTCTATGCGCTCTATGCCGAGGCCGATCTGTTGCTGGTGCCGTCCCGGTGGGAGGGGTTCGGCCTGGTCGCGGTCGAGGCGATGCAGGCGCGGCTTGCCGTATTCGCCAGCCGCGTCGGAGGGTTGCAGGATATCGTCGTCGATGGTGAAACGGGAAGGCTGTTCACCCCCGACGATGCCGACCAGATCACCGCGATGATCCGCGAGACCAGCGATGCGCAGCTTCGCGATTATGGCGAGGCCGGCTATCGGCGCTATCTGTCGCGATACACCGCCGCGCGCATGGCGCGTGAGGTCGGCGCCCTCTATGCCGCCTTGCTGGATGAGGGCGCCGGCCGATCCTGATCAGAGGATGAAGTCATCCTCGGTCAGCGACACCGCCCCGTTCAGCACGATGCTGAAATCAAAGGCGCCATCGCCATTGGTGTCACCCTGAACATAGGTCTTGTTCTGACCCCGGTCGATATAGACGCCGAGATCCTCGGCATCGCGCAACCAGTTTCCGCCGATAAAATCGAATGACTGATCACCGCTGCGATTGCTGTTCGCGTCCACGCCGCTGACGTCTATCTTGTCGGCACCGCGCTTGAAATCGGTGATCAGGTCCCAGCCCATATTCGCCTTGAACACGAACAGATCGCTGCCGGCACCGCCGGTCAGCACGTCATCGCCCGAGCCGCCGTCGAGGATGTCGTCGCCGCCATTGCCGTCCAGACGATCACGACCGCCCTTGCCGATCAGCAGGCTGTCCTTATCCGTTCCGTCCAGCACGTCCCAGCCCGAACCGCCGGTCTGTTCGTCGATGCCGATCAGCGAGCCTCCGACGCTGCTGTTCGTGTCATCGGCATTGCCGAGCTCTTTGAACAGGTCATAGGCAGCCTTTGCGCGCCCATCCGCATATTTGAGCCCGAAGCCGCGATCGATGTCTGAATCCTGATATCCGAACCACATGATCGGCCCGGCCCAGTCGAGATCCTTTGCGATCTCCACCGCCTCGCGCAGGATACGTGCCTGCTCTGCCTCGGAGACGGTAACATTCTGGCCCCAGGTCGGCGCGCCCAGCTCGGTCATCCAGACCTGCTTGTCGCCATCGCCATTGGCCAGCATCGCGTCGCGGATGCCGTCTTCCATGATTTCCCAGCCGTTCCAGGCTTCGTCGTCGCTTGGGAAAAGCGGGAATGTATAGGGGTGATAGCCGACCGCATCGAAGGAATCGCCGCCGCCATTCGCATAGATCTGCTCGAGATAATCGACCGCTCCGTAAAGCCCGTTGCCGGTCGAAGGCACCGCCGCCAGACCGCCGGTGATGACGGTATCGTCGCCGTCGACCGCCTTGATCGCGTCATAGCTGCGCTTGAGCATGTCGGTATAATTGGCGGGGGTGATGCCTTTCATATTGGGTTCGTTAAAGATTTCCCAATGGTTCACCATATCGCCATAGCGTTGCGCCGCAGCACCGGCAAAATCGGCAAAAGCCTGGCGGTCGCCGGCCGAGTTCAGCTTCTCGCTGACCCAGTCGGGGGTGTTGTTCAGCACCGCGGCGATCTTGATCCCCGCCGCGTCAAGCGCATTGAACACCTTGTCGACGAGGCTCCAGTCAAAGCCGCCATTCTC
Source organism: Paracoccus sediminicola (assembly GCF_027912835.1). Classification (NCBI taxonomy): domain Bacteria; kingdom Pseudomonadati; phylum Pseudomonadota; class Alphaproteobacteria; order Rhodobacterales; family Paracoccaceae; genus Paracoccus; species Paracoccus sediminicola. The sequence continues at coordinate 1,454,281 of NZ_CP115768.1, forward strand.
TTTCGGCTGCACGAGGCTCCAGTGGATATCCAGCCGGACCCAGTCCACACCGAGTTCCTTGTAATCCGCGATTTCGGCATTCATTTCGGCGGTTGACTTGCCAAGAAGGTCGCCAAAAGGCGTGGCCATGCCGAGCTGGCCAGGGACAGTTCTGCTTATGGGCATTAATTCTGCTCTCGATCAGGTTAGGTTTTTTCTGCCGCCAGAGGCGGTTTTCACGATAAGTTCAACTGGTAACCTTCGGATACACTCCGTTTGTTGGCCTATCGAACTTCGTTTGAGAACCCCTGATAAATGTCCCAAGCGGCTTTGCGCCGACCGTTTTCGTTTACTATTCCGAACCACTCTTCATTATTGTCCGGATCGCTGCCCAGATCGCGATAGCTGTACCAGAAAAGCGGTCCGATCCAGTCATGCGCGCGGGCGTGCCGGAAGCCCTCGCGCAGGATCTCGGCCTGCTCGGCTTCGGTCACGCCACCATTGCGATCCGAACTGGGTGCGCCGAACTCGGTGATCCAGATCCGCTTTTCGGCATCGCCATTCGCCTCCATGATGTCGCGCAGCGCGATCGCCATCATGCCCCAGCCATTCCATCGCCAGTCAGGGTCGGGAAGGTCGGGATAGCTATAGGGGTGATAACCCACCGCATCGAAAGAATCGCCAGCACCTGCTGCGTAGACCTCGCGCAGGAAGGCGGGGGCCGCATAGTGCTGGAGGTTGAAGGGCGGGCCGGTCCAGCGAACGGCCGACATGCCCCCGAGGATCACCGTGGCATCGGGATCGGCGGCATGGATGGCGTCGTAGGCCGCGATCAGAAGCGCCGCATAAGCCTGTGGGTCGGGATGGGGCGGCCAGGGACCGGAGAGGTTCGGCTCGTTCCAGATCTCCCAGACATGGATGCCGCGCGGGGCGTAGCGCTCGACCGCGGCGGTCATGAAGCGGGCGAACTCGGCGGGGTCACGCGGCGTTGAACCGCCCTCGGCGATATTCCGCGCCCATCTCGGCGTAGTTCCGACCACGGGCAGAAAATTCAGCCCGAACTCCTCGGCCAGATCGACGATGCGGTCGGTCTCCTCCCAGTCGAATCGATTCGGGCCGGCAGCCTGCACGTCGGCCCAATAGATATCCGTGCGCAGCCAACGCACTCCGAGGCGAACGTAATCCTCGAATTCGGCGCGCAGCTCGGCGGCGCTTTGATCGCGCAGCGCGTTCAGCCCGACCGCCATGCCCGGCGTTCCGGGGGCTGTCTCGGCAGGCGCGGACCGCATCTGGGCCGCAGCAGGTTGCGCCGCAAACAGACCGAGCGCGACCAGTGCCGGTATGAAACGCCGCAGCGGGCCGGGCGATGGCATGGCGGCTCCTTTCGCTGGACTGCCCCGCTCAGAGCAGCCGCAGATCCCGAAGACGGCGCATGACGCGGGTCTCGTCCTGAGACCGACCGATCATGTGCAAAGCGCGATGGAAGATGCCGCGCCGATTCATCCGCCCGGCGGGCTTCCGCGAGGCTCCCTTCACCGCGACCCAACCGCGCTTTCCATCCCGCGTCGCGGCGTCGAGCCCGATCAGCGCCTCGAAGAAGCGCCGTATCATGATCAGCGCGCCCTGGCGTGAAATGGCGGGAACGTTCTCGGGCGGCTCGAGCCAGGGGTTGGTGTTGATCTCGAAAATCTGCGGTCGACCGTCGATAATCGCGTAATCGGCCCGGCCGTAATCTATGCCTGCTGCCTCGAAACCGCGGCGCAATACCTCGCGATCCTCGTCGCTGTTGAGAAAAGCGATCTCGCGGTCTGGCTGCGCGACATTGGCGGGATCGCTATGCTCGCCCTTGCAGACCCAATGCTGGCTGGTGTCGAGCGCAGAGGGGAACAGGCTGTCGCCTATGCGCATATAGGACCGCTTTTCATGAAGCCCGTCGGCGTTGCGGGCATCGACATATTCGGTGATCCCATAGCCCTGCGGCATGTCGAGCGCGGCAATCGCCTGTGACAGTTCGGCGGCATTCTGGATCAGTTGGGATTTCGGCCCGTCATGATCGCTTATTCCGCGCAGGAAGACGGGAAAACGCAGCTTTTCGGGCGGCGTGTCGATGGGGAGCAGGTCGAAATCATTGATCCCGGCCCGTTTCAGCGCCCCCATGATCTGCATCCGGCTGCCGATCCGGTCGGGGCGGTTCAGCACACGCAACCCCTGCGCCGCCGCTTCGAGATGTTGCAGCCGAGAGGTGATCCGCTCAACCTGCTCGTGCGCGAGCCGCTCGATATCGAGAAACAGATAGGTCGAGCGAGGCAGCCGCGGAAGCGACAGGAAATCGTCATATGACAGGATGATGACCCGCCCGTGAAGGGCATGGTCGCGCGTTTCGAGAACATCGCGGATCGTGTATTGATGTTCTTCCGAGATGACAAAGGTAAGCAATTGAAGACTCTGCACTAAGTTCTGCGGACGAGTTGAAGGAAATCGCGCATGCAACGGGGGCATACGACCAGCATGATCACCGGATAGGCCGCCATTCCGGTGAGAACTATGGCGAGAAGACGGAACGATGAAACGTCGATATTTGTTCCCCGCAGCCACAACCAGTCGACGAGCGCCGCCATGATCCAGGCACCGATCCAGGCCCGGACCAGACGCTCCATCGGCTCGGTCAGACCGCGGCCGAGAAGATAGACCGCAAAACCTATGCCGATGAAGACGGTGGCCGCCTCATAGGCGACGAAGGCCACGCCCGGCGTGTTGGGCATGTTCAGCTGCGCGCCAAGAACGAAAAAGACAGCCATCGCCACGAGCGCGACGGTGCTGCTGATGAGCCCATATTCCGGGCGACCAAGGGCGGAATACCCGGAAAAGTAAAAACGGAAGGGCAGCGCGATACCGACGCCGAGGCAGAGCATCTGCGACAGCGGCACCGATTCATCCCAGCCCGGCCCGACCAGAAGCGGCAGCAGAACCGGCGCGCTGACGGCCAGCCCGACGAAGGCCGGAATGATGAAGAAGCCGGTGCCCGCCGCGATGTCTCCGGCCTTCGAGGTGAGCGCCCGCGCATCGGTCTGCAACCGCACCAGAACCGAGAAGGCCAGATTATGGCCGACGCTCATCAGCGCCATACGCAGCGGATCGACGATGCGCAAAGCGATGTTCAGCTGCCCCAGAACCGCCTGCCCGAAATAGGCATTGGTCAGAAAGGCGAGCGCAGCAGGACCGGAATTCGTGACGCCGACATCCGCCAGATGCAGCCACGAGAAGCGGAACAGCTCGCGGAACCGCTGGCCGTGCCAGCGCACCGGAAGCATGATCCGCTGACCGCGCAGCCTGAGCGCTCCGGCGGCGAGCACCGGAAAAAACACATTCGGCAGCAGCCGTTGCAGGATCAGAGAATACACCCCCCAACCGGCAAAGGCGGCGAGGATCGCCGCGCCGCAGGCCAGCGTCGTGCTGATCGCATTGCAGGCAGAAAGGTCCACGAAACGCCGATGCCGCCGCGCCACCGCGCGCGCCACTGCGCCCGGCCCCTGCGCGAACAGCAGCAGGCTCGAAACGATCAGCGCCATCGCGAATCCTTCGGCACTGGCGAGATGTTCGATCACCGGACCGAACACGCCCGATATCGCCACAGAGGCCACCGTGAGAACCGCGGACACGAACAGCGCGGTCTCGAGATGCGAGGTATAAAGCTTGCGGCGCTGCGCCAGGGACTCTTCGAAAGGCAGGCCGATAAAGGCGGCCATGATGGTATTCACGCCCAGCACCATACTGGCCAGACCGAACTCTTCGGCGCTGAGAATCCGCGCGACCACCATCGTACTGCCCAGCTGAACCGCCAGCCGGGTGATCGTATCGGCGGCGGACGCGCCGATCCAAATCTTGAAACTCGCCATAGAACGACCTCGAAAAATCGAGCGCCTTGTGCGCCCATTCGCCGCAGGGCGCAAGCGGCAGTGGCAATGCAGCGCGACCGTTGCCGGAATGTTGAACAGCGCGCGATCACGCCATCTGCGGGCAAGGCATGTCGCGGAACTGGCTGGGAAATGGTGCTGCCGGAGAGATTTGAACTCTCGACCTCTCCCTTACCAAGGGAGTGCTCTACCCCTGAGCTACGGCAGCCTGATCGGCCTCGTTCGACCGTGAGGCGCGATTTAGACGAGCCCCGGTCGCGGCGCAAGGGGGCGGGCGAAGTTTTTGCCCCTCTGCGGTGACGAAAAACATGCTTTCCCGCAAGGCATTCCCGCGAGAGATAGAAAAACGCCCCGGACTTGCCGGGGCGCAGGTGACGCGGCGATGGTTCGGGCCGCGCGAACGGGCGGGTCTTCAGTTGCGGATCTCAGCGGGCTCGACGCCCCAGATCGCGGATTTCTGGACCCAGCCCTTGGCTCCGGCGCCGGAGATCCGGCACCATCCGATGTCGCATTCTCCGAGCCGCACAATGGCCCCGCCTTCGGCCTTGGCGATGACCCCGGCGTTCAGATCGGGGCGCGAACGCAGCTCGACCATCTCCTGTTGTACGATGGCGGTGCGCACGCCGGACAGAAGCTGATAATGGATCCAGCCCCCGGCCCCGTCGCGATCCTCGATCCGGCGCCAATGGCCGTATTCGCCAACCACCCGGAGCGGCATGCCCGAGTGACGAAACACCCAGTCGATGCGGTGCGACAGGGATGGTCCGCGCCGCACATTCCCCTCCTCGCCCTTCAGCGAGACATAGCGCGGGATCGGCAGGCGGGTGACCGGGCCGCGCTTGACTTCAGCGGGGGGCTGGGTCGCGTCGGTTTTCACGGCGGCCAGCCTCGTCGGCCGGGTCTCCGGACGGGTCGACTTTGGGACGGCGGCAGCAGGCGCGGGTGCTGTGGCGGGCGCTGTCGTCAGCGCGGCGGGCGCCGCGACGCTCGGCGCGTCCTCTTCGCCCTTGCTCAACGCGTGGGCTGGATGCAGCACCGCCATCGTCAGCGCCACTGCGCCAGCGCCCAGCACCGCCTTTGCCGGCCAGCCGAGCGCGCGCCATCTGGCACCCGCATGAGCCCCAGAGCTTCCTAATCCTTGACGCTTCGCCGAACGAAATGCCCGGCGGAATGACGGAGAGATATACGCCATCGTTTACTAACCTGCCCTCTGCGCGACTTTTCGCCGCTTGATATGTTCCGCGACTTGCGCCGCGCTGCCTCTGATCTGCCATGTCTTTGCACGGCTTCCGGGGTCTTGTGCCTGCGCCCCGATCAGGTGCAGTTTGCCGCAAGGCGCCTTCGTTTGAAAGAGAGGAATTCATGGCTGGCGGCAAATCCAGGCCACGTGTGGCCGTAACGCGACGCCTGCCGGCGCCGGTCGAGGCGCGGATGCGCGATCTGTTCGAGTTGCGGCTCAACGAGGATGACCGGCGGCTCGGCCGCAGCGAGCTGCTGGCGCTGATGCAGGAAAACGACGTGCTGGTGCCGACCCTCTCCGACCGGATCGACGCCGACTTGCTGGCCGGGGCCGGTGATCGGCTGAAGCTGATCGCCAATTACGGCGCGGGGATCGACCATATCGACGTGGCGGCGGCCCGGCAGCGCGATATCCAGGTCTCGAACACGCCGGGCGTGCTGACCGAAGACACGGCCGATATGACCATGGCGCTGATCATCGCTGTGACGCGGCGTCTGCACGAAGGTTTCACGGTCATGCAGTCCGGCGAGTGGGAGGGATGGTCGCCCACCGCTTTTCTCGGCGGGCGGATCGGCGGGCGCAAGCTGGGGATCCTCGGAATGGGCCGGATCGGGCGCGCGGTCGCGCGGCGCGCCCACGCCTTCGGGATGGAGATCCATTACCACAATCGCAGCCGGCTGCGCCCCGAAACCGAGGCGGAGCTGCATGCGACATGGTGGGACAGCCTCGATCAGATGCTCGCCCGCACGGATGTGATCAGCGTCAACGTTGCGCATACGCCGGCAACGTTTCATCTGCTCTCGGCGCGGCGGCTGCGCTTGTTGAAACCCTCGGCCGTGGTCATCAACACCTCGCGCGGCGAGGTGATCGACGAAAACGCCCTGACCCGGATGCTGCGCGCCGGTGAGATCGCGGGGGCCGGGCTGGATGTGTATGAGCATGGGCATGAGGCCAATCCAAGGCTTCGCAATCTGCCCAATGTCGTGCTGCTGCCCCATATGGGGAGCGCGACGGAGGAAGGCCGCATCGAGATGGGCGAGAAGGTAATCCTCAACATCCAGACCTACGCGAATGGTCACCGCCCGCCGGATCTGGTTGTGCCGGGAACGCTTTGAGGACAAGCACGCGGCCCTTGCTGCTCGACAGCGCAGCTCACACGAGTCCCCCTTATCGATCCCGCGATGTTCCTCCCTTCGGCTCCGTAAATCCTCCTTAAGAAGGGCGCGGTAGGGGAAGTTACGCACCGCGCGATGACGGTCAGGCTCCCCATCCGCGTTAAGGCCGAGCCTGCCCGTTTTATTTCTCATATCGGGAACGCCGCGCCGGGCTGAACAGGAAGGGGCCGCATCACCCGGATGCGGCCCCGAAGGATCGGATCAGCCTTGCGCGGATCAGGGCGCGGTCACGTCGCAGCGAAGTTGCTGTTCGGAGAGGCTCGCGCAGGTCTTGCTTGCATCGGCTTGCGACAGCCCGACCAGGGTCGCCTCGTAACCCTTGGACGATTCACGCACATGACGCAGGGACCCTTCCAGCAGCGCACTTTCCTGCATCGCCACCTGCATCAGCCGCGCATCCGCCTGATCGCGGGTCTTGAAGCGACCCAGCGAGACACCCCAGGCCTGCCCGCCCGAAGAGGAAGCCCGCGCAATCTTTTCGGTCGGCTTCGGCTCGGGGGTGCCGCCATTTCCGCCAGAGCTGATGATGACCGTCTCAGAGCGGCGCTCGGGTTTCGGAGAGGAGTCCAGCGTCAGGTCGTTATTCGACGGGACCACGTTGGCGGTGCTGGCCGCAGCGACCGCGCTGGGCGTCGCCTCGCGGCGCGGGGACGGGACCGGACGGGCCGACGCGGTCAGCAATGTCTTGCCACCCGAGGCGGGCGCGGCAGCCTCTGCCAAAGCCGTCTTCACAGCCTCATCCGTAGATCCCTGCGCGACCGAACTCGCCCCACCCGGCTTTGCCGGCGGGCGCGCGCTGCTGGCCAGCCGCACGCTGGCCTTGGGCGTGGCGGGTTGCGGCTGCGGCGCGGGTTTCTGGGACGCGGCGAGCGCCATGGCGTCGTTCAGCGCCGAGTTGAGGCTTTCCCGTGGCACCGAGGCCTGCGCCGCAGGCGCAGCCGCGAGCGATGCCGGGCGCGCTTCGGGTGCGACCGATTTGGTCATTGCCGTCGCCACCTTCCGGCTGGAGCCCCGATCGACGATATATTGCGGCGGCTCGGGCTTGACCTCGCGCACGCGGGTCGGGGCGCGGCCGAAGCCCATATCCAGCAGCTTCGCCATGGTGGCGTTGCGCTGCGCTGTCGAGGTGCCGCCGAAGACCGTGGCGATGATCCGCTTCGATCCGCGCTGCGCCGAAGCGGTCAGATTGAAGCCGGCAGCGCGGGTATAGCCGGTCTTGATCCCGTCGGCGCCCGCATAGTTGCTGAGGAAATTGCGGTTGGTCGACCGCACCGTGGCAATCCCCGCATCGGCCGAGCGGCGCGAAAAGATCGAATAATATTGCGGAAAGTCGTAAAAGAGCCGCCGCCCGAGCGTGGTCATGTCGCGGGCGGTCGAGAAATGGCCCGACTGGGTCAGCCCGTTGGCGTTGCGGAACTGGGTATTCCGCATGCCAAGCGCCTGCGCCATGCCGGTCATCTGCGCGGCGAACTTGGCCTCGGAGCCGGCGAGGTTCTCGCCGATCGCCGTGGCCGCGTCATTGGCCGATTTGATCGCCGCGGCGCGGATCAGATAGCGCAGCTCGATCTTTTGACCGGCGCGCAGACCGAGACGCGAGGGCACCTCGTTCGCGGCATTGGTCGATACGGTGAATTTCGTATCGAGCCGCACCTGCCCGCGTTCGATCGCGGTAAAGGCCATGTAAAGCGTCATCATCTTGGTCAGAGATGCCGGATGCAGACGCGTATCTGCGTTTTGCGCGTGGATCTGCTTGCCGGTTCGGCCATCCATGACAAAGGCCGCAAAGGGCGCGGATTGCGCGGCGAGGGGAATCAGGAACGCCAATAGCGTCAGCAATCCTGCGCGGAACGTCGTGCTGAATCTGGTCACTGTCTCGATCTCTTCTGCCTGTATGCGGCCCGGTTCTTTTAGTGGGCCGTCGTTAATATTTCGACAATAGCACAGGGAATCCCGTGCGGAAACCTCGCATTTTCGCGATTTTCGGACGCCTCACGCGCGCTCAGCCGGAATTCGCCGCAGCGGACGGGGTTTCATTGGCGCCAAAACCGCCTATATTCGGGCAAAGCCAACAATCACCCGATAATCGTCTGCTATGTCCCAGGATCCCGGCCACCGCGAGGAGACCGATCTCGCCGTCAAACCGCGTTCGAAAACGCAGCGCCCGCCCATGTACAAGGTGCTGCTGCTCAACGATGACTTCACCCCGATGGAGTTCGTCGTGCATGTGCTCGAACGGCTCTTTGCCATGTCCCACGCCCAGGCGATGGAGATCATGCTGACCGTGCACCGCAAGGGCATCGCCGTGGTCGGCGTCTTCTCTCATGAAATCGCGGAGACAAAGGTCGCGCAGGTGATGGAACTGGCGCGCCGTCAGCAGCATCCGCTGCAATGCACCATGGAAAAAGAATAGACGATGCGCGCTGCCCGCCTGGCGCTTGCCTTCCCCGACGCTCCGCCCGGCAGGATGCTGATCCTCGGGGTGGATGGCGCGGAGGATCTGTCGGTCTTCGCGGCCGAGCGCACGCTTATCGTCGAGGGAATGGCGCAACATCACGCAGCGCTGAAGGCGCGGGGTTTTGAAGTCGCGACCGAGGCCGAGGGCCAGTTCGAGACGGCGCTGGTGACCATCCCTCGCGCCCGCGCCGCCGCACGCGCCCGTCTGGCCGAGGCCGCTGCGCATCTGGTCGAGGGCGGCGCGCTCTGGATCGACGGTCAGAAGACCGATGGGGTCGAATCCATTCTCAAGGAAATCAAGTCGCTCGCTGACATATCTGAAGTTCACGCCAAGGCGCATGGCAAGATCGCCCTGCTGAGCGATCCGGGCGCGATCCCCGCTGATTGGCAGGCGCAACCGATCTCACCGGCGCCGGGGTTCACCACCCTGCCCGGCATGTTCTCGGCCGAGAGCGTCGATCCCGGTTCTGCCGCACTTGCGGCAGCACTTCCCGACAAACTGCCGATGCGCATCGTCGATCTGGGCGCGGGCTGGGGCTGGCTGTCGGCGCAGATCCTGACCCATCGCGGCGTCGATGAGCTGCATCTCGTCGAGGCCGATCATGCGGCGCTCGCCTGCGCAAGGCAGAACGTGACAGATCCGCGCGCCCGGTTCCACTGGGCCGATGCCCGCAATTTTCGCCTGCCCGAGCCGGTGAACGGCGTCATCATGAACCCGCCCTTCCATCAGGGCCGGGCAGCAGATCCGGGACTCGGTGCGGCGTTCATCCGCAGCGCTGCCGGGATGCTCACCGGCGCCGGACGGTTGTGGATGGTGGCAAACCGGCATCTGCCGTATGAGGCCGAGCTGTCCCGCCATTTCGCCGATGTGACCGAGATCGGCGGCGACACCCGCTTCAAGATCCTGAGCGCCACCGGCGCGGGCAGTAAGAGCAGGAGAAAAACATGAGCAATTCCGTCGACGGCAAGACCGCCATCGTTACCGGCGCCGGGCGCGGCATCGGGCTTGCCATTGCCCGGCAGCTTCATGATCGCGGTGCGAATGTGATGCTCGCCGATGTGGACGAGAAAGCCCTCGATCAGGAAATCGAGCGGTTCGGCGAGGATGCCCGGGCACGCAGCTTCAGTGCGGACATGTCTCAGAAACTGTCGATGGCCAATCTGCTTTCGGCCACGATCGACGCGTTTGACCGGGTCGATATTCTGGTGAACGCGCATCGCCTGGTGAAGCCAAGCGACCCTTTGGGCGGTGGCGAGGAAGATCTCGAAGAGATGCTGCGGCAAAACCTCATGGCCGGGCTGCGCATGTCGAAGATCGTGGCCAAGCGGATGATATCGCAGCGGAAAGAGGAAAAGAACGATGATGGCCGCATCTCGGGCGCGATCGTCAATCTGACGACGCTGGCCGCGCAGCGCCCACACCCCGAGTTGCTGGCCTATTCCATCGCCTCGGCGGCGCAGGATCAGGCGACGCGCGCGCTTGCCCTCGCTCTCGCACCTCAGCGCATCCGGGTGAATTCCGTTGCCTTCGGATCGGTGATGACAAATGAGCTGAAAACCATGCTCAAGGAAAATCCCGAGCTTCGCGACGGCATCATCCGGGGCACGCCGATGGGCCGTATCGCCGAATCCGAAGAACTCGCCGAGGCGGTGCTGTATCTGGTCGGCGACGGGGCCGGTTTCGTGACTGGCCAGATCATCAATGTCGATGGCGGGCGCAGCCTTCTGGACCCGGTTCAGGCGGCAATGTTCTAGGCCCGGTCTTCCGGATAGGCCGCGCGGCACTGCCGTATGGCGCTTGCAGCGCGCGCCGTCTCGGAGTCCAGCTTTGCCTGCAGGTTATCCCGGGTGCGTCTTTCGGCGGCCGGATCGATGGGCACGCGATAGCGCTCGGTGTCGATCCGGTCCCGCCAGCAGCCATAGCTGACGATCCGCAGTTCTCCGTCATCGTCGCGCACCGGGCGGCGGCAGGTCGTGTAGGCCGTCCGCGACACCTCGCGCTCGCGCCAGGCATAGCCGCGCGCCAGATTGGCATTGGTTTCATCGAGAAGCCTGCTCAACGCGCGGTATTCGCTCGTGTTGCGGCTGATGCAGCGCTCCTGCGGGGTGCCGCAAGCGGCCAGCACGGCCAGAAGCGGCAGGGTGAGGACGAGGGGTCGGATCATGTCGGCGCCTGAATGTCTACGTTTCGTGCGAGGTTAGCGGCGGTCCCACGCAGTCACAAATCAACTTTCGTCAGCGCGCGCTCTGATGCGACAATCCCGACATTGCCTGCCCGTTCAAGCGGCTTTAGGAACGGCGCGACATTTGCAAGGGCCCCGGACCGGGTTGCCGCCCCATCGCGAGGACATGACATGGCCGAGATGCTGAAAGAGCGCCGCGAGGCCGCGGACTGGTTCCGGACCCTGCGCGACCGGATCACTGCCGCTTTCGAAATGCTGGAGGATCGCGCGGCCGGAGACGTTCCGGCCGGGCGCTTCGATGTGACCCCGACCGAGCGGGCCGGGAATGGCGGCGGCGGGCTCATGTCGGTGATGCGCGGCGGGCGTGCTTTCGAGAAGGTCGGGGTGAACTGGTCCGAGGTGCACGGCACGCTTTCGCCCCGTGCCCAGGCGGCGATGGCCGCGCGGGGCGTGCCGGGGATGGAGTCAGACGGGCGGTTCTGGGCGTCCGGCATCAGCCTGGTCGCGCATATGCAGAACCCCCACGCCCCGGCGGTGCATATGAACACGCGCATGTTCTGGACCCCGAACGCCTGGTGGTTCGGCGGCGGCTCCGATCTCAACCCCTGCATCGAATACGCCGAGGATACCGCGCATTTTCACGCCATTCTGCAATCGGCCTGCACGCCGCACGGGGCGGATTATTACGACCGCTTCAAGGCCTGGGCGGACGAGTATTTCTTTATCCCCCATCGTGGGCGCGCGCGGGGTGTGGGAGGGATCTTTTACGACGATCTCAACAGCGGCGACTGGCGGGCCGATTTCAACTTTACCCGCGCCGTGGGAGAGGCATTTCTGCCCGCCTTCCTGCCGCTCGTCGAAAAGCGCATGACCCAGCCCTTTGACGGCGCCGACAAGAACGCACAGCTGATTCATCGCGGGCTCTATGCCGAATACAACCTTGTCTATGACCGCGGCACGAAATTCGGGCTGGAGACGGGACATAACGCCGATGCGGTGCTGATGAGCCTGCCGCCGCTGGCGAAATGGGTCTGAACTAGCGCGCCGCCGCTTCCGCCTCTGGGTAGAACCGCGCCATGGTCAGCGCGCGGGTCAGGTTCAGCACCATCAGCGCCGCCCAAAGCCCGTGATTGCCAAAGGCAGTCGGCAGGATCAGCAGCGCCATGACATAGACGCAGACCGTCTCGATCATGGCGCGGCGCATCCGCCCGGTCAGGGTGGCACCGATGAAGATCCCGTCCAGCATCCAGCTTGCAATCCCGATCAGCGGGGCGGCGACGAGCCAGGGCAGGAAGTGCCGGGCCTCGGCGCGGACCTCGGTGGCGGTGGTCAGAAGGTCGATGATCCACGGGCCCGCGACCAGAAAGACCAGCCCCAGAAGTGCCGCTCCGGCCACGCCCCACTGGCTGGACAGCACCGCGGCGCGGCGCAGCGCGGCGGGCCGGCGCGCGCCTGCCGCCTGCCCGACCAGCGATTCCGCGGCAAAGGCAAAACCGTCCAGACCGAAAGCGGTGATCTGGAGAAATTGCAGAAGCACCTGATTGGCGGCGAGCGTGACATCGCCCTCGCCGGCCGACAGGAAGATGAAGCTGGTGAAGGACGCTTGCAGCAGCACCGAGCGGATCATGATATCCGAATTCACCCGCAACAGCCGCATCAGACGGTGCCGCGCAAACAGCCCCGCGCGCCCGGTGGCCGCCATCAGCGCCTCGCGGCAGAACCACAGCCCGAGCGCCAGCCCCGAGAACTCGGCGATCAGCGTGGCCGCCGCGATCCCGCCGACGCCATGCCCGAGCCCGAGCACGAAGCCGAGATCCAACACGATGTTCAGCCCGTTCTGAAGCAACTGCAGCACAAGCACGTGTCGCGTGCGCTCCATCGCGATGAGCCAGCCGGTAATGGCGTAAAGGGCGATGGTCGCGGGCGCGCCCCAGATGCGGATCGCGAGATAGCGCCCGGCCAGCGTCTCGACCTCGGCGCTGGCCGGGGCAAGGCGGAAGGCCGCGCCGAACAGCAGCGGGTGCAGCAGGATCAATGACAGCCCAGCCACCGCCGCGATGACCAGGGCGCGGATCAGATGCGCCCCGGTTTCGGTGCCGTCGCCGGCGCCATGGGCCTGTGCGACGAGGCCGGAAGTCCCCATGCGCAAAAACCCGAACACCCAGTATATCGAGGTGAGGATCACCGCACCCACGCCGACCGCCCCTATGGGCGCGGCCTCGCCAAGCTGGCCGATCACCCCGGTATCGACCGCACCGAGGATCGGTATCGTCGCGTTGGACAGCACGATCGGCAGCGCGATCGCCAGCACCCGGCGATGGGTGATCGGCCGGATTCCTGTCACGCGGATCAGCCCTGAGGCATCAGGAAATGCGCGGTGGCCTGTGCAAAGAGCTTGGCCCGGTTATCCTGCCACGCCTCGACATGGACCGAGGCATAGCGCCGGCCCGAACGCACGACATTGGCCCGCGCATAGGCATCGCGCGGCAGGCCAGAGCGAAGATAATCCACCGTGAAGTCGATGGTCTTGGGCAGGCGCGGCATCGTGTCCGGGATCGCCGCGTCAGGCACGATCCGACCCGATTCGAGATCCTCCCAGATCGCCGACCAAGACAGTTCGATAATCGCCGCGATCTCGAGAAAGGCGGCGGTCGCACCGCCGTGGATCGCGGGCAGGAACGGGTTGCCGATCAGCTTTTCGTCGAACGGCATCACCGCGGTCAGCTCGTCCCCGCGGCGGTCGAAGCGGATGCCCATCCAGCGGATATAGGGCACGCCACCGACAAGCGCATTCAACGCGCTGTCGCGGCGGTTCTTGACCTGCTGAAGCGGTTCATTGCGGTTGGCCATCTCAGCGCTCCAGCGTAAAGGCGCCGGTCGCGGTGGCGACAGGATCGGCGCGGTCGTCATCGAAGGCCTGGGTGCGCACGAAGGCGACCGAGCGGGTGACGTGATAGCAATGCGATCTCGCGGTGATCTTCTGTCCCGGCGTCGCGCCGCGCATATAGTCGATGCGCAGATCTATCGTCGCCGTCGATTTCGGCGCCGTGCCATGCGACAGCACCGCGGCACCGCTGCAGGTGTCCATCAGCGCCGAGATTACCCCGCCATGCACCACGCCGCTGCGCGGATCGCCGACGAAATCCTCCTGCCAGCCCATCGATATTTCGGCCTCCCCCTCCTCCAGCCGCTCGAGCTTCATGCCGAGCGCACGGGCGAAGGGCAGCGCCTCGATGAATTGCTGCGCCACGCGGTCGCGGATCTCGCTGGCTGTCGGCTCGTCACTGGTCATGATGCACTCCCGCATTGATGTCCTGCTGATAGCCGTCCGGGGCGGCTGCCTGCAATAGAGGTTAGTTTCCTTTGCATATGGTTGCGGGATCAGCCCTTCCGGTTTAGCGTTGCAGACAAATTTCCGAAGCGCAGGATCAAGATGCAAGGTTCCGACGAACTCAGCTTCAAAGAAATGTGCGCCCGCTTCGACGTGACCCCGCGGACGCTGCGTTACTATGAGTATATCGAGCTGCTCAAACCCCGCAAAGAAGGCCGCACCCGGTTCTATTCGGGCCGCGAGGTTGCACGGATGACACTGATCCTGCGCGGGCGGCGCTTCGGGTTCAGCCTCGAAGAGATCCGGCAATGGCTGGAAATGTACGACCAGAAGGGCGACCGCGAGCAATACGAGGTCTGGATCGACCGCGCCAACCGCCAGATAGAGCTGTTGCAGGAGCAGCAGGAAAGCCTTGGCGTCGCGATCAGGGATCTGCGCGAATTGCGCGACGAAACGGTCGAGATCCTCCGTAAGATGGGCTGAGCCCGACCCGTTCCCTCGCTATCGATCATCATGCACCACCCGTCAGGCATATGTCAGGCGGGTGTTTTTTTGCATCCGCGCCGATCGCGTCCAGGAGGTTCGGTGACGCAGCGTCTTAGTTTACGTTCGCGTCAACTAATGTCATATTAGCACTCACAAGCTAGGTTCAGCCGCATTGTGAAATAGAGGAGGCACCGCCATGGCTGAAGATCTCATGACCATCCGTCAGATGTGCGATGCGTTCGACGTGACACCGCGCACGCTCCGCTTCTATGAATCGCGTGAGCTGATCGCGCCCGAGCGTCGCGGCCAGCACCGTTTCTATGACCGTCAGGATCGCGGCCGGCTTAAGCTGATCCTTCAGGGCAAGCGTTTCGGTTTCAGCCTGGAACAGATCCGCCAGCTGCTCGAACTCTACAATCCCGGCGAAGACAACGTCACCCAGCTTGCCGCGACGATCGACGCCTCGCGGCAGCGTCTGGCCGACATGATGCGCCAGCAGGAAGAGCTGAAGACCGCGATCATCGACCTGACCCAGCAGATCGCCGAGGCCGAGCGCCTGCTGACCGAACGCAGTGACGAACGCCACAGCGCCTGATCGCTGCGGCCGTCCCCATCCCCACACGACATTCAACCGACAGGACCGATCATGCCGATTTACAATGCGCCCGTGCGCGACATGCAGTTCATCCTTCACGACGTGCTGGACATCCCCGCCTCGGGCCTGCCCGGCCATGACGAGCTGGACCGCGACTTCACCGAGGCGGTGCTGGATGCCGCCGGCAAGCTGGCGACCGACATGCTGTTGCCGCTGAACACGGTCGGCGACCAGCAGGGCTGCGTTCTGGAAAACGGCGTGGTGCGCACGCCCAAAGGCTTCGACGCTGCATTCGAGGCGATGAAAGAGGGTGGCTGGACCGCACTTGACTGCGATCCCGAATATGGCGGTCAGGGCATGCCCTATGTTCTCGGACTGGCGACGGGCGAGATCTTCGTCTCGGCGAATATGGCCTTCAACATGTATCAGGGCCTGACCCATGGCGCCTATTCCGCGATCCACACCCACGGCACCGCCGATCAGAAGCAGAAATACCTGCCGAAGATGGTGTCCTGCGAATGGACCGGCACCATGAACCTGACCGAGCCGCACGCCGGCACCGATCTGGGCATGCTGCGCACCAAGGCAGAGCCGCAGGATGACGGGTCCTATGCAATCACCGGGCAGAAGATCTTCATTTCCGCGGGCGATCACGATCTGGCCGAGAACGTCATCCATCTGGTGCTCGCCAAGGCCCCCGGCGGGGGTGAGGGCACGAAAGGGATCTCGCTGTTCATCGTGCCGAAATTCCTGGTGAACGAAGACGGCTCGCTGGGTGAGCGCAACGGGGTGAGCGTCGGCAATCTCGAAGAAAAGATGGGCATTCACGGCAATGCCACCTGCGTGATGAACTATGACGGCGCGAAGGGCTGGCTGCTCGGCGATCTCCACAAGGGGATGCGCGCCATGTTCACGATGATGAACGAAGCGCGGATCGGCGTCGGCCTTCAGGGCTATGCCGTGGCCGAGGCCGCCTATCAGAACGCGGTGGAATACGCCAAGGACCGGCTTCAGGGGCGCGCGGTCACCGGGGCGAAAGCGCCCGAGAAACCCGCCGATCCGCTGATGGTGCACCCTGATATTCGGCGCTCGCTCATGGATCAGAAGAGCTTCCTGGAAGGCGCGCGGATGCTGTCTTTCTGGGGCGCGCATCAGATCGACCGCGCCAATAACGGCGATGACGCTGCCGAGGGGATGATTTCGTTGCTGACTCCGGTCATCAAGGGTTTCCTGACCGATCGCGGCTTCGACGTGACGGTGCTGGCTCAGCAGGTCTATGGCGGCCACGGCTATATCGAAGAACACGGGATGAGCCAGTTCGTCCGCGATGCCCGGATCGCGATGATCTATGAGGGCGCGAACGGCATTCAGGCTCTGGATCTGGTCGGGCGCAAGCTGGCGCAGGATGGCGGAAAATATGTCATGGCCTTCTTCGACGAGGTGAAGAACTTCATCAAGGAGCATGACGGGGACGAGGCTCTGAAGGGCGATTTCCTCGAACCGCTGAAAGCCGCGTCGAAGGATCTTCAGGCCGCGGCGATGTTCTTCATGAATAACGGCATGAAGAACCCGAACCACGCGCTCGCCGGATCTTATGACTTCATGCATCTCTTCGGGCATACCGCTCTGGGGTTGATGTGGGCGCGCATGGCGGTCGCGGCGAACAAGGCACTGGCCGACGGCACCGGTGACAAGAGCTTCTATGAAACCAAGCTCGCCACGGGCCGCTATTACATGAAGCGCCAGCTTCCGATGACCGCGACCCATCTGGCGCGCATCGAATCCGGTGCCGATCCGGTCATGGAACTGGACGCCGAGCAGTTCTGAGGGCTTGATGAGCGCGGCGGTCCGTGCCGCCGTGTTCATTTATCCTGACAGGAGTTCGTAATGATGTTTTTCACACCCCGCGCAGCGCTCGCGTCACTTGTGCTGGCCGCGACCCTCGGGCTGAGCGCCTGCGCGCCCACCGGGACCCCGGCCAGCGAAAGCTATGCCAGCACCAGCCTTCTGGACTCCGGGCAGCGGCAGTCACTGGCCGACCGGGTCGCCGCATTCGACCGCGACCTGAACAGCGGCAATATCGCGGCGCTTGTTTCCTATCTGCCGCCGCGCATGATTGCCGATCTGGCCGACGAGATGGGCACCTCGCCCGAGTTCGCAACCGCCGCGGCGGGCGCGATGATCTCCGGGCTGACTTCCGAGCTTGAGATTGCTGGCCGCAGCGATATCTCGCAGGCGCTGATCGGCGAGACGGATGAGGGCCGGCCCTACGCACTTGTGCCGGGCGTGGCGCAGATCAGGGCCGGCGGGCAAAGCGCCACCCAGCAGGTCACGACGCTGGCGCTGATCGATGGCGGCGAATGGTATCTGTTGGGGCTGAGCGATCCCGAGACGCTGACCGATCTGCGCCGGGCCTATCCGGAGTTCCGCGGCGTCGCGCTTCCGGCCGGCGGCAATTGAGTTCACAGTCGCGCCCGGCGGCCAGTTGGCCGGGCGCGATCTCATCCGACACCCGGCCCGGCGCCGGAACATCATTCGCAAGCGAGGCACAGATGAACCGCCATCACCGACCGCGCATCCGCATCGCGACCCGCCCCAACGTAACGGGTGACCACGCATGACCGCGCAGCTTTTCTGTTTCGGAGAATCCGGCAACGCCTATAAGGCCGCGCTGACCATGGAGCTTTCCGGCTATGACTGGGAGCCGGTCTTCGTCGATTTCTTCAATGGCGAAACCCGCAGCACCGCCTTCCGTGAGATCAACGCCATGGGCGAGGTTCCGGTGCTGCGCGAGGGCGATCTGACGCTCAGCCAGTCGGCCGTGATTCAGCTTCACGTGGCCGAGCAGACCGGCAAGTTCCTCGGCAGCGACCGGACCGAGCTGCTGCGCTGGCTGATGTTCGACAATCACAAGCTTTCGGCGCAAGCCGGACCGGCGCGGTTCCTGATGAACTTCATCCCCGCCGAAAAGCGCCCGGCGGGCGCGGCTGAATATCTGCTGGGGCGGCTGAAGTCGGCCTATAAGGTTCTGGACCAGCATCTGGATGGCCGCGACTGGGTGGCAGACAGCGCCCCGACCATCGCCGATTTCGCCTGCTGCGGATATCTGTTCTATCCCGAGCCCTTCGGCTTCGACCGCGCCGAATGGGCCAATATCGACCGTTGGCTGGACGGCATCGCCGCCCTGCCCGGCTGGAAACACCCCTACGATCTGATGCCCGGCAAACCTTCCGACCGGGCGCAAAAGGAGGATTCATGACCGACGCCTTTATCTATGACGCCGCCCGCACGCCGCGCGGCAAGGGCCGCAAGGATGGCAGCCTGCACGAAGTGACCTCGCTGTCGCTTTCGGCGCGGCTGCTGAACGCCATGAAAGAACGCAATGGCCTGGAAGGTCATGCGGTCGAGGATCTGATCTGGGGCAATGTCACCCAGGTCAAGGAACAGGGCGGCTGCCTGGCACGCTCGGCCGTGCTGGCCTCGGAGCTGGATGAATCGATCCCCGGGCTCTCGATCAACCGTTTCTGCGCCAGCGGAATGGAGGCGGTAAATCTCGCCGCGAACCAGATCCAGGGCGGGGCCGGAAACGGCTATCTCGCCGGCGGGGTCGAGATGATGGGCCGCGTGGCGATGGGCAGCGACGGGGCGGCGATCGCCGTCGATCCGACGCTGGCCATGAAAAGCTATTTCGTCCCGCAAGGCATCAGCGCCGATATCATCGCGACCGAATACGGCTTCACCCGCGAAGAGGCCGACGCTCTGGCGGTCGAATCCCAGAAACGCGCCGCCAAGGCCTGGGAGGAAGGCCGTTTCGACAAATCCATCGTGCCGGTGAAGGATCAGAACGGGCTGACCATTCTGGAGCGCGACGAATATATGCGCCCCGGCACAACGGTCGAGGATCTGGGCAAGCTGAAGGCCAGCTTTCAGGAGATGGGCGAGGTGATGCCCGGCTTCGACAAGGTGGCGATGCTGAAATATCCGCATCTGGACCGGATCAACCATATCCACCATGCCGGGAATTCGTCCGGCATCGTGGACGGGGCCGCCGCCGTTCTGATCGGCAATGAGGAATTCGGCAAGGCCAATGGCCTCAAGCCACGCGCCCGCATCCGTGCGACCGCGAAGATCGGCACCGATCCGACGATCATGCTGACCGGCCCGGTGCCGGTCACCGAAAAGATCCTCGCCGATAGCGGCATGTCCATCGGCGATATCGACCTGTTCGAGGTGAACGAGGCCTTCGCCTCGGTCGTGCTGCGCTTCATGCAGGCGTTTCAGGTCGATCCGTCCCTGGTCAATGTCAATGGCGGCTCGATCGCCATGGGTCACCCGCTGGGTGCGACCGGCGCAATCATCATCGGCACGCTGCTCGATGAGCTGGAGCGGCAGGACAAGAATGTGGGTCTGGCGACCCTCTGCATCGCGTCCGGCATGGGCGCGGCCACCATCATCGAACGCGTGTAAGAGGAGGCTCAGACATGACCGAGTTCACCATGAACAAGGACGCCGACGGCGTCGCCACGATCACCTGGGATGTGCCCGGCAAGTCGATGAACGTGCTGACCGAGGCCGGGATCCGCGAGCTGGACGGCCTCGTCGATGACGCGCTTGGCGATGATGCGGTGAAGGGCATCGTCATCACCAGCGGGAAGGCGGATTTTGCAGCCGGGATGGATCTGAACGTGCTCGGCTCGATGAAGGATCAGGGCGGCGCCGAGGCGGTGTTTGATCTGGTCATGCGGCTGCATGGCGTTCTGCGCAAGATCGAGCGGGCGGGCATGGACCCCAAGACCAACAAGGGCGGCAAGCCGATTGCGTCTGCCCTGCCCGGCACGGCGCTCGGCATCGGGCTGGAACTGCCGCTGGCGACTCATCGGATCTTCGCGGCCGAGAACCCGAAGGCCAAGATCGGCCTGCCGGAAATCATGGTCGGCATCTTCCCCGGCGCGGGCGGCACGACACGGCTTGTGCGCAAGCTGGGTGCAATGGCGGCGGCGCCTCTGCTGCTCGAAGGCAAGCTGAACAATCCGGCCAAGGCGAAATCCGCCGGGATCATTGACGAGGTGGTCGCAGACCCGGTCGCCGCCGCGCGGGAGTGGGTGCTGAACGCGACCGACGGCGATATCGTGAAGCCATGGGACGCCAAAGGCTACAAGATGCCCGGCGGCGAACCCTATCACCCCGCCGGTTTCATGACCTTTGTCGGTGCGAATGCAATGGTGCATGGCAAGACGCTGGGCGTCTATCCGGCGGCCAAGGCATTGCTGAGCGCGGTTTATGAAGGCGCGCAGGTGCCCTTCGACACCGCCCTGAAGATCGAGGCCCGCTGGTTCACCAATGTGCTGATGAACCCGAGCAGCGGTGCGATGATCCGCAGCCTGTTCATCAACAAGGAGGCCTTGGAAAAGGGCGCGAACCGTCCCGATGTGCCGGATGAGAAGGTGAAGAAGGTCGGCATTCTGGGCGCCGGGATGATGGGTGCGGGCATTGCCTATGTCAGCGCCAATGCCGGGATCGAGGTCGTGCTGATCGATGCCAAGCAGGAATCGGCGGATAAGGGCAAGGCCTATTCCGAAGGCCTGCTGGACAAGGGCATCAGCCGCAAGAAGGTCACCGAAGAGAAGAAGGCCGAGGTTCTGGGCCGGATCAATGCGACGACGGATTATGCCGCTTTGGAAGGCTGCGATCTGATCGTCGAGGCCGTGTTCGAAGATCCCTCCGTCAAGGCCGAGGTCACGGCGAAAGCCGAAGCGGTCATCCCGGATACGGCGATCTTCGCGACCAACACCTCGACCCTGCCGATCACGGAACTGGCCAAGGCCTCGTCGCGCCCTGAACAGTTCATCGGCATCCACTTCTTCTCACCGGTGGACAAGATGATGCTGGTCGAGATCATCAAGGGCAAACAGACCGGGCCGCGCGCCGTGGCGAAAGCGCTCGATTTCGTGCGCCAGATCCGCAAGACGCCGATCGTGGTCAACGATGCCCGCTTCTTCTACGCCAATCGCTGCATCATCCCTTACCTCAATGAGGGGATGCGGATGCTGGCCGAGGGCGTGAACCCGACGCTGATCGAAAACGCCGCGAAGATGATGGGGATGCCTCTGGGTCCGCTGCAACTGGTCGATGAAACCTCGATCGACCTTGGCGTGAAAATCGCCAAGGCCACGAAGGCGGCGATGGGCGATGCCTATCCCGACGGCGCGGTCGATGAGGTGCTGTTCTGGATGGCCGATCAGGGCCGCATGGGCCGCAAGTCGAATTCCGGTTTCTACGCCTATGACGAAAAGGGCAAGCGTCAGGGCCTGTGGGACGGGCTGGACGCGCGCTTCCCCGAGGCCGACGACCAGCCCGAACTGACCGAGGTGCAGCACCGGCTGATGTTCGCGCAGGTGCTGGAGGCGGTGCGGGCGCTTGAGGAAGGCGTGCTGGAAGACATCCGCGAGGGCGATGTCGGCGCGATCCTCGGCTGGGGCTTCGCGCCCTGGTCGGGCGGTCCGTTCTCATGGCTCGACATGATGGGCGCGACGCGCGCGGTGGAAATCTGCGACCGGCTGGCCGCCGAGCATGGCGAACGCTTCAAGGCGCCGGATCTTCTGCGCGAGATGGCCGAGAAGGATCAGAGCTTCTATGGCCGCTTCGGCGCGCAGAAGAAGGCTGCCTGATCCCGGCGGTTTCGCAAAAACTTATGGGACGGGGGCCAGCCGGCCCCCGTTTTTCATGGCCGCCCGCCCTCGGCGGTGCCTGCCAAGGCCAGCAACATGTGCCAGATGCAGCGTCGCGCGGGCTTCCACCGGAGCGATGGCGGAACTTTAACAGGCTCATGCTGTTGATCCGTCGTGATTTCACCCTATGCTGCGCGCGAATTGCCGCGTCAGACGCCAGGAAGGAAAGCAATGACCACGGAAACCAAACGCGCCGCCGAACAGTCGCAGCAGCAGATCGAAGAGGTCACTGCCGTCGTGCTGCCCGAGCCGCAGTCGGACGTGGTCCCGCTGGAGACCGCGCAGGAGCCGGTGGCAGAGGAAATTCGGCGCCGCATGGACGAGATCAACCTGAAAGATACCGGGTCGATCGTGCATTTCGGCTCGGCCGCGCAGTCCGAGCTTCAGGAGATCAGCCAGTCCATGCTGGTCGATGTGAAGAACAAGGATGTCGGGCCGGCTGGCGAATCCCTGCGCGATATCGTCACCACCATCCGAGGCTTTTCGGTCAGCGAACTGGATGTGCGCCGCAAGCGCAGCTGGTGGGAAAAACTGCTGGGCCGCTCGGCGCCATTTGCGAAATTCGTCGCCAATTACGAGGATGTGCAGACCCAGATCGACAAGATCACCGAAGAGCTGATGAGCCATGAGCACCAGCTTCTCAAGGATATCAAGTCGCTCGACATGTTGTATGACCGGACTCTGAATTTTTATGACGAACTCGCGCTCTATATCGCCGCGGGCGAGGCCAAGCTGCGCGAACTGGATGAAGATCTGATCCCCGCCAAGGAGGCCGAGGTTCAGGCCAGCGCGCAGGACGATCAGGTCATGGAGGCGCAGGAGCTGCGCGATCTCCGCTCGGTCCGCGACGATCTGGAACGCCGCGTGCACGATCTGAAACTGACCCGGCAGGTGACGATGCAGTCCCTGCCCTCGATCCGGCTGGTGCAGGAAAACGACAAGTCGCTGGTCACGAAGATCAACTCGACACTGGTGAACACCGTGCCGCTCTGGGAAACCCAGCTGGCACAGGCGGTCACCATCCAGCGTTCGGCGGAAGCGGCGGGCGCGGTGAAGGAAGCCACCGATCTGACCAATGATCTGCTGACCTCGAATGCCAAGAATCTGCGCGAGGCCAATGCGAGCATCCGGACCGAGATGGAGCGTGGCGTCTTCGACATCGAATCGGTGCGCACCGCAAATGCCGAGCTGATCGCCACCATCGAGGACAGCCTGCGCATCGCGGATGAAGGCAAGGCCCGCCGCGCCGCTGCCGAGGAAGAGCTGGTCCGCATGGAAGACGAGCTGCGCCGCACGCTGGCCGCGTCCCGCTCGCGTCAGCAGCAGGTCGAGAACCGGACAGCCACGACGTGAGACGAGACGGCATCCTGACCGGACGCTCCGCCCCCCGCTCGAGCCGGCCGGGGGTTTTGGCGTTGTTGGGTGCCCTGGCTCTGGCCGGATGTGATCAGCGTGAGGTCGAGGCACCGGCCCCCGCGCCCGAACCCGTGGTCGCGCCTGCGCCTCGTATCGCCTCTGCCCCGCCGGTCCCGCGCCCCAGCTCGGCGCTGCGGGCAGCGCGCGCGAAACGCGCCGCCCTCCAGGCAGAAGTCGCAAGCGAGGCGCAGAACACGCAGGCGAGCCAGACCATGCATGGCTATTTCGAAGGCGTCGAGGACATGCTGACCGCCCGCGGCCAGCTGCGCCGAGATGACGGTGCAGAGATCCCGCTGAGCGTCGATCAGCTGACCCGCGATTTCGTCGATATCGCGCTGTTCGATGAATATACCCGCAACGGGGCCGAGCTGGTGGCCGGGGCGCAACCCTCGCGTCTGCGGCGCTGGGCGCAGCCGGTGCGCATTTCGGTCGAGTTCGGGGATTCGGTGCCACCCGCCACGCGGACCCGCGACCGGGCGCAGGTGCATGGCTTCGCCGAACGGCTGGCCGAGGTGACCGGCCATGACATCGAGGTCACGCCGGGCCGGGGCAATTTCACCGTGATGTATCTTAACGAGGATGAACGCCGCGCCATCGGCCCGCGCCTGGAAGAGGTCGTCCCCGGCATTCCCGAAGCAGATATCGAGGCAATCCAGGCGCTGCCGGCGCAGAATTACTGCACGGTCTTTGCCTATTCCATCGGCTCCAGCCCGCTTTACTCCGAGGCTGTGGCCATCATCCGGGCCGAGCTTCCGCCGCGGCTGCGCAATTCCTGCGTCCATGAGGAACTCGCTCAGGGAATGGGGCTGGCCAATGACAGCCCCGATGCGCGCCCCTCGATCTTCAACGACGACGAGGAATACGCGCTGCTCACCCGCCATGACGCGCTTCTTTTGCAGATGCTCTATGATGACCGGATGAAACCCGGCATGACCGCCAAGACGGCAGAGCCGATCGCCCGTGAAATCGCCGCCGAGCTGCTGGAATGACCGACCGGCCCGGCAGCCCGACCTGATCTTCTTCCTGCGGAGCGATCCGCGCCAGCTACGGAGACCCTCATGGCCCTGTTCGACTTTCTCTCGGGCGAGTTCATCGATGTCATCGAATGGACGGATGACAGCCGCGACACAATGGTCTGGCGGTTCGAGCGCCGCGGCAACGCGATCAAATACGGTGCCAAGCTGACGGTGCGCGAGGGCCAGGCGGCGGTCTTTGTCCATGAGGGTCAGATCGCCGATGTGTTCGGGCCGGGGCTGTATCTGCTGGAAACCAACAACATGCCGATCCTGACCTCGCTTCAGCATTGGGATCACGGTTTCAAATCGCCCTTCAAATCCGAGATCTATTTCGTCAACACCACGCGCTTCAACGATCTGAAATGGGGCACACGCAACCCGATCATCGCCCGTGATCCGGAATTCGGCCCGGTGCGCATTCGCGCCTTCGGCACCTATTCGATGCGCGTCACCGAGCCCGCGAAATTCATGGCCGAGATCGTTGGCACCGATGGCGAGTTCACCCGCGACGAGATCACCTTCCAGCTTCGCAATATCATCGTGCAGGAATTCTCGCGCATGATTGCATCGTCGGGCATCCCGGTGCTGGACATGGCCGCCAATACCGATCAGCTCGGCAAGATGGTGGCCAAGGCCATCGCGCCGACCATCGCCAATTACGGGCTGACCATCCCGGAATTCTATATCGAGAATGTCAGCCTCCCCGATGAGGTCGAGGCGATGCTGGACAAGCGGACCTCGATGGGAATCGTCGGCGATCTGGACCGTTTTGGCCAATATGCGCAGGCTGAGGCAATGCTGAACGCCTCGCAGAACGAGGGCGGCGCCGGCGCGGGGATGGGCGCCGGGATGGGCGCTGCGATCGGCATGGGCATGGCGGCGGGCCAGCTTGGACCCTGGGGCCGCAGCCCCGCATCGCAGCCGCAACCTCAGCTTGCCGGGCCGCAAAGCGGCGCCATGCCGCCGCCCCTGCCCGGCGCGCGCAGCGAAACCGTCTGGCATATTGCTTCCAATGGCGAAGCTGACGGCCCATATGGCCGCGGTCATCTGGGCCGGATGGTCCGCGATGGCAGCTTTACCCGCGAGACGCTGGTCTGGACCGCCGGGCAGGATGGCTGGAAGCCGGCCGACGAGGTCTCGGAACTGGCGCAGCTTTTCACCGTCTCGCCGCCCCCGCCGCCGCTTCCGAAATCCTGACCTCACATGACATGGCGCGGCCGGGCATCCTCCCGGCCCGCGCCCTCCGAGCCCGGATCACCTCATGCCCACCCCTCCGAGCGAGTTCCGCTATCCCTGCGAGCAATGCGGCGGAAGCCTGACCTTTTCGCCGGGCGAGCAGTCGCTGAAATGCCCTTATTGCGGCCATATCCAACAGATCGGGCCGGGCGCCGCGCGCGCTCCGGCGCGGTCCGACAGAGACGGCGCGGATGGCGCGCGAGAATTGCTGCGCGAGCCCGCCACCGGGCGTGCCTTGCAATGGGATGCGGGCCACAAAGTGCCGCAGCTGCGCGAAATCCCGTTGGATCGGGGTTTGCGGCTCGATACGGACAGCGATCTGACCCAGCAGATTCGCACGCTTTCCTGTCCGAATTGCGGCGCCAGGTTCGAGTTGGAGGCCGAGCGTCACTCGGCGCTCTGCCCCTTCTGCGCGACCCCGGTGGTGACCGACACCGGCGCCACGCGGCAGATCAAGCCGCAGGGCGTGGTGCCCTTCGTGGTGACCGAAGAGCAGGCTCATGCCGCGCTTGAAGACTGGCTCGGCCGGCTGTGGTTCGCGCCGTCGGGGCTGGTGAAATACGCTCGTAAGGGTCGCAAGATGGCCGGGGTTTACTCGCCGTTCTGGACATTCGATGCCGATACGGTTTCGGAATATTCGGGGCAACGCGGCGACTGGTATTATGAAACGCGCTGGGTGACCCAAATGGTCGATGGCAAGCGCCGCCGCGTGCAGCAGCGGGTCCGCAAGACCCGCTGGCGCGCGGTGCGCGGTCGCGTCAGCCGGTCTTTCAACGACGTTCTGGTGCTGGCATCGTCGGCCCTTCCGCGCCGGATCACCGACGCGCTGACCCCGTGGGACCTGTCGCATCTGCGCCCCTACAGTCCGCAATATCTTCAGGGTTTCGAGGCCGAGGGCTATACGATCCCGCTCGACGCCGGTCACGACATCGCCCGGCAGGAAATGGCGGCCGTCATCACGATGGATATCCGCCGCGACATCGGCGGCGACGAGCAGCGCATCGGCAGCGCCCGCACCGATCATTCCGGCGAGACGTTCAAGCATGTCCTGCTGCCGGTCTGGTCCGCCGCCTATCGCTATAGCGGTAAATCCTATCGCTTCGTCGTCAACGGCCAGTCGGGCCGGGTCGAGGGCGAACGGCCCTGGTCGATTTGGAAGCTCACCGTCGCGATCATCGCGGCGCTGATCGCTCTCGCGGTCTTCCTCTTCGTCGCACAGCAGAGCGGCTATGTCCGGTTCGACAGCAACGGGTTTTCGCCCGGCGACGCGTATATTATCCAAGGTTACTGACCCGAAGGAGACGGTCCATATGATCCTGTGCTGCGGCGAATCCCTAATCGACATGCTGCCCGAGGGCGGTGCCTTTCTGCCCCTGCCGGGAGGCTCGGTCTACAATACTGCCGTTGCTCTCGGTCGTCTTGGGGCTGATGCGGGCTATCTCTGGCCGCTCTCGACCGATGATTTCGGAGCTGCGCTGCGCGGGCCACTGGACAAGGCAGGTGTCGATATGTCGCTCTGCCCCGAGACCGCACGGCTGACGACGCTGGCCTTCGTTTTCCTTAACGACGGAAATGCCAGCTACAGCTTCTATGACGAGGGCACGGCGGGGCGGATGTTCGACAGCGCCGAGATTCCCGCCTTGCCCGACACGATCGATGCCCTGTTCATTGGCGGGATCAGCCTCATCCAGGAGCCCTGCGGCTCGACGGTCGAGGAAATGGCACAGCGGGCCTCGGAAAAAGGCGCTGTCATCATGGTCGATCTGAATATCCGCCCCAGCCTGATCGACGATGAGCGTGCCACGCGCGACCGGCTGGAAGGGCTGATGCGGATCGCCGATATCGTGAAGATGTCGGACGAGGACGCCACATGGCTGTTTCCCGATCACGCCCCGGCCGACACCGCCGTGCAGCTTCTCGATCTGGGCCCCCGGCTGATACTGCGCACCCATGGCTCGGAGGGCGCGACGGCGATTTATCGGGGCGGAGATGTGCACCGCCCCGCCGATCAGGTCGAGGTCGCCGATACGATCGGCGCGGGGGACACGTTCAATGCCGGGCTGCTGACGGCCCTGTCCGAATCCGGCAAGCTGTCGAAAACCGCGCTGGACGGGCTAGATGACGAGACGCTGCGGGACGCGCTCGACCTGGCCGGGCGCAGCGCCGCCGTGACCGTGTCGCGCGCCGGGGCGAACCCGCCCTGGCGTGACGAGCTGTGACCGACACGGCAGCCTGAGACATAAAAAGCGCCGCCCCTCGGGGCGGCGCTTCAGCTTCTGGTCATATTACCCAGAATATCGCCGGACTTACGCGGCCTCGGCGTCCTCGGCAGCCTGGCGACGCTCGCTTTCCTCGCGCGACAGCGCAACAGAGGTGCGAACGCCCTTGGACACAAACTCCATCAGGCCCTTGACCACACGCTCATTCGGGTCGATCCCGGCGCAGGACAGAACTTCGCGCCCATCGCGCGAGCGCGCCCAGCGGGCAATCTGTTCCGGGCCGTTGCCATATTTCTTGTCGTCAGCAATAGCATCATCGAGCGCAGCGAGAACCACCGCAGCAAACAGCTTGCGGGCGCGCTGGCCTTGTTCAAAATTGAAGGCAGAGCCGTCTACGAAATCACGCATCTTTACCGTCCTGACCAAATCTGTTTCATTGCGCCCACGGGGACGAGTTCCAGGGCTTCGATTCTGGGTAGTGGGACTGTCTAACGCAGCCAGACCTGTTTAGGTATATCGCTAACCTCATGGCAGTCATGCGTTAGCAACATGGCTGTAACACTTTTTAACTATCATCGAAAGTTCAAACGCCCGTGAACCCGCGCCGGTTTCCGGGTAGATGGTAATTTATTCAAAAAGATCAAGCTGTCCGTCTGGATTTTCATCGTTTTGTGCGAAACCTGACAAGGTGATCCCCAAAAGACGCACTCCACGCGGATCCGGCATGACATTCGCCAGCAAAGCCTGCGCCAGTCCCAGCAGCTCCAATTCGCTCGTGACCGGACGATGCCGCGAATATGCGCGGGTGATTTGTTGAAAATTGGCAAACTTGACCTTCAGTGTCACGGTTTTGCCACGGGCTTCGTGACGTTCGACATGGCGCCAAACCTTCGCCGCCAGTGGTGCCAGCGCCGCCTGCCCGTCTTCGAGCGCTTGAATATCCTCGAAATAGGTCCTCTCGGCGCCGATGGATTTGCGAATTCGGTCGGGCTTGACCTGCCGATGATCGATCCCGCGCGAGATATTGTAATACCAGCTGCCCGACTTGCCGAAGCGCGCCTGAAGAAATTCGAGGCTCTGTGCGCGCAGATCGGCCCCCGTCGCGATCCCCAGCCTTTGCATCTTGGCTGCCGTCGCCGGTCCGACGCCGTGAAACTTCGCGACCGGCAGCGCGGCGATGAAGGCTTCGCCCTGCCCGGGCGGGATGACGAACTGCCCGTCCGGTTTGTTCTGGTCCGACGCAATCTTGGCCAGAAACTTGCAATAGCTGATCCCGGCGCTTGCGGTCAGCCCGGTCTCGGCCAGGATCTCGGCCCGGATCCGGCGCGCGGTCGCCGTCGCCGTCTCGCCCGCTGCCAGCCGCCCGGTCAGGTCCAGATAGGCCTCGTCCAGCGAAAGAGGCTCGATCTGCGGAGTATAGCGGGCGAAAATCGCGCGGATCTGCTCGCTGACCTCGCGATAGACCTCGAAACGCGGCTTCACGAAGATCAGATCCGGGCAGCGCCGCGCGGCAGTGACGGAGGGCATCGCCGAACGCACCCCGAATTGCCGCGCCTCATAGCTGGCGGCAGCGACCACCCCGCGCTGCCGCGCCCCGCCGACCGCCACGGGCTTGCCGCGCAGTTCGGGATTGTCGCGCTGTTCGACCGACGCGTAAAACGCGTCCATGTCGATATGGACGATGCGGCGCGGCGCGGCCGCCTCGGTCATTCGGCGCGGACCGGCACGCCCCCGGCCGTCATCCCCTCGCCGATCCGGTCAAAGCGAAGATAGGCCAGCCCCTGCCCACCGGCGACCGTGTGCAGCATGCCCGCCTCGCGCCCGTCAGCCGAAAGGATCGGGGTGCCCGGCGCCACCTCGCCCTCCAGGCTCACCCGGCGCAGACCCTTCTTGAGCTGGGTCTTGTGCTTCATCCGCGCCGTGACCTCTTGCCCGACATAGCAGCCCTTGCGGAAATCGACGCCGTTCAGCCGGTCGAAACCCATTTCCAGGATATAGCTGTCATTCACCTGCAATTCGGCCCCGGACTGCGGCACCAGATGCGCGATGCGCAGCGCGTCCCAATCGGTGTCGTCGCTTTCGCCCACCCCATAGCCGCGCCAGCCAAGCGCCGGGTCGCGCGGATCGGCAATCGCGCCTTCGGGCGCAGGGCCGACGCCGCGCGTCACCTCGCGCGGATCATCCTCGATTTCGACCTTTGCCCGCAGCTTGTACATGGACAGGCGGCGCTTGAGATCTTCGGCCTGATCCGCGGCGACATCGAGCAGCAGCGCATCGCCGTCGGGTATGACGAAGAAATCGGCCAGATATTTCCCCTGCGGCGACAGCAGCGCCGCATAGACCGGCGCGCGCGTCACGTCATTCGTCACGAGCCCCTGCAGGAACTCCACCCGCTCGGGGCCGGTCACGCGCAGGATACGGCGGTCGGTCATCAGCTCTTTCCTCCGAATTGCAGCTCGACAAGCGCGGCATAGGCGCCGCCCTTGACCATAAGCTGGTCATGGCTGCCCTCTTCGACAACCCGTCCGGCCTCGAGCACGACGATCTTGTCGGCATTGCGGATCGTCGAGAGCCGATGTGCGATCACCAGCGTTGTCCGCCCTTGCGAAAGCCGGTCGAGCGCCTCTTGCACAAGCCGTTCCGATGCCGCGTCAAGCGCCGAGGTTGCCTCGTCAAGAAGCAGCACAGGCGCGTCGCGCAGCACGGCGCGGGCAATCGCCACGCGCTGGCGCTGCCCGCCCGACAGTGCCGAGCCGCGCGTGCCGGCGGGGCTGTCCAGCCCGTGCGGGAATGCCTCCGCGAACTCTGCGACATGGGCGGTTCGGGTGGCCCGGTTGATCGCCGTATCGTCAACTTCTTTTCCTAAGGTGATGTTTTCCCTTATGGTCTCATCGAACAGCGCCGGGTCCTGTGAAACGACCGAGAACTGGTCCCGCAGAACGGCCAGATCGTATTCCGGCAAAGCCACGCCGCCGAGAGTGATTGTCCCCTCATCCGGATCGGCCATGCGCGTCAGCAGGTTGAACACGGTTGTCTTGCCCGCCCCGGACGGCCCGACAAGTGCTGTGGTTTCCCCGGCCTCGGCGACGAAGCTGAGACCATGTAAAACCCTTGTCTCATCGTAACTTAAATGCACATCCTCGAAAACGATTCTGGTCGTGTCGGGCGCCGTGCGGCGCCCCCCCGAACGGATCGAGGGCTGTGCGTCGAAGACCTGATAGATCCTTTCAAGGCTGGCCGCCGCCACCTGCCACGATCCGGCCAGGCCGCCAAGCCGCCGCAGGGGCTGGAAGGCCAGCGAAAGCGCGGTGAAGAAGGCCATGAAATCGCCCACCGTGCGCTCGCCCCGCGTCACCTCGGCCCCGCCGAGCGCCAGAACGCCGACGAAACCCAGCCCGGTCACGATGTCGATCATCGCGGGCACCACAGCGCCGGTCGCTGCGATCTTGACCTCTGCCCGGCGGATGCGCTCGACGATGGCGGCGAAGCGGGCGGTCTGGTGATCCTCGATCCGATTCAGCCGAACCGTGCCGATCCCGTGCAGCACCTCGTCGATCCGGGTGGCCCGGTCCGAGGCGTTCTGCCGCGCGCTGCGTGTCTTGCGACGGACATAGCGCTGCACGAACACCGTCGGCAGGATCAGCAGCGGCGCCCCGATCAGCGCCGCCAGGGTCCATTGCGGGTCGATGGTGATCGCGACATAGAACAGCGAAAACAGCGCCACGATGTCGCGCCCCGCCCCGGTAATGAAGCTCTGCCAGATGCTCTGCACCGCCTTGGTGTCGCCCTGGATGCGTTCGATCAGGGCACCGGGCGGGTTGCACTGGAAGAAATTCATGTCGAGCCGCATGATATGGGCCAGCAGATCGACCTGCATCTTGGTCGCCACGCGCTGCTGCACCGAAACCAGCAGGCTGCGATTGACGACCGAGGTCACGGCGCGGATCAGGAACAGCGAGAAGATGATGCCGCCGACCCACCACATCGCGTCAGTCTCGCCGCCGACAAAGACCCGATCGAAAAGCGGCTTCAGCATCCAGCTTAGCACCGCGAGGGTCGAGCCCTCGATCACCATGAAGAAGAAGGCCACACTCATGCGAGGCCAGTGCTGGCGCAGATAGTCGCGCCAGATGCGCCCGAAGAGATTGCGGCTGGATGCTTCTGTCATGGCCCGATCTAGCCCGGTGCGGCGGCTGGCCGCAAGCCGCGCTAATTCCTTTGCAGCGCCCGGAACGCGGCCGAGGCAGCCCAGCCGGCAAAAGCCGCGATCAGCAGCGACATGATCCCGTAAACCAGCGGCTGATCGAAGGCGAGCCGATACAGCCAGCGTTCCAGCCCGACCTTCCGCACCTCGAGCGGCGCGGTATAGCTGTCGATCACCCTGCCCTCGCGCAGCAGGAAGATACGGGTTTTATAGGTCCCCTCGATCAGATTTGCAGGCAGCCGGAAATCGGCGCGAAACAGCGTGTCCTGTTCCAGCCGCACCGCGCCTTCGTCCAGCCGGTATGTCCCATCCGCGATGCGCGACGCGATCATCGCCTCGGTGAACTCTACCGGGTCCTCGACCGAGACCGGCCGGGCAAAGGATCGCATCGCGGTGGGGATAGAGATCCGATAGAGCGAATCCTGATCCGCGTCGAGGATCAGCCGAAGCGGCGCGGTCGAGGCGACCGAGTAAAAGCTTGGCGCGGCGCCCACCACGACGCTTTCGGTATTGACCCAGATCCCAAGCTTGCGCTGTTTCCGGCGGATGGTGACGCTGCGCGACGGGCCCTCGACCGTGGCCACGACCTGCAACAGGCTGCTGGCGGGGATCGCGGTCTCGCGCCGGATGGCGCCGTAAAGGATGATCTCCGATCCGTCAAAGCTGGTGGTGATCGAGACCGCGTCCGAGGACAGGCCGGCCACAACCTGTTCGGCAGGCTCGGCGCGCGGCATGGTGTCGCTGCCGCGGGGGGCGTTGAGCGACGGGAAGGACATGACCGGGGCTTCCTGCGCGGCGGCCGGGGCAGCGAGACAGATCGCTATGGCAAGAGCCAGCCTCAATATCACACGATCCCCGGCGTCAGCGAATAGAGATTGTCGGGCCGCAGGAACAGATCCAGCGCCAGCTTGACGCAGACCGCCAGCACCACCAGCGCCAGCAGGATTCGCAATTGCTCTGCCCGCAGCCGCGAGCCCAGATGCGTCCCGATCTGCGCCCCGGTCACCCCGCCGACGATCAGCAGCACCGCCAGCATGATGTCGACGGTGTTATAGCTGACTGCATGCATCAGCGTGGTGAACGCGGTGACGAAGGTGATCTGGAACAGCGAGGTGCCGATCACGACCTTGGTCGGCATCCCCAGCAGATAGATCATCGCCGGGACCATGATGAAGCCGCCGCCCACCCCCATCATCGCCGACAGCACGCCGACCAGCATTCCGACCACGAAGGGCGGGATGACACTCAGATACAGCCCCGAGGTGCGAAACTTCATGCGCAAGGGCAGCGCATGGATCCAGCCATGCTGCCGGCGTTTGGCCCGGCCGCCCGACCGCGTGCGCCGCAGCGCCCGCAGGCTTTCGGCGAACATCATCGAACCCACAGCGCCCAGCATGACCACATAGCTGAGCTGCACGACAAGCTCGACCTGGCCGATGCGCTGCAACAGGTTGAAGACCAGCACCCCGAGCGCCGATCCGGTCAGCCCGCCGATCAGCAGCACCAGCCCCATGCGGAAATCCACCGTGCGCCGCTTGAGATGCGCCATCACCCCCGAAACAGACGAGGCGACGACCTGGTTCGCCCCGGTCGCCACGGCGATGGCGGGCGGAATCCCGATGAAGAACAGCAACGGCGTGATCAGGAACCCGCCGCCGACACCGAACATGCCGCTCATCAGCCCGACGATGCCGCCGAGCCCCACCAGTGTGAAGGCGTTCACCGCCACCTCGGCGATGGGAAGATAGATCTGCATTGCGGGCCGCCAAGAAGGGTTGCCCCATCTACTCTGCCCGCACCGGCTTCGTCAAAGCCGCATTTGCCCTGAATTGCCCGGTTGCCGCGCCACGGGGCGCCAGCTAATCATGGGCGCGAGCAGGAAGGAACCGCATGCGCATTCTGATTACCAATGATGACGGCATCAACGCACCCGGCCTCGCCGTGGCCGAGGCTATCGGCGCAGAGCTTGCAGGCCCCGACGGAGAGATCTGGGTTGTCGCACCTGCCTTTGAACAATCGGGCGTGGCACACTGCATATCCTACGCGCATCCGACGATGGTCGCCAAGCTGGCCGAGCGCCGCTATGCCGCCGAAGGAAGCCCGGCGGATTGCGTGCTGGCGGCGGTCTATGACGTGATGGCCGATGCGCCGCCCGATCTGGTGATCTCGGGCGTGAACCGGGGCAATAACTCCGGCGAGAACGTGGTCTATTCCGGCACGGTGGGCGGCGCGATGGAGGCGGCGCTTCAGGGACTCCCGGCGGTGGCGCTGTCGCAGTATTTCGGGCCGCAAATGGCCGATCTCGCCGACCCGTTCGAGGGCGCGGCCCAGCACGGCGCTGCGGTGATCCGGCGGCTGCTCGATCACGCGGACTGGACTTCGGATGCGGATTTCCGGCTGTTCTACAATGTGAATTTCCCGCCTGTCGCTGCTGCCGATGTAAAGGGGCTGCGCGTCGCGCCGCAGGGCCGGCGGCGCGGGGTCGGTTTCGGCGTCGAGCCCTTCGTGGCACCCAATGGCCGCCGGTTTCTGTGGGTGCGCGGCGCGCCTCAGGACCGCGAGGCGACGCCGGGCAGCGATGTGATGGTCAATCTGGACGGTCATATTTCCGTGACGCCGATGCGCGCGGACCTGACCTGCCACGCCTCGCTGGCTTCGCTGACGGAGGCGCTCGAGGCATGAGCCAGCACCCGGAAGATGACAGCGAGGCGCTCGCCGAGCGCAAGATGCGCTTTCTCTTCCATCTGCGCTCTCATGGCGTGACCGACCCGCGTGTCCTGGCCGCGATGGAACGGATCGACCGCGGCGAATTCGTGCGCGGGCATTTCGAAGACCGCGCCTATGACGACACGCCTCTGCCGATCCAGTGCGGCCAGACGATCAGCCAGCCTTCCGTGGTCGGGCTGATGACCCAGGCGCTGAACCCGGCGCCGCGCGACAAGGTGCTCGAGATCGGGACCGGCTCGGGCTATCAGGCGGCGGTGCTGTCGGGGCTGTGCCGGAGGGTCTATACGGTCGAGCGTCACCGTCCGCTGGTGAGCGAGGCCGAGGCGCTGTTTCAGCGGCTTCGCCTGTCCAACATCACCGTGCGGCTCGCCGATGGCAGCTACGGCCTGCCCGAGCAGGCGCCGTTTGATCGCATTATCGTCACCGCCGCCGCCGAGGACCCGCCCGGACCGCTCTTGGCGCAGCTGAAAATCGGCGGTATCATGGTGGTGCCGGTCGGGCAGTCCGACGCGGTGCAGACATTGATCCGGGTCAACCGGACGGACACAGGCTTTGAGTATCACGAGCTGCGTCAGGTGCGTTTCGTGCCGCTGGTGGAAGGGTTGGGCGCAGGCTGACCCGATCCGGCGGCATCCGTGCAGATGCAGGATCGTGGCGGAACAGACGGGACGCAGATGAGCAGAATGATTTTTCGCGGGACGGCCGCAGTTTCGCTGGCAGCGCTGCTGGCGGGGTGTCAGGCATTTCCGGTGGTGCAGCAGGACCTCGCCGGGATCACCGGCGGCAGCGCGGGCGCGGGAACAAGTGGGGCCGGAACCCCGGCTGCGGCGGATCCCGCGGTGGCGGCTGGCGGCGGCGGGCGCGCCACCAGCTTGCCGGGCTTCGGCGGCACTGCCGCCAGCCGCGCGGGCAGCGAGGCCGCGTCGGCACGGGTGACCGACCCCTTCGCCGGTCAGGGCGTCGCACAGCCCGATGTGCCCGGCGGCCCGGGGGCGCAGCGCGCCTCCGGCAGCAATGACAGCGACAGCAACGCCGCGACAGGTCCGGCCACCACGCATCGCGTCGTCTCCGGCGAGACCGGATGGTCGGTCGCACGCAAATATGGCATCTCGATCCAGCAGCTTGCTGATGCCAACAGCCTTGACGAAAACATGACGCTGCGGGTCGGCCAGGAGCTGAAAATCCCCGGCACTGGCGGCTCTGGCGGCGATGACGCCTCGGCACCGGGACAGGGCACGCCGACACCGACACCGCCCTCGGCCTCGCGCCCTCTGCCTGATGAAGAGACGGCGCCCAGCAGCACGCCCACCCCAAAGCCCGACACGCCGGATCTCGGCGCGACGCGAACCACGGCGTCGGGTTCGGGCAAGTTCCGCATGCCAGTCGCCGGATCGATCGTGCGCACCTATAGCAAGGGCAGCAATGAAGGCATCGACATCTCCGCCCCCGCAGGCACCGCGGTCAGCGCCGCCGGTGCCGGGCGCGTCGCCGCCATCACGCGCGACACTGACGGCGTGCCGATCGTCGTGCTGCGCCACGAGGGAGAGCTGATGACGGTCTATGCCGGGCTCGACCAGCTTTCGGTGCAGAAAGGCGATCAGGTCACAGCCGGGCAGCAGCTCGGCACGGCGGGAAATTCGGGCACGCTGCATTTCGAGATCCGGCAGGGCTTCGAAAGCGTCGATCCCGAGGATTATCTCTGATCCCTCGCGAATGGGCGAGAGGCCTGCCCCGCGCATGTTTTCAACCGAGCGGCGATAGAAACGCGTCGTTCATGGCAGAAGCGGTGCGGTCCTGACATATGCCGCGCGTTCAGCTTGCGCTGCCGAAAGATCCGCGGCGACCCGCGCGCCGCGGATCACCGTCTAGCATCGCCGAATGGGCGGGTTTCACAATCCACCCATTCAGCGGCTCTCTCTCAACTCGTCTTGAGCCCGGCTTCAAAGGACGCCGCGACTTCATGGCGAATGGCGCGGCGCAGGTTGTGGCTGATACGGCTGCCCATATCGCCCTGAAGCTCTTGCCGGATCACGTCGCGAACCAGATTGCGCAGCGCATTGCCACCTGCGAGCTGATCCTCATGATCGGGTTCCTCTGCGGCAAACAGGTCGAACGCGTCATCGCGCGGAGCATTTTCCACTTTGGTCTCGGTCGGGGTGCGGGGCAGTTCTGCGAGCATGATCTGGTTCTCCGGTTCTGCTGCGATTTTGTGGTCAGTGACAGGGTGATGCGGCGAGATGGTCGTGATCTCGGCGCTCGGGCGCTGATGCCGCGAGGCCTCTAGATCCTGCCGATAGGCATCTTCGTCGAAGGAAAGTTTCGTGGATTGCATTGCTACGCGCTCGGGCTTGGGCTCGGGCTGGTCCGTGGCGGCGACGCCCTGCGTGCCCCGGTCGGACGCTTCCGTTGCCCCGTCGATACGCGAGGCCCCGCCAAGCAAAAGACGCTGCTCGGCATCCGCTGCCTGATGAGGTCCGATCAGCGCGCGCAGTTGAGCGGCCCGCGCATCGCGCGCCGCCTCTGTCTGCGGCATCTGACCGGCGTCCCCGACGGCTGCGCGAGGCGTGCTCGGAAGGGGGCTGGTTTCCGCCGCGGATGACATCGCCGCGGCATCGTCCTGAGAGATCAGTCGCCGGATCGAGGACAGCACATCGCCGATATCGGTTGCCATGCCGTCGCTGTGGACCGAACGGGCGGCCTGTGCATCAGACATGGCCACCCCCTGTCAGCGGGGCGTCATTCGCCCCGATTGAGCGCGCGCAGGACGCGGTCGAGATTTTCGCCCTGTCGGCTGGTATAGGGTGCGTCGCGCACCGCGTTGTAATAGGCAGATGGGTCATAAGTCGGTATTCCCAGTTTCAGGTCTTCCACCGTCAACAAACCCATAGCCGACAATAATTGATAATGTGCTAATTGCAGATTGGCTTCCGCCGTAATCAGATCGTTCCGCGCCTCAAGCAGGGATTGCTCGGCGTCAAGCACGTCCAGCGTGGTGCGGGCGCCGAGCAACGCCTCTTCCCGAACGCCGTCATAGGCCTGTTGCGCGGCCGAGATCTGCTGCTGAATGGCGCTGATGAGATCGCGCGCCACGTCGATATTCGCCCAGGCCGTCGCCACGGCCTCATCGACCTGACGCGCCGCGTTCAGCAGCGAGGCACGCGATGCGTCGCGATTGGCCATCGCCTTGCGGTGCCCGGCGGAAAGACGGCCGCCGCTATAGATGGTCTGGGACAGATTCAGCCCGAGCGACGCCTGTGTATCCCCGCTTTTATTCGTCAGTGCCGAAGCGGAACCGGACAGCGTCGGATTGCGCTCGGCTGCGGCGGCTACGACGCTGAGTTCGGCGGCGGCAACCTCACGGCTGGATTGCAGAATGGCCGGATGGTTCTTCTGCGCCGTCGCGCGCGCCGCCTCCAGCGAGGCCGGTCGTTCGGGCAGCGGCGGCGGCGATTCGAGATTTTCCGGCGCCCGTCCGGTGGCCGCGATATAGGCTTCGCGCGCGATTTCCAGATCGCCCTGCGCCGATGAGAGCGAGGCGCGCGACGCCGCCAGCGCCGCGTTGGCCTGC
Source organism: Paracoccus sediminicola (assembly GCF_027912835.1). Classification (NCBI taxonomy): domain Bacteria; kingdom Pseudomonadati; phylum Pseudomonadota; class Alphaproteobacteria; order Rhodobacterales; family Paracoccaceae; genus Paracoccus; species Paracoccus sediminicola. Next base: position 1,492,752 of record NZ_CP115768.1, read on the forward strand.
GCCACATCGGTCACGGTGATCTCGCCCACATCGAACCGGTCCTGAGCAGCCTGAAGATCCTGTTCGAGCACGCGAACAGAATTCTGTTCCAGCTCGACCTGCTCGATCGCAGCGCGGACGTTCAGAAACGCCTGCACCGCGTTCAGCAGGATATCCTGCTCGACCGAGACGAGCGCATAGCGCGTGGCCAGCACGGTTTCCTTCGCCATATCGATCGCGGCCTGCGAGCGGCCGAAATCATAGAGCGTCATGCTGGCGGTCAGACCGAGCGTGGTCGAAGTGGATTCGATCCCGTTCGTGTCATTGTAATCATGCGAGAGCGCCCATTGCAGGATCGGTCGCAGCTCGGCCATGGCGGTGGCCACATCCTCATCCGCGGCGCGCAGCACGGCGCGGTTCTGGTCGAGCAGCGCCGAGTGGCGATAAGCTGCAACCAGCGTGTCCCCGAGCGATTCCGCCCAGGTCGGCATCGCCGCCCCGGCCAGCAAGGCCGCCAGGGCCGAGCGGCGCAGCGCCGACATGCAGGATTTGCCGAATTTCCGTGTCATCGCCGCGCTCCTCAGAATTGGAATTCCATCGCCTTGGCAAATCCGGGCAGGACCGGGGCCGAACCGTTGAACGCATAGCGCCAGTTCAGCCGCCCATCCAGCTTGTGCCCGATCCGGGCGACCCCCAGCTGACCCTCGGAGAAGATCGCCCCGACGCGCCCGCCTTCGCGGATCTGGTCGGCGATATTCTGCGGGAATTCCTCAATCGCGCCGGCGATCACCACCACGTCATAGGGCGCCTGACCGGCATAGCCCTCGGCCAGGTCTCCGGTGACGATGGCAACATTGTCGATGCCCTGCTCGGACAGGGTGGTTTCGGCCTGCCGGGCCAGTTCCTCATGAGATTCGAGCGCCACCACGGCCTGCGAGATCCGCGCCATGACCGCCGCATTATAGCCAAGCCCGGCGCCGATATCGAGCACCAGCTCGTCGGGCTGAATATTCAGCTCTTCCAGAAGCTTGGCGAAATTTCGCGGTTCCAGAAGCCAGCGATCCTCGCCCAAATGCAGATTCTCGCCGACATAGGCGACGGATTGCAGCGGCTCGGGCACGTAGAGTTCGCGCGGGACCGTCAGCATCGCATGGATGATCGGGTATTTCGTGACATCGTTCGGCCGGACCTGCGTGTCGACCATGGCCGTGCGGGCCTGCTTGAAATCCAACATGGGTTCGCCCCTGAACTGCTTTGACCTTTCTTGGCATGAAACCCCTGGATGGGCAACGTGCTCGATGCGTGCTGATTAACCGCCAGCTTAGCGCTTGCAAGGCGGCTGCGCTTGGATTATCCCAACCGAACCTCAGACCGGCGGTGGGTTGGCGGAGAGGTTACGCACCGGATTGCAAATCCGTGAAGACCGGTTCGATTCCGGTACCCACCTCCACGCCTGCCCCTGCCCCTAACGCGGAATGACGACACTGCTTTATCGCAGCGCATCCTGGCTGGCCGGCGCGACGCTCGGGCCCTTCGCCTCGGGCGAGATGGCCGAGCGGATGCTGCGCGACGCAGAGCCTGCAGCCCGGCCCGCACCGATCTGGCTGCACGGCGCCAGCGTCGGAGAGCTGACCTCGGCCCGTCCGGTGATCGAGATGCTCGCCGCGCGAACGGATCTGCTGGTCACCGCCAACACCACGACCGGGCGGCAGACCGCTGCCGATTGGGGGCTGCGCGCAAGGCTGGCGCCGTTGGACACCCCGCAGGCGCTGCGGCGCTTTCTGGGCCGCTATCGGCCGCGCGTTGCGGTGACGCTGGAAAACGAGCTGTGGCCGAACCGCTCGGCGCTGCTGGCGGCAAGCGGCGTGCGACAGATCGTCATCGGGGCGCGCATGTCGGAACGCTCGGCCCGGCGCTGGGCGCGGCTGCCCTGGCTGATCGGGCCGATGCTGCGCCGCATCGACGGGCTTTCGGCACAGGATATGGGCAGCGAAGACAGGCTGACGGCGCTTGGCCTTCCCGAGGCATCGCTGATGCCCCGGATGCAGCTGAAGCTGCTCGGACCTGCGAGAAACCGGCCCGGCCCCGCCCCCGAGACGCGGCCGCACACCGTGCTGGCCGCTTCGACTCATGAGGGCGAGGAGGAGCTTGTGCTGGACGCCTTCATGACCGCACGGAGGCAAGTGGCCGGGCTGCGGTTGATCGTAGCCCCGCGCCATCCGGTCCGGGCCGACGATGTCGCCAGACATATCGCCGCGCGCGGGCTGCCCGTCTCGCGCCGCTCCGAGGGTGCCGACGAGACCGCGCCGGTGCTGTTGGCCGACACGCTGGGTGAGATGGCGCGATGGTATGACTCCGCCTTTATATGCATCACCGGCGGCTCGCTTGTGCCGAAAGGCGGTCATACCCCGTGGGAGCCGGCGAGCCACGAATGCGCCATTCTTCACGGGCCTCATGTCGCCAATTTCTCGGAGGATTACGCGCTCCTTCACGCCGTCGATGCCGCCGAGACGCTGTCGCAGGATGCCGGGCGCAGCCTTGCCCGGCTGGCCCGCGCGCCCGCCGAGGCTGCGGCAATGGGCGCGAGGGCGCGGGCGCTGCTGCTCAGCCGCGCTGGCGAGGCAGGCCCGCTTGTCGCCGGGATCCTTAACGCTGCGGGGCTTGAGACTGGCGGCGAGGATGCCGATATCGGTGCCATGACAGGGGAAAACTCGTGATCCGCTATGACCTCAGCTGCAAGGACGGCCATCGCTTCGACGGTTGGTTCGCGTCATCCGCGGCCTTCGAGACGCAACGCGATCAGGGTCAGGTCAATTGCGCGATCTGCGGATCGGCAGAGGTCGACCGCGCGCTGATGTCGCCCGGCGTGGCGGCGAAATCGAACCGCGCCGCGTCCGGGCCGGGAACGGCCCGCAGCAAGACCCCGCTCGAACAGCTTCGCGACCATGTCGAGGCCAATTCCGATTACGTCGGCCTGCGTTTCGCCGACGAGGCGCGCGCCATGCATGACGGGCGCAGCGACAAACGCGCCATCCACGGTGAGGCGAAGCCCGAAGAGGCGCGCAAGCTGATCGAGGAGGGCGTGCCGATTGCGCCGCTCCCCTTCATTCCGAAGCGCAAGGCCAACTAGGCCCGATCCGGCTATTCGGGATCGGTGAACGTCACCGAGACCGGTGCCAGCCCCTCGACATCGCCGACCAGATGATTGCCGGGGCTGACCGGCCCGACGCCCGCAGGGGTTCCGGTCATCAGCAGGTCGCCGGGCGCGAGGTGATAAAGCCCCGAAAGCCGCGACAGCAATTCCGGCACCGACCAGACCATCTCGGACAGGGGCGCATCCTGGCGCAGATCGCCATCGAGCCGCAGGCGAATGCGCTGATCGGCGACAGGGCCGAAATCGGCCGCGCGGGTGATCGGGCCGATGATCGCGGATTCCTCGACATCCTTGGCCATGTCCCAGGGCTTCCCGGCCTTCTTGGCCAGCGCCTGAAGATCGCGGCGGGTCATGTCCAGCCCGACCGCATAGCCATAGACCGCCTGCGCCGCCTCGTCAGTGCCGGCCTTGAACAGCGGTTTGTCGATCACCACGCAGAACTCGACCTCGAAATGATAGTCCTCGGTGCCGGGTGGATAGCTGCTATCCATTCCCGAGGGCAGATAAGCGAATGCCGATTTGGTGAAGAACATCGGCGTCTCGCGATCCACCTCTCCGCCCATTTCGGCGGCATGTGCAGCGTAATTCTTGCCGACGCAGAAGATGCGATGCAACGGATAGCGCGCGGTCTCGCCCTGCACCGGCAAGGCGGGCGCGGGTGGCGAGGGGAACAGGTTCTGGGTCATGGGGGCTCCTTCAGAGATGGGCGGAGCCTAGCGCGAGCTGCCCGCCTGCGCCAGATACTCGGTCACGGCACGACGCACCGGGCGACCATCGGCGCGGGCGGCGTCGATCAGACCGCGAAGCTCGGTCAGCGAGGTCTTCCGAATCAGATGCTTTACCGGGCCGATCGAGGCCGGGCGCATCGACAGCCGCCTTATGCCGAGCGCGGCAAAGGTCAGCGCCTCGACCGGCCGGCCTGCGTCCTCGCCGCAGAAAGACAGCGTCACCCCGGCCTCGGCGCAGCGCGCGATGATCTGATCCAGCAGGGCAAGAAACGGCTCGCTGAGCGTGTCATAGCGGCGGCGAACGCGTTCGTTTTCGCGATCGGCGGCGAAGAAGAACTGCTTGAGATCGTTCCCCCCGATCGACACGAAATCGCATGACCTGAAGAAACTCACCGGAGCAAAGGCCAGCGCCGGAGTTTCCAGCATCGACCCGACACGGATATCCATGGGCAGCGGCCTGCCGAATTTCTGTTCGCGCGCTAGCTCCTCCATCAGCATGCGCTGCGCGTCGGCATATTCCGACGGCTCGGCAATGAAGGGGAACATGATGTGCAGGGGCCGCCCCGCCGCCGCCCGGATCAGCGATTGCAGCTGCATCCGAAGCACGCCGCGCTTGTCGAGCCCAACGCGGATCGCCCGCCAGCCCATGGCCGGGTTCGGCTCATCCTGCGGCTTCATATAGGGCAACACCTTGTCCGAGCCGATATCAACGGTGCGGAACACCACCGGGCGGCCATGCGCGGCCTCCATGACGCGCGAATACAGCGCTGCCAGTTCGGATCGGCGCGGCACCCTCGTGCGGGTCAGGAACTGCAACTCGGTGCGGAACAGCCCGACCCCTTCCGCACCCGAATTTTCGAGGCTCGGCAGATCGGCCATCAGACCCGCATTCATGAACAGCTCGATCCGCGTACCGCAAAGCGCCTCGGCTGGCTGGTCGCGCAGCCCGGCATAGCGCGACTGCGCCTCGGCCTGCATCGCGATCTTGTCGCGGAAGGCGGCAGCGACGCTGTCCTCGGGGCGCAGATGCACGATGCCGGCATCCCCATCGACGAGAATCGGGTCGCCGTTCAGCGCCTCGGTGGTGATCCGGCTGGCATGGATTACCAGCGGAATCGCCAAGGCGCGGGCGACGATGGCGGCATGGCTGCCGACGCTGCCCTCTTCCAGAACGACGCCTTTCAGCTTCCGCCCATAATCCAGCAATTCCGCCGGGCCGATATTCCGCGCGACGAGAATGGGGTTGTCGGGCATCTCTGCGCCGGTATCGCTGCCCTGCCCGCTGAGGATGCGCAGCAGCCGGTTCGAGAGATCGTCGAGATCATGCAACCGGTCGCGCAGATAGGGATCAGCGGCCATTTCGAGCCGGGAACGGGTCTGCGACTGTTCTTTCTCGACCGCGGCCTCGGCAGAAAGACCGAGATCGATATCCTCTTCCATCCGCCGCAACCACGAGCGGGAATGCGCAAACAGGCGATAGGCCTCCAGCACCTGCGCCTGATCGCTTTCGGCGACCATATCGGCATCGGCCAGCATCTTGTCGACGCGGGTGCGCAGTGTCGCCACCCCCTCATACAGCCGCCTGCGCTCGGTCTCCGGGTCGTCGCCGACCGGGTTGGCCACCACCACGCGCGGCTCGTGCAGCCAGACGCGACCCTCTGCCGCGCCCTCCTGTCCGCTCGCGCCGCGATAGAAGCTGGGGAAGCGATGGGCGAGCGGCAGGCTGTCATCGGCATTGCCCAGAAACGCGCCAAGTTCGGCCATCTCGGCCAGAACCATGGCGACGACCTCCAGCCCATAGACGTCGTCATCGGTGAATTGCCGCGCCTCGCGCGACTGCACGACCAGAACGCCCAGCTTCTCGCCGACGCGCTGGATCGGCACGCCGAGAAACGAGGAATATACCTCCTCGCCGGTCTCGGGCATGAAGCGGAAACCCTGCTCGGATGGCGCATTGGCGCTGTTGATATGCCGCCCCGTGCGCGCGACCCGTCCGACCAGACCCTCGCCCAGCCGCAGCCGGGTCTGGTGCACCGCCTCGGCCTTCAGCCCCTCGGTCGCGCAAAGCTCCAGCGTCTCGGAATCGCGGAACAGATAGATCGAGCAGACTTCGGTTCCCATCGAATCGGCGATGTGATGGGTGATGCTGTCCAGCCGGTCCTGGCTCGCCCCGGCCGAGCCGAGCGTATCGCGCAGCCGGCGCAGCAATCGCCGAGAGTCACTGTCCTTGCGGTGCGGCATCGCCCCCTGCCCTGTCGCGCCCGTTGCGCGGCGTTATGCGGATTTCTCCAGCTCGAACGCATCATGCAGCGCCTGCACGGCCAGCTCCATGTATTTGCGGTCGATCAGCACGGAGATCTTGATCTCGGAGGTCGAGATCACCTTGATATTGATGTTTTCATCGGCAAGTGCCCGAAACATGCGCGCCGCGACACCCGCATGAGAGCGCATGCCGATCCCGACCACGCTGACCTTGGCGACATCGGTATCGACGATCAGCTCGTCATACTGGATGCTGCCCGACTGGCGCGCATCTTCCATCGCCTTCTTCGCCCGCTCGACCTGGTTGATCGGGCAGGAGAACGTCATGTCGGTGACCGAGCCCTTGTGATGCTCGAAATTCTTTTCCGAGATATTCTGGACGATCATGTCCACATTCACCCCTGCCTCCGCCAGCGGTGCAAAGATTGCCGCCGATATGCCGGGGCGATCCTCGACCGTCACGAGGGTGATCTTGGCCTCGTCGCGGGAAAACGCGACGCCGTTCACGACTTTCGATTCCATGATCTCATCCTCATCACAGACCAGAGTGCCCGAGTTCTCATCCGTATCCTCGAAGGAGGACAGCACCCGGAGACGGACATTGTAACGCATCGCCAGCTCGACCGAGCGGGTCTGAAGCACCTTCGCCCCGAGGCTGGCCAGCTCCAGCATCTCCTCGAAGGCGATGCGGCTCAGCTTGCGGGCTTTCGAGGTGATGCGCGGGTCGGTCGTATAGACCCCGTCCACATCGGTATAGATGTCGCAGCGCTCGGCGTCAAAAGCGGCGGCGAAGGCGACGGCGGTGGTGTCCGACCCGCCACGGCCAAGCGTGGTGATCCGGTTGTCCTCGGCCACCCCCTGGAAACCAGCAATCACCGCGACCTTGAACCCCTCGCCGAATTTCTGGTCGATATTGGCGCGCGGAATATCGACGAAACGCGCAGCCGAATGCGCGTCGGTGGTGTTGATCGGCACCTGCCAGCCCTGCCATGACCGGGCCGGGATCTCCATCTCCTGCAAGGTCAGCGCCATCAGCCCTGCCGTCACATTCTCGCCCGAGCTGACCACGGCGTCATATTCACGCGCATCGAACAAGGGCGAAGTCTGTTCGACCCAGCCGACGAGCTCATTGGTCTTGCCCGACATGGCGCTGACGATGACAATGACATCATAGCCGCGCTCGACCTCACGCTTGACCTTCTGGGCCGCGTTCCGGATCCGGTCGAGATCGGCGACGGAGGTGCCGCCGAATTTCATCACCAACAAGGGCATGTCGTCCCTCCAGCTGCCTCGCCTGCGAGGTCTCAAAATCGGCCACCTTCTAGGGCGGCACCGCATTGCGCGCAAGGCCGCTGCGCCCCGGCGACACAAAAATGCTGCGATCCGGCGGGGCTGGAATGCAAAGCGCGAAAAAGGGCCGCGGGTTGCGGCCCTTCATCCTGACACAAATATCCCGGGGTCCGGGGCAGCGCCCCGGTCCGGCGGCTGCGATCAGTCGCGGCCCTTATAGATGTCGACCAGCTTGCCCAGCATATCCAGCGCGTCCTCGCGCGAGCGCTGGAAGCTGTTGCGCCCGATGATCGAACCATTGCCGCCGCCATCGCGGATCGCGCGGGCATCGTCATAGACCGCGTCGGCCCCCTTCGCCGCGCCGCCCGAAAACACCACGATCCGGCGCCCGCCAAAGGCCGCGTCCATGCAATGCTGCACGCGCTTGGCCTGGGTCGAGACGTCGATCTTCTGCGCCTCATAGACCTTCTTGGCGTCCTTGTTTTCCAGATGGTCGGTCGAGAGCTTGATCTTGATGATATGCGCGCCCAGCAGCGCCGCGATCTGCGCGGCGTAGGCTGCGATGTCGATGGCGGTCTCGCCATCCTTGCTGATCGCCTCACCGCGCGGATAGGACCAGATCACGGTGGGGATGCCGACGGCGGCCGCCTCGGCACGCATTTCCGAGATCTCCTCGAACATGTCCAGCGCCATGTCGGAACCCGGATAGATGGTGAAGCCGATCGCCGAGCACCCCAGCCGCAGCGCGTCCTGCACGGTCGCCGTCACAGCCTGGTTCTTGCCAGCGGTGTCGGACATCAGGCTGTTCGCGCTGTTGCATTTCAGGATCGTCGGGATCTGGCCCGCGAAGCTGTCGGCGCCCGCCTCGATCATGCCCAGAGGGGCTGCATAGGCGTTCAGCCCCGCGTCAATGGCCAGCTTATAGTGGTAATGGGGATCATAGCCCGCCGCATTCGGCGCGAAGCTGCGCGCCGGGCCGTGTTCGAATCCCTGATCGACCGGAAGGATGATCATCTTGCCAGAGCCACCCAGCTTGCCCTGCATCAGCATGCGGCAGAGATTGCCCTTCACGCCGGGATTTTCGCCTTCGTAATTGGCGAGGATTTTCTTGACGGTATTGGTGGCCTTCATGGCGTCCCCCGATGAATGAAACTGGCGCGGTTGTAGCAGCGCCGGGAGGCCCGGCAACAGCCGGTTGCGCTAACAAGCGAATGTTAGCGACCGCAGCGCAACCTATACCGGAAGCATCGCGGAAAATCGCCACCGCAGGCTGCTTTGCACAAGCCGCGCATGACAGGTATTTGAACACCGAAGATGCCAGTATTTCGGGACGAAATGAGAGCGGGGTGATAATGATGGCGCGGTTGACGGGGCTCGAACCCGCGACCCCCGGCGTGACAGGCCGGTACTCTAACCAACTGAGCTACAACCGCGCATCATTCTCGGGCGATGGTGGTGGCGCGGTTGACGGGGCTCGAACCCGCGACCCCCGGCGTGACAGGCCGGTACTCTAACCAACTGAGCTACAACCGCATGCTCACCAACCCCGGCATGATCGCCCGCCGGGGTAGCGGGGATTTACGCGGAGTGGCCGGAGCCGTCAAGCGAGGAATCGGAAAAATCCGATTCCGTTCCGCGCGGCGTGCTGATCCGCCCGCCGCAAACCGGCGCGGGCGCGGCGGTCGTCGCCGGGCCGGAGGTGGGCAGGCCGCGCAACACCCGCACCGCCAGCCAGCCGAAGGCCTGCGCTTCCAGCATGTCTCCGTCCAGCCCGATCGCCTCGACCGGCAGCACCTCACAGGGCAATGCCGATGACAGCGCCGCCATGATCGCCGCATTGTGACGCCCCCCGCCGCAGACGAGAACCTGCTCGGGCGGCGACGGCAGATGGTCGAATCCGGCGACGACCGAGGCCGCGAGCGCGGCGACAAGCGTGGCGGCCGCATCTTCGGCGTCAAGCTCCGCAACCGCCCGCGACAGACCCGCAAAAGCATCCCGGTCCAGCGATTTCGGCGGGGTGCGCGCGAAATAGGGGTGGCGCAGGAAGTCATCGACGATGGCCGGATCGGCGCGGCCTCTGGCCGCGAGCGCGCCGCCTTCGTCCCGCGCGCCGAGCCCGCGCGCGCGGATCATATCGTTGATCGGCGCATTGGCCGGGCCGGTATCGAAGGCGAGGCAGCCCTGTTCCGGCCCTGCCGCAGACGGATCCACCCAGGTCAGGTTGCCAACCCCGCCGAGATTGAGAAACAGCACCGGCGCGGGCGCCATCGTTCCCTCGCGCGCGGCCCAGTCGGCACAGGCCCAGTGGAAGAACGGCGCAAGCGGCGCGCCCTGCCCGCCCTGACGCACATCCTCGCTGCGGAAATCCCAGATCACGCGGCGACCGGTCTGCCGCGCCAGATCCGCGCCGGAGCCTGCCTGATGCGTGCCGCGCCCGCCCGGATCATGGGTCAGCGTCTGGCCGTGATAGCCGATCAGCGCGGCCTCGGGGAACTCTGCCGCAAGCGCCGCATGGGCCGCGACCGACAGCTCGGCGGCGTCGGCCACGCCCTCATCGCCCGGCCAGCGGCCAAGCGCGGCGTGCAGGATCTCGGCCTCATTGCCGGAATAGGCGCGGTAGCCACTGCGCCCGAACCCGCCGATCCGTTCGCCATCGGTTTCGATCAGCGCCGCATCCACCCCGTCGAGCGAGGTGCCCGACATCATGCCCAAAGCCCGGATCATCCTGCCTGTCATGGGTTTTCCTTCCTTCTCTGCCCCGGTATATCCGGCACATCGAGAAGGAAAAACCCATGACCCCGACCCCAAAATCAGACTTTCTGCGCATCATCATGGAGCGGGGCTTTCTGGCCGATTGCACCGATCTGACCGCGCTTGACGAGGCTTTGATCGAGGGGCCGGTCACGGCCTATATCGGCTATGACGCGACGGCGGCCAGCCTGCATGTCGGGCATCTGCTGAACATCATGCTGCTTCGCTGGTTCCAGAAAACCGGCAACCGCCCGATCACGCTGATGGGGGGCGGCACGACCAAGGTGGGCGATCCGTCCTTCCGCAGCGAAGAGCGCCCCTTGCTGGGCCCCGAACAGATCCAGTCGAATATCGACGGGATGCAAAGGGTCTTTGCGCGCTATCTTGACTACAATCAAAGCGGCGCGATGATGCTGAACAATGCCGAGTGGCTGGACGGGCTGAACTACCTCGATTTTCTGCGCGATATCGGGCGGCATTTCAGCGTCAACCGGATGCTCAGCTTCGAATCGGTGAAGTCTCGGCTGGATCGCGAGCAGTCGCTGAGCTTCCTCGAGTTCAATTACATGATCCTCCAGGCCTATGACTTTCTGGAACTGAACCGGCGCTACGGCTGTTCGCTCCAGATGGGCGGCTCGGATCAGTGGGGCAATATCGTGAACGGGATCGACCTGACGCGGCGCGTCCTCGATACCGAGATCTGGGGGCTGACCACGCCGCTGCTGACGACAAGCGACGGGCGCAAGATGGGCAAATCCCAGGGCGGCGCGATCTGGCTGAGCGGCGACATGCTGTCGCCTTACGAATTCTGGCAATTCTGGCGCAACACCACCGATGCCGATGTGGGCCGTTTCCTGAAGCTTTACACCGAATTGCCGGTGGATGAATGCGACCGTCTGGGCGCGCTTGCGGGGTCCGAGATCAACGAGGCCAAGGTGCGGCTGGCGAACGAGGTCACCACGCTGCTGCACGGGGCCGAGGCGGCAGCCTCTGCCGAGGCGACCGCGCGCCAGGTGTTCGAACAGGGCGGCGCCGGCGGCGATCTGGAGATCGTGACGATCGGGGAGGATGCGCTGCCGCTCTCCGTCGTTCAGCTTTTGTCGCAGACCGGCATCACCGGGTCGGGCAAAGAGGCCAAGCGGCTGATCGCCGAGGGCGGGCTGCGGCTGAACAACGAAGCGGTCAGCGACCCGCAGACACAGGTCGATGCGGCGGTGATCGGCGACGGGCTGAAGGTCTCGGTCGGCAGGAAGAAGCATCGGATGGTGCAGCTCTCATGAATCGTTTTCTCGGCATGTTGAGGGAAATATTCGGTCAGCCTGCCGGGGACGCCCCAGAGACGGCACCGACCGAGACCGGCGAGGAAGAAGCCGTCGAGCGATTTCTGCATGCGGTGGAAACCGGGGATCGCGATCTCGTCGAGCAGATGCTGAGCGAGGACCGCGAATATGCCACCGCGACCGGCGAATTCGGTTTCTCGGCGGTGACGAGGATGGATACGTCTTTCGACCCCGAGATCTTTGCGCTGCTGATGAAGCACGGGGCCGATGTGAACAGCGCCAATGACGAAGGCATCACCCTTCTTCATATCATCTCCGAGGGACGTTACGTCCCGCTGATCGTGGAATACGGCGCCGATATCGAAGCCCGCGACGATCAGGGTCGCACGCCGCTTCTGACCGCGATGGAAGAGTTCGAGCGCGACGATGTCGTGGCTGCTCTGCTGGAGGCAGGGGCAGATCCCAATGCCCGCGCCGACGATGGCCAGACCGCATTGTCGCTGGCAGCTGAGGCGCATAACCGCTATTGCGAGGAATTGCTGCGCGAATATGGCGCGCGGGACTGACGGAGTGCCGGGCTGAGCGCCCAGACCGCAGCGCAAAACGCCCGCCAGAGCTGATCCGGCGGGCGAAGTTGCTCAGGTTGCGGGGTTCGGCCCGCCCCTCAGATCATTCGCTGACGGTGACAGAGGCCATGTAATCGGGCTCGTCCACCGACCCATTCGCGGCCGGATCGCCCTTCTTCACCGATTGTAGCACCTCCCAGCCATCGACCAGCTGACCGACCACGGTGTATTCCCCATCGAGGAAGGTCGCAGGTGCCAGATCGATGAAGAACTGGCTGTTGGCACTGTTCGGGTCCTGGCTGCGGGCCATGCCGACCGTGCCGGCCTGAAAGGAGACATCGCTGAACTCGGCTTCGAGATCGGGCATGTCCGACCCGCCCATTCCGGCCATTGCGGTATCGCCGTCCTGCTTTCCGAACTCGACATCGCCGGTCTGCGCCATGAAGCCGTCGATCACGCGGTGAAACACCACCCCGTCATAAGCGCCGGACTGCGCCAGCTCGACGAGCCGCGCGACATGGTTGGGTGCCTTGTCCTCATAGAGATCCAGCGTGATCGTGCCCTTGGGTTCGCCCGAGGCATCGGCGATTTCGATCACCAGATTCGGGCCGGGGCCGTCGCTGACGCCCTGAATGCCCTGCGCCGATGCTGAACCGACGGCGAGGCAGAGGGCAGCGGAAATCGCGAGTTTATCAAACATCCGAAGCCACCTTCACCGAAATCATCCGGTCCGGATTCGCCGGCGGCTCGCCGCGGGCGATGGCGTCGACATGTTCCATCCCGTCGATCACACGGCCATAGACGGTATATTGTCCGTTCAGGAAGTGGTTATCCTTGAAATTGATGAAGAACTGGCTGTTCGCGCTGTTCGGGTTCTGGCTGCGGGCTGCACCCAGCGTGCCGCGATCATGCGGGATCTTCGAGAACTCTGCCGGCAGGTCGTCCAGCTTGGACCCGCCCGTGCCGCAGCGACGAGCGTTGAAGTCATTCTCCATGTCGCCATGCTCGACATCGCCGGTCTGGGCCATGAAGCCCTCGATCACGCGATGAAACGCGACATTGTCATATTCGCCAGCGCGGGCGAGTTCCTTCATGCGCTCGACATGTTTGGGCGCGACATCGGGCAGCAGCTCGATGGTGACCGGCCCGTCCTTCAGCTCGATGATGACGGTGTTCTCGGGATCCTTGATATCGGCCATGCGGGCCTCCTTTGGCATTCGCTTCGGGCTCAGACGTAACCCGTCCGACCCTGCCCTGCAACGCACGAAGCCGTCACGGGTGCCCGCACGGCGCATTGACGATCCTGTGAGGATGCCCCAAAACCCAGTTCGGATATAGCACCGGAGGCTGCGATGAAGTTCAACCGCATCGAAGATATGGACCTCGACGGAAAAGTCGTCCTCACCCGCGTCGATCTCAACGTGCCGACCGATGACGGCAAGGTGACCGACACCACGCGGATCGACAAGATCGTGCCAACCGTGCGGGCGATCCAGGACGCGGGCGGTAAGGTGGTGCTGATGGCGCATTTCGACCGTCCCAAGGGAAAGCGCGTCGATGGCATGTCGCTGGAACAGATCCAGCCCGCGCTCGAAGCGGCGCTTGAGCAGAAGGTGACCTTCGCCTCGGAAGCGGTGGGAGGTCCGGCCAAGCGCGCAGTCGCGGCGATGCAGCCGGGCGATGTGGTGCTGCTGGAAAATACGCGCTTCTATCCCGGAGAGGAAAGCAACGACCCGACCTTCGCCGCCTCGCTTGCGGCACTGGGCGAGATCTATGTGAACGACGCCTTCTCGGCCGCGCATCGGGCGCATGCCTCGACCGAGGGGCTGGCGCAGCTTCTGCCTTCGGCGGCAGGCAAGCTGATGGAGGCCGAGCTGGACGCGCTGAACGCGGCGCTTGGTGATCCGGTCCGCCCGGTTGTGGCGGTGGTCGGCGGGGCCAAGGTCTCGACCAAGCTCGACCTGCTGTCGAACCTGATCGAGAAAGTCGACCATCTGGTGATCGGCGGCGGCATGGCGAACACCTTCCTCGTCGCGCAGGGCATCGAGGTGGGCAAATCGCTGGCCGAACGCGACATGGCCGGAACGGCGAACGACATTCTCGCCAAGGCGGGCGAGACAGGCTGCACGATCCATCTGCCAACCGATGTGGTCGTGGCACGCGAGTTCAAGGAGGGCGCCGCGTCCGAAACCGTGCCCGCCGATGCCTGCCCGCCCGATGCGATGATCCTCGATGCCGGTTCCGAGACCGTGCAGGCGATCAGCGACGTTTTCGCCAGCTCCAAGACGCTGATCTGGAACGGTCCGCTCGGCGCGTTCGAGATCGCCCCGTTCGACAACGCCACCAACGCCGCCGCACAAGAGGCCGCCCGCTTGACCCGCGAGGACAAGCTGACCTCGGTCGCGGGCGGCGGCGATACGGTGGCGGCGCTGAACAAGGCCGGTGTGGCCGGGGATTTCACCTTTATCTCGACCGCTGGCGGTGCGTTCCTGGAATGGATGGAGGGCAAGGATCTGCCCGGCGTGGCGGCCCTTGCCGATGGGCGCCAATAGCATCAGATCAGGGGCAGAGCCCTCGCAGAAGGAGAGCGCAATGGATGGCGCGAACGACCAGGCCGAGACGCTGATCGCCCGGATGGGCGAGGCCGCCCGCGTTGCGGCGGCAGAGCTGGCTTTTGCCGAAGAGGGACAGAAGCGGACCGCGCTCGACGGTGCAGCAGATGCGGTTGCCGCGCGCGAGGCCGAGATCCTCGAAGCGAATGCGAGCGATCTGGATTATGCGCAAGCCAAAGGCCTGTCAGAGGCGATGATCGACCGCCTGACCCTGACGCCTGACCGGCTGCACGCGATTGCCGACAGCCTGCGCGCCATCGCCGCTCAGCCCGATCCGGTGGGCAGGGTGCTGGCCGAATGGGATCGTCCGACCGGGCTGCATATCCAGCGCGTATCGACGCCGCTCGGCGTGCTGGGGGTGATTTATGAAAGCCGGCCCAACGTGACTGCCGATGCGGGCGCTCTGGCGCTGAAATCCGGCAATGCGGTAATTCTGCGCGGCGGCAGCGACTCGATTCACTCGTCTTCCGCGCTGCATGGCTGCATGGTCGCCGGGCTGCGCGCTGCCGGTCTGCCGGAGACGGCCATCCAGATCGTGCCGACCCGCGATCGCGATGCGGTGAGCGCCATGCTCCGTGCGCAGGGGCTGATCGATGTCATCATTCCGCGCGGCGGCAAGGGGCTTGTCGGCCTCGTCCAGCGCGAGGCGCGGGTGCCGGTCTTCGCCCATCTGGAGGGGATCGTCCATATCTATGCCGATGGCGCCGCCGATCTGGAAAAGGCGCGGCGCGTGGTGCTGAATGCCAAGACGCGGCGGACCGGGGTGTGCGGCGCAGCCGAATGCCTGCTGATCGATCGCGATTTCCACGACAAACATGGCGATGTCCTGATCCGCGACCTTCTGGAGGCCGGGGTCGAGGTCCGGGCCGAAGGCGCGCTGGCGCAGCATTCCGGCACGGTCGAGGCCACGCCGGAGGATTTCGGGCGCGAGTTTCTCGACAGCATCATCGCCGTCCGGCTGGTCGACGGGGTGGACGAGGCAGTTGCGCATATCCGCGCTCATGGCTCGGGCCATACCGATGCGATCCTGACCGAGGATGACGCGGCGGCGGCGCGCTTCTTTGCCCGGCTCGACAGCGCCATTCTGATGCGCAACGCCTCGACCCAATTTGCCGATGGTGGCGAGTTCGGCATGGGCGCCGAGATCGGCATCGCCACCGGCAAGATGCATGCGCGCGGCCCGGTCGGCGCCGAGCAGCTGACAAGCTTCAAATATCTGGTCACCGGAGACGGCACCACGCGCAGCTGAGAGCGGCGCGGTTAGCCTGGATCAGAACGAGATATTGGCGCCGGTTTCTTCCACCGACCAATCCGCCTTGCGCCCGGCCCGTGCCAATTCCAGCCCGAGCAGGGCGAAATGGACCGTGGACGGGTCGGGCTCGGGCAGCTCCTCTGCCCCGCCATCCAGCCAGGCCCAAAGCAGCGGATCGGCGCGGGCGCGGTCTCCGATGGCGCGCAGCCGCCAGGCGCGACCCGTCTGCCGGATGGTGATCTGCGCGCCCCAAGGCATGGCCGTCTCAAGGCACATCAGTGCCAGCAGCAGCATCTTGACCGTGCCGCGCGACAGATCGCCCTCGGTCTCGGCGACGATGCGGCTGCGCCCGCCCTGCCCCAGATCAGAGATCAGCCGCCCGAACTCGGCCTGGGTCATGCGTTGCGCCTGACCCGCCGCGCCGAAGGCGATGCGGAAGCAGTCGATGCGGGTACGGGCAGACGCCAGCGCTTCGGCGATCAGCGCGATCTCGGGACTGTCGTCCAGCCCCGCCGCCGCAGTGCTCATCTGCAATAGCTCGACCCCGTTGCCGATCGCGCCGATGGGCGAGACAAGGTCATGGCAGAGCCGCGAACCGACAAGCGCCGCAATCCGGGCGGCAAACACGGCTTCTGTTTCATTCGGCTCCGCCGCAGAGATTGCGGCGGCAGGTGGTGACGCGTATTCCATGTCAGAGAGGCTTTCGATGAACGAATTTCTGGAACCCGGTATGATCGTGCGCCATCCCCATGCCCCTGACTGGGGGCTGGGTCAGGTCCAGTCGCGGATCGGCGACCGGATCACCGTCAACTTCGCCGAAGCGGGCAAACGGGTGATCGACGGCACCCGCGTGACGCTGGAACTCGTTGATATGGACACGGAATAAGTCCGGCATGCGCGCAAGATGTATTCAACCTAAAGCTGTGTCAATTCAATTTGAGACAATCTTCGGTGATAGGCCGGATATTGCAAAGCGTCGTCCTCTTGCCTAGACACGGCGCATTCTGGCAGGCAGCGAACTGATGAATCCGGACAGCCATTTCTTCGATATCCGCATTGCCCGCAGCACGGCCGATCTTCAGGCCGCGCAGCGGCTGCGCTATCGCGTCTTCGTCGAGGAGCTGGGCGGTGATGGCGCTCTGGTCGATCACGAGGCCCGGCTGGAGCGGGACGAGTTCGACGAGGTGGTCGATCACCTCGTTCTGGTCGATCAGCGCCGCGATGCGTCGGCGCTGGATCACGTGGTCGGAGTCTACCGGCTTTTGCCGGGCAGCCGCGCCGCCGAGTTCGGTCGCTTCTATTGCGACGGCGAATATGATCTGTCGCCACTGCGGGCATCGGGCCGGCCCTTATTGGAACTTGGGCGCTCTTGCGTGCTGCCCGAATATCGCGGCGGCTCGGGCATGTTCCTGCTGTGGAACGCGCTTTCGGAATATGTGCTGGAGCTGGGGATCGAAATCCTGTTCGGTGTCGCCTCGTTCCACGGCACCGATACAGACACGCTTGCACAACCGCTGAGCTGGCTTCATCACCATCATCTCGCCCCCGAAGCGATCCGGCCCGTTGCCCGCGCGGACGGGTTTCACCGCATGGATCTCATCCCGGACGACGCGATCGACCGGCGCGCCGCGATGGTGGCCATGCCGGCGCTTATCAAGGCCTATCTGCGCCTCGGCGGCAGGGTCGGCGAAGGCGCCTTTATCGACCGCGACTTCAACACCACCGACGTGCTGCTTCTGATGGATACCGGGGCAATGTCGGCCAAGCATCGCGCTTTCTATACGTCCCGATGGCAGAGCAAGGGCTAGAGCCGCAAGGCTGGGCCAAGGCGCCACTGCCGGAGATGCGCAGTCCGGGCTGGCGCGGCTGGCTGCGGGTTCTTCGCCGTGGCGTCCCGGCGGTTGGGCTGCTGGCGGCCGGGGTCCCCGTCCTGATCCTGCTGCGCCTGATCGAGCGGGTATTTGCCGGGCCGCGCCGCCCGGTCACCGGGCCTTTCGTGCAGGGCGTCTGCCGAGGGGTTCTGTTCTTCATCGGCATCGGCTGGACGCGGCGCGGAACGCCGATGCGCGGCCCGGGCGCCGTCGTGGCCAACCATGCAAGCTGGCTTGATATCTTCACGCTGAACGCCGCCATGCCGGTCTTCTTCGTCGCCAAATCCGAGGTCTCGACCTGGCCGGGGATCAACATCCTCACCCGCGTCACCGACACGCATTTCGTGGCCCGCGACCGGCGGCTGGCGCAGGCTCAAGCGGTCGAGTTCGCCGCGCGCACACGCGCCGGGCACCGGCTGCTGTTCTTTCCCGAGGGCACCTCGAGCGACAGCCTGAGGGTGCTGCCGTTCAAGCCGACCCTGTTCCAGGGCTTTCTCTCACCCGAGCTGCCCGCCGATCTGGCCATCCAGCCGGCGACCGTCATTTATCACGCCCCGAAGGAAGAGGACCCGCGCTTCTATGGCTGGTGGGCGGATATGGCGCTTGGACCGCATATTCTCGCGGTGCTGTCTGCGCCAAGACAGGGTCGCGCTGAAATCGACCTGCACGAACCGATTCCCGTCACGGGCAAGGATCGCAAAACGCTGTCCCGCCTGTCGGAAAATGCCATCCGCGCGGCGTTGCCGCATGACGGAGCGGTTTAGGCAGCGCCCCCGGAAAAACCCGCAGATATTGGCTTGAAAGGCCCTGCTCTGAGGGCTAGGTGAAACACCGAACGCCGAAAAGGACGCGCGAATGACCTATATCGTCACCGATAATTGCATCATGTGCAAATACACCGACTGTGTCGAGGTCTGCCCCGTGGACTGTTTCTATGAGGGGGAGAACACGCTGGTGATCCACCCCGATGAATGCATCGATTGCGGTGTGTGCGAGCCCGAGTGCCCGGCCGACGCGATCCGCCCCGATACCGAGCCGGATATGGAGCCCTGGGTCGAGATGAACCGGAAATATGCCGAGCAATGGCCAGTCATCACCCAGAAGAAGGACCCGATGCCCCAGGCCGAGGAAATGGACGGCGTCACCGGCAAGCTGGAGAAATATTTCAGCGCGAATCCCGGCGAGGGCGACTGAGCCGGCGCAAGGGCGGCGAATCGCCGCCTTATTCAGTGCATGACGATCAAGGCGCTGAAAACAAACGGGAAACCCGGCCTTTGCGTCGCGATGTCGCGGCGCAGCGAGGCGGGTTTCTTGGCACGTGTTTTTGTGATATATTCGTGACATATTCTGCCGGGCGAGTGCCCTCTCCCGGCATGGAAAGGAAGGCCCGCCGTCGTCTGCCCGACGGAGCAATGATCGTAATAACATGACCCAACGGATAGGGGCCTGCCCCCGCCGCGTGGGTTTTTTGCGCCGCTGAGACACTGCGCAGCACGGCGCCAACTGGAAGGAACCAGAATGTCCAAAGCCAAGAAATCCGAATTCCGCCCCGATGACTTCGTTGTGTACCCCGCGCATGGCGTGGGCAAGATCGTCTCGATCGAGGAACAGGAAGTCGCCGGTATGGCGCTGGAAATGTTCGTGATTTCCTTCGAAAAGGACAAGATGACCCTACGCGTGCCGACCGCCCGCGCCGCCGAGATCGGGATGCGCGGCCTCGCCAGCCCGGATCTGGTGGAACAGGCGCTGACGACGCTGAAGGGCAAGGCCCGCGTCAAGCGCGCCATGTGGTCGCGCCGGGCGCAGGAATATGAGCAGAAGATCAATTCCGGCGATCTGCTTGCCATTGCCGAGGTGGTGCGCGATCTGCACCGCAACGACGATCAGCGCGAGCAATCCTATTCCGAGCGTCAGCTTTACGAAGCCGCGCTCGACCGCCTGACCCGCGAGGTCGCTGCCGTCAGCGGCATCGACGCTGCCGGGGCGCAGAAAAAGGTGGATGACGTGCTGGTCGCGCGCGCGGCTTAAGCCGAGCGGCTTCAAGATCGCGAAAGGGCTGCCCTTGGGTGGCCCTTTTTCATGGCTCCGGGACGCAGCCCGCATCGAAAGAGCTCCAATGGAGATGATCCGGTTTATCGCCTGGCTGGTCAGCGCCGGATATGTTGCGGCATTTCTGTGGCTGACCGCCCTGGCGCAGAAACGCGCAGAGCGCTCGGTCTGGCTGTTTCATGCGCCGGGGCAGACGCTATCGGCCTGGGGATTCCGGCTCGGTTTTGTGGCGATGGTGATCTGGCCCTTGTTCCATGGCTTCGGCGGTGGTGCGCTCTGGATCATCCTCGCCGCGATCGGGGCGGGTCTTGCGCTTTGGGCACAGCTGCATATGGGCGCGTCCTGGCGCATCGGCGCGGCGCAGGGCGCAATCGGGAGGCTGGTCATCGACGGCCCGTTTCGCCTCTCACGCAACCCGGTCTTTGTCGGGCAGATTCTTCTGGCCTGGGCACTGATACCGGTCGCGGGCTGGATCATGGTCGCCGCCGCCCTGCTCATCACCGGCGCGGCTTCGATCCAGATCCACCGTGAGGAAGAGCTGCTGCGCCGCGATCCCGCATGGCGGGACTACGCCCGCCGCACCCCGCGCTGGCTCGGCCTGCCCCGGCGCGATTAATCCTTCAGCCCGTGCTCCGGTTCGGGGTCGTCCTCGTCCGAAGTGATCGGACCTGCCGCCGGACCGTGAGAGAACCGCTCCATCAGCGCGGTCTCAAGCTCCTGGTTCACGCGGCGAGTGCGGTCGATATAGGGCTCGTTTTCCTCTGCCGGGATGCCCGGATCCCAAAGCTCAGCCAGCTCGCGCAGGCTGTTGCGGTCAATCTTATAGAAGATCGCCTCGGCCTCATGCGCCTCGTATTCGGAAAATCCTGCATTCTCCAGGACATAGCGCCCGACACGCAGGCTCGAATCGAACATCTCGCGGACGATGTGATCCGCCCCGGCCTTATAGAGCGCATAGACCGTGATCCGGTCGCGCGCACGGGCGATGATCGTCAGCCCGTGCGGGCGCTTTTCGCGCGCATATTGCACCAGCTTGAGATTGGCCTCGGGATCATCCAGCGCGGCGACGAGGATCCGCGCCTTGTCGAGACCGGCGGCGGACAGGATCTCGGGCCGCGTCGGGTCGCCGAAATATCCCTTGAAGCCGAAGCGCCGCATCAGCTGGATCAGCTTGAGATCGTGATCGAGCACCGTTGTGTTCAGCCCCGAAAACGTCACCAGACGGTTGACCACCTGCCCGAAGCGCCCGATCCCGGCAATGATGATCGGCTGCTGATCCTCGATATCGTCGGGGCCCTGCGCATCGCCATGACTCTCGGCCATCCGGCGGCGCAGCTTGTCGCTGGCGATGAACAGCAGCGGCGTGATCAGCATGGACAGCGCGATGACCAGCAGAAAGCCCTGCGCCATGCGGTCCGGCAGCACGTTCAGCGCCACCGCGTAAGACACCAGCACAAAGCCGAACTCGCCGGCCTGCGCCAGCGACAGCGTGAACAGCGCGCGATCCCGCGGCGGCATCCGAGCTGAGCGGGCAATCAGATTCAGCACACCCGCCTTGATTGCGATCAGCACCGCCGTCACCGCGATGACCAGCACCGGCATCTCGGCCAGAAGATTGAAATTCATCCCCGCCCCGACGGTGATGAAGAACAAACCCAGCAACAGACCCTTGAACGGCTCGATCTGGGATTCCAGCTCGTGCTTGAACTCGGACCCGGCAAGCATCACCCCGGCCAGGAAGGTGCCGAGCGCAGGGGACAAACCGACAAAGCTCATGAGCGAGGCGATCCCGACGACGATGAACAGCGCCATGATCGTGTCCATCTCACGCAGCCGGGCCGAGTGGACGAAGCGGAAAAGCGGCCGGATCGCATACATGCCGATCAGGACGACAAGCGCGATGGCGGCCAGCGTCGCCAGCGCCGCCGCCCAGCCCGGAAGCTGCGCCATGAAGGCGCCGCCAACCGATTCGGCACCGGCCTCCTGCACCGGCGATCGGGCCAGAAGCGGCATCAGCGCCAGCATCGGGATCACCACGATATCCTGGGTCAGCAACACCGCGAACGCATCACGTCCGCCCCGGGTCTGCATGAGGTTCTTTTCGGTCAGTGTCTGCAGGACGATCGCGGTGGAGCTCAGCGACAGGATCATCCCGATTGCCAGCGCCACCTGCCAGCTCTGATTCAGCAGCAGCGCGACGACAAAGATCAGCCCGAGCGTTCCCGCGATCTGCAAACCGCCGAGACCGACCAGCCGGGAGCGCATGCTCCACAACACGCGGGGTTCCAGTTCCAGCCCGATGATGAACAGCATCATCACCACACCGAATTCCGCGAAATGCTGAAGATCGTGCATTTCCTGCCCGGCCAGGCCAAGCACCGGACCGATCACGATCCCGGCGATCAGATAACCCAGCACCGAACCTAGCCCCAGTCTCGTCGAGACCGGGACGGCAATGATCATCGTCAACAGATAGACTGTTGCAAGCAGCAGAAAATCGGCCATCTCAAATTAGCGCCCGTTCAAAATCGGCAGAGCGTATTTGCGCCCGGCCCGGACATATTGCAAGCCGCCATTGCCGATCTCGGTGATCTGCCCGCCATTGATCTTGTCGCCGAGCCGCACGGTGACGATCTTGCCGTTGCGCAGACGGATCAGGCCGCGGCTCGCCTTGCCTGCGCCGACCGTGCCGATCAGCTGGGTGGCGTTCAGATCGATCCCCTTGGTCGTTGCCGAACTGGCAGCATTGCCGCTGCTGGCGACCGCAGCGGACCGCACCTCGGGTTCATTGTCGATCTCGGGCGGGCGATAGGTCTGGTTGCGGCGGGCGGCGGCGGCGGCTTCGGCCTCTGCCTGCGCACGGGCGCGGGCTTCTGCGGCAGCCTTGGCCTGGGCGGCGGCGCGGGCATCGGATGCGGCACGCTCGCGCATGCGCTGCTCGGCCTGGCGTTGCAATTCTTCATCCAGACGGCGGCGCTCGGCCAGTGCCGCGGCCTCGGCCTCGGCTTTCGATTCCCCTGCATCAGGTTCTGGCTCTGGCGCAAGTGTCCCGTCATCGCGATCCGCGGGAGAATCGGCGAGCGCGGCTGTCACCGCCGCATCGGTGTCGTTCGAATTGCCCGAGGCCGCGGGCGGTGTGCCCCGGCGCAGCGGGCGGGATGAGCTGGTCAATGGGGTCAGTGCCACCCGCCCCGGAACGGCGGGGGACGACGACACGGCCTCGGCAATTGCCGCCTCGACCGCTCCGCTCGACGCAGAAGCGGCCGCAGCAGCAGCGGTCGAAGCAGATCGGGCGTTGCCGGGCTTGCGCGAGGGACGCGCCGAGCTGCTGAGCCGGGTCGCGCCGGACGACGCAGCAGGCGCCGAGGCCGCGCTGTCGGGTGCAGGGCTGTTCTCGGGCGTGGCCGGGCGTTCGGGGGCAAGCGCCGCCGCAACCGCATCATCTACCGCATCGCTGCGCGTCGGGCGCGGGGCCGGGCGGGCTTGCGCGAGACGGACCGGCGTAAAGCTCATGGTTTCCGATGCTGCTTGCTGCCACGGCGCGTCGATCCGGGACAGGGCCGCCCCCTGCCCGCGCAGCGAGAACAGCGCCATATGACGAGGCGCCGGCTGCAACTGCAACACGGCGCCCTGAGCGGATGCTTCCCTGTCCGGCTTCGGCGGTGGCCTGATGCCGGTCGGCTCGGGCTGCTCGCGCCGCTCATAGGGCTGCGGGCTGCGCGGCACGTCGGGCCGCGGATCCGGCGCGGCAGATCCGGCAGCCGGGCTGCCGCGCGACGGCGCCGTCACCGGACGCGCCGAGCTGCTGAGCGTTGAACTGGCCGGAGCGCCGGGTGCGGGAGCATTTGAGGCGCTCCCGATATCGGCGCGGCTCGCCGGGGGTTCCGCCGGTGGCTCAGACGAAGGCCGCGCCGGCGCAGTGGCCGGGGCGGTTCCGCCAGCCGTCCCGGACGCAGAGCTCACGCTGCGGGAAAGATCCGCGGGCCGCGACACTGGCCGGGCCGAACGTGTCACCGTCGCGGGCCCAGAGCTCGGTGCTCCAGTCACGGCAGGCTGATCGGGGCCAGGCTCCGTCGCAGTTGCTGCTGCATTTTCCGTGCTCGGCGGCGGCGCATCCGCGGCAGTCGTCTCGCTCTCACCGACCGGATCAGCGCTGCGATAGACGGAATCGACCATCCGTGCGGCGGCACTCGTGGCGGTCTCGGCAGGCGCGAGAAGCGGTTCCTGGTCGGGCGATTCCGCGGCGACGTCGGCATCCTCGCGCAGCGTGACGGCTGGGAGATCGGCGGAGGGGTCGGTGCCTGTGTCCGCGTCACCCGCCTCGGCTGCGGTCTCGCTGTCGGTGGTGACCGGCTGAGCATCGAGCGCGCGATCGGGCGCACCAGCTTCCGTTTCAGTGACCGTTTCGGCAGCGCCGGACCCGGCGGCGAGTTCTTCCGCTATGGTCTCACTCTGAACCGCGTTGGCTGTGTCAGCGGCGGCGCTTTCGGAAGGGGCGTTTTCTTCCGGCGCGGGCGCAGCAGACTCAAGCGACGCCTCATCATCCAGCTCGGCCGGGGCAGCGCCGCTCGGCGCTTCTGCGACAGAGGCGGAGGGTTCGGTTGCAGCGATTTCGGCCTCCTGCCCGGTCTCACGACCGCTCAGCACCGCGGCGATGCCGAGCGCGATCAGCAGCAGGAAAACCAGAGGCAACGCCCCTTTCAGCCCCATCCGTCCGGGTTGTGCCGGGCGCGCGGGCGGTGTCGGCGCCGGACGCGCCTTCCGGCCCTCGCTGGCGCGTTCATGAAATGCCCGCGCCCGCTCGGAGAGCGGTTTTTCGGCGACCGGCTCAGCCATCGCATCAGAGCCTGAGGCCGGGCTATCCGCGTCACCCGCGTCGCGCGGCTCGGTCTTGCGCTCATTGGCCTGCGGCTCCGCGACGGGATCCTCGCCGGGCAGCACGATTGAACCGCGATTGACCGAAGCCGCGCTCGCCGCCCCGGCCATGTCGAGGGAACCCGTCACCGTCGCGGCGGACACTGCAAGCATGTCGGTCGGGGTTTCGTCAGCACGCTGCGCCATGACATGCGGGATCACGCGCGAAATTAGAGTGCCGGGCACGGTGTCAGGTTCCGTCATCGTCAGATCCGATCGTGGCTCGCCCTGGATCGCTGATGCGGGCGCGGTGTCTTTCGCCCCATCCGTGTCGGGCGCGGCCGGCGGCGCGGTGACGATGGTCTGGGGCTCTGCGGCGTCGTCTGACGCGGCAATCTCTGTCAGCTCGGCGGCGCGGGCCCATTCCGCGGCAAGCTCGGTGGCGCCGAAATCGGGCGTGCCGGGGAACTTGCCGGACGCGGGCGCGGCGAGAAAGCGATCAGGGGCGAACCCGTGACGAACGGCGAAATCCTCGGCCTCCTGAAGCGTCTGCTTCGCGACCGCTGCAATCTTGACAGACGCACCGGGCGCCGCGTCGGCGGGGACGTAGTCAAAGGCAAGATCTTCGACCCGGTAAGGCGTCAGCCCGTCCAGACCGGCCTGAACCGCATCGCGGGTCGTGGCCGCCGAAGGCAGCACCAGATCGGTGTAGAGGATCTGGTCCTCGGGGATCACCAATGCCAGACCTGGCGCATTCGCGGCACGGATGCGCTGCGCAAAACCGCCGAGACCTGCGCGCAGATCGCCGTCGAACGGCGCCCTGCCCAGCTCCGCCCATTGACTGCCGTCGCGATGCAGAAGCTGCACCCCGTCCGGCTGGAACCCCAATGCGTAATCCCTGTCAGGGGCTTCGGCCCCCATCATGCTCTGCTCGTTCATCTGCTCTGGCCTTATCCGGCTGGCTTGTTTTTTACCTGCATAACCCGAACGCGCGCCCATTGGAAGAACGCGCGCGGTTGTGAATGAACAAAACATGCTGCGGCGGCGTTGCCCGGACAGAGACAACCACAAGGAGACGCCATGCCTGCCCCTCGCTCCAACCGCCTTATTGCCGCCCTGCTCGGCGGAACCTGCGCCGCCCTTCTGACCGCCCCGGCCATGGCCGCGCCCGGCATGGGTCAGTCCTGCGGTCACCCCGGAATGCTCACCGTGGCCGGTCACGGCGAGGCGCGGGTCGCGCCGGATCAGGTGATGATCTCGCTGGGCGTCACCACTCAGGCCGAAACCGCCGATGCGGCCATGCAGCAGAACTCGCAGCAGCAGGACGCCGTGCTGCGATCGCTGAGCGATGCCGGTGTCGAATCTCCGGACATTCAGACATCGGGGCTGACGCTGAACCCGATGATGAACTATCCCGAAGGCGGAGCTGCGCCGTCGATCGAGGGTTATATGGCCCATAACATGCTGACCGTGCGGGTCACCGATATCGGCCGCGTCGGCGAGGTTCTGGACAGCATCGTCGATGCCGGCGCCAATGAAATGCAGGGCATCCGCTTCATCCGCGAAGATTCACAGGCAACCGAGGACGAGGCGCTGAGCCTGGCCGTCGAGGATGCCACCCATCGCGCAGGGGTCATGGCCGATGCAGCGGGCCTTGAGCTGGGCCGGCTGATGCGCATGGGCGAGCCGCGGGCCGAGATTGCCTCGCCCGGCCCGATGGCGATGCGCGCGATGGACGCGGCAGGCGCGCAGTCGAACAGCATTCCCGTCGAGGGCGGCGAGGTGGCGTTCACCTCAGAGGTCGAACTGACCTTCGCGCTCGCCAGTGGCGAGGATTGCGCCATGCCGGGCGGAAAGGATCGCGATCACGGCGATAAGCACGGTGAGAGAGATCGCGGCGACAAGAACCCTGAGGAGGATCGTGGGGATCGGGATCGCGGCGATGAGGCGCGCGGAAGCGACAGGCCCCGCGACATGCCGTCCGGCCCCGCACCCACCGAGAGCCCCGACGCGCCCCCGGCACCGTCTGGCCAAGACGGAGCAGGTGACGATGTGACAAGCGATCCAATGCCGCTGCCGGCGACCGAGGCCACCGCCGCACCAGACGCGGACGAGGCAGAGACGCCGCCTGATGCATCGCCCGCGCAGGGCACAGCCCCAAGCGGCGACGCCGAAGAGCCTTCCGCCAGCGGCACCGAAAGCGACACCGCATCCGAAGACCCGACCGGCGAGGCAAGTGAGGCAGAAGCCGAGGCAGAGATCGAGGCCGCTACCGATGTGTCCACCGAAACTCTGCCCAATCCGGACGACATCGAGATGGATGCAGCATCGGATGCCTCGACCGATGCGGAAAGCCCGACAAGCAGCAACTGACATCTCGGCCCGGCCTGCATCTGCTGGCCGGGCTGATACTCTGGCCGCCCCCGCTCAGCCGGTGGCCGCAGCAAGCGCCTGATCGAGATCGGCGATAAGATCTTCGGCGTCCTCCAGCCCGATGGAGAGCCGCACCACATCGGGACCGGCCCCGGCCGCGATCTGCTGATCCTCGGTCAGCTGGCGGTGGGTGGTCGAAGCCGAATGGATCACCAATGAGCGGGAATCGCCCAGATTGGCGACATGGCTGAACAGTTTCAGCGAATCGACCAGCTTCACCCCGGCCTCGTATCCGCCCTTGATCGTGAAGGTGAACAGCGACCCCGCCCCGTTCGGATAAAGCCGCTGCGCCGTCGCGTTCCAGGGCGAGCTTTCTAGACCGGCATAGGTCACCGAGGTCACGCGGTCGTCTTTCTCAAGCCAATCGGCGACATGTTTCGCATTGGCGACATGTTTCTCGATCCGCAGCGGCAGCGTCTCGATCCCCAGAAGCGTGTAATGCGCGGCTTGCGGGTTCATGGTCATCCCCAGATCGCGCAGACCGATGGCGATGCCGTGGAAGGTGAAGGCGAGATTCCCGAAGGTCTCGTGGAATTTCAGCCCGTGATAGGCCGGCTCGGGCTCTGACAGGGACGGGAACCGGCCCGAGGCGGACCAGTCGAATGTGCCGCTATCCACGACCACGCCGCCGGTCACCGTGCCGTTGCCGGTCATGAACTTGGTCAGGCTGTGCACGACCAGTGTCGCCCCCATCTCGATCGGGCGGCACAGATAGGGCGTCGCCAGGGTGTTGTCCACGATCAGCGGAATGCCGGCATTCTCGGCGATCTCGGCCATGGCCGGGATGTCGGTCACATAGCCGCCGGGATTCGAGATCGATTCGCAGAAGATCGCCTGGGTGTCGTCGTCGATCGCCGCGCGCACCGCCTCGGCATCGTCCAGATCGACGAATTTCGCTGACCAGCCGAAGCGCTTGATGGTCTGGCTGAACTGGGTCACCGTGCCGCCATAAAGCCGGGTCGAGGCGACGATGTTCTTGCCCGGCGCCATCAGCGGGAACAGCGCCAGGATCTGCGCGGCATGGCCGGAGGCGGTGCAGACCGCCCCTGCCCCGCCTTCGAGATCGGCAATGCGCGCCTGAAGCGCGCCGATGGTCGGGTTGGTCAGCCGTGAATAGATATAGCCGACCTCTTGCAGCCCGAACAGCCGCGCAGCGTGGTCGGCATCTTTGAAGACATAGGATGTTGTCTGGTAGATCGGCACCTGCCGCGCCCCGGTGGCCGGATCGGGCGGCGTGCCGGCATGGATGGCGCGCGTGTCGAAGCCCAGTGGATCGCTCATAACTCTTCCCCCTTGATCTGCCCGCAGCTTAGGGCGGGCTCTGCGTGGCGTGCAATGAAGAACTGCCCCGCATTCTCCGCATTGACCGCCCCCGCCACACCGCTTCCACGCCGCTTCCCGCCGACACCCAAAGCACAACCCGTACACAACCCGGCCCTGCGGCGCTTTCGCCCGCTTTCCAACGGCTTCCGCCACAGCTATGAGAGCGGGACGAAAGGAGACGCATCATGTCCGACCAGCCCCGCATCCGGCCCCAGCCCGGCATCATGGAGATCGCGCTGTATGAGGGCGGCGCCGCGCATGTGCAGGGGATGGATAACGTGGTGAAGCTGTCCTCCAACGAAAACCCGTTCGGCGCTTCGGAAAAAGCGCGCGAGGCGGTCGCCCGCGCCGCGCATCAGATGCACCGCTACCCGTCCACGGATCACCGCCCCTTGCGTGAGGCGATCGGGCGGGTGCACGGGCTGGACCCCGACCGGATCATCTGCGGTGTGGGCTCGGACGAGATCATTCATTTTCTGGCGCAGTGCTATGTCGGACCGGGCGACGAGGTCGTGTTCACCGAGCATGGTTTCCTGATGTATCGCATCTCGACCATGGCGGCGGGCGGCACGCCCGTTGCCGTGCCCGAACGCGACCGGGTCACCGATGTGGACGCGATACTGGCCGCCTGCACCGCGCGGACCAAGCTGGTCTTTGTCGCCAACCCGAACAATCCGACCGGGACGATGATCGGGCTGGATCAGCTTGAACGGCTGGCGAACGGACTGCCCGAAGGCGCGCTGTTGGTCATCGACGCCGCCTATGCGGAATATGTGACGGGCTACGATGGCGGGGCCGCGCTGGCCACGCGGCTGAGCAATGTTTTCATGACCCGGACCTTCTCGAAAATCTACGGGCTTGGCGGTCTCCGCGTCGGCTGGGGCTATGGCCCGCGCGAGATCATTGACGTGCTGAACCGCATCCGCGGGCCGTTCAACCTGTCAAACGTCGCGCTTGCCGGGGCAGAAGCGGCGATGAACGATCAGGATCACGTCACCCGCTCGCGCGAGGATAATGCACGGCTGCGCGACTGGCTGGCCGGAGCGCTGGCCGAGAAAGGCGTGCCGTCTGATACATCCTGCGCGAATTTCATCCTCGCCCGTTTCGCGGACGAGGCGGTCGCGGATGGCTGCGACGCAGCGCTGAAGGCCGAAGGGCTGATCGTGCGAAAGGTGGCCGGTTACGGGCTGCCGAACTGCCTGCGCATCACCGTGGGCGACGAACCCTCCTGCCGGCGCGTCGCCCATGTCATAGGCCGTTTCATGGCCGAAAGGGGTCAGGCATGAGCGTTATTTACGACAAGGTCGCCCTGATCGGGCTGGGTCTGATTGCCGGGTCGATCTCGCTGGCGGCGCGGCGCGCCGGGGCGGCGGGCCGGATCAGCGGCACGGCGCGTTCGGCCCGTTCGCGCTCGGCGGCGCGGTCGCTGCAGCTTTGCGACGATATCACCGACAATGCCGCTGCCGCCGTGCGCGATGCCGATCTGGTCGTGCTCTGCGTTCCGGTTGGCGCGATGGGCAAGGTCATGGCCGAGATCGGACCGCATCTGAAACAGGGCGCGGTGGTCACCGATGTCGGCTCGGTCAAGCAGGAGGTGATCGAACAGGTCACCCCGCATCTGCCCGCCCATGTCCATTTCATTCCGGGCCACCCGCTGGCGGGGACCGAACAATCCGGTCCCTATGCCGGTTTCGCCGAGCTGTTCGAGAATCGCTGGTGGCTGCTGACACCGCCCGAGGATGCCGATCCCGCAGAGGTGTCGCGGCTGCGGCGCTTCATCCGCGCCCTCGGCGCCAATGTCGAGGATATGGAGCCGGGGCACCACGATCTGGTGTTGGCCGTCACCAGCCATATCCCGCATCTCATCGCCTATACGATGGTGGGCGTCGCCGATCACCTGACGCGGGTGAAAGAAACCGAGATCATCAAATACTCCGCCGCCGGTTTTCGCGACTTTACCCGGATCGCGGCCTCTGATCCGACTATGTGGCGCGATGTGTTCCTGACCAACAAGGAACCGGTGCTGGATATTCTGGGCCGCTTCACCGAGGAGCTTTTCGTGCTGCAACGCGCCATCCGCATGGGGGACGGCGAGTATCTGCATGACTATTTCACCCATACCCGCGCCATCCGCCGGGGCATCATCGAAGCCGGTCAGGACACTGACGCACCCGATTTCGGCCGCAGCGCAAAGCCGCCCGCCGGAAAGGTCGATTGAGCCGGCGATCCAGACCGACCCTCGGGACGCTGTCACGCGAGAGGTCGCGACCCGATTTCACCCCGCCGCCGCTGCGCTGTCGCGGCGATGACGTCAAGGCGTCCGCGCCCCTGCCGGGCGGCACGGGACGCCAAGCGGGCGCTCGGCTAAGCGACACACTGGCGCCCTAAATCAGCCCGGCCTTGCGGAAATCCTCGGACACGTCGCGCTCGGGCCGTGCACCCACATGGCTGATGACCTCGGAGGCGGCCATCACACCCATGCGCCCGGCGGTTTCCAGATCCTGCCCGGTCGCCAGCCCATAGATCAGCCCGGCGGCAAACTGGTCGCCTGCCCCGGTCGCATCGACCGGCACGACGCGATGCACCGGCACCTCGACGCGCTTGCTGCCCTGAAACAGCAGAGCGGCATCGCCCGACCGCGTGCAGATCACCGTGTGACAATCGGCCGTCGCCAGGCGCAGCGCCTCATCGAGATTGGTCTGATACAGCGCCTCCCATTCATGGACGTTGCCGATCACGTAATCCATCTGCTCGGACACGAGCCGCCGGAAATCATCGCGATGGCGGTCCACGCAGAACGGATCGGACAGGGCGATCCCGGCCTGCCCCCCGGCCTTGTGACAGGCATCCGCGGCGGCCATGAAGGCGGCCTTGCCGGCTGGCTTGTCGTAAAGATACCCCTCAAGGAACAGCCATTTGCTGCCCGAGAATACCGCCTCGTCCACATCGTCCGAGCTGAGATTGGCCGATATCCCCAGATAGGTGTTCATCGACCGCTCGCCATCCGGCGTCACGAAGATGATCGAGCGCGAGGTGGGCAGAGCGCCGCCCGACACCGGCTCATTCACGAAACGCGTCCCCTCTTCCTCGGTCTGAGCCGCGTAGGAACGCCCGAGCTCGTCATCCGCGACGCGCCCGATAAAGGCCGTATTCAGCCCCAGCCGTCCGATCCCGGCCAGCGTGTTGGCGACAGAACCGCCCGGCACCAGCCGCGCACTGCCGCGCTTGGCCTGCTGCGCCAGCAGGAACTCCGAGCGGTCACGCTCGACCAACTGCATGATCCCCTTCTCGACCTCCATTTCGGC
The DNA here is from genome assembly GCF_027912835.1 of Paracoccus sediminicola. Lineage (NCBI taxonomy): Bacteria > Pseudomonadati > Pseudomonadota > Alphaproteobacteria > Rhodobacterales > Paracoccaceae > Paracoccus > Paracoccus sediminicola. The sequence goes on from NZ_CP115768.1 coordinate 1,524,461, forward strand.
CAGGTCGGCATCCTCGGTCGAGGCAATCACGTCGATAATGGCGTTGCCGATGCCGATCACGTCAAAAGCGGTCATGCGGTCTTCTCCTCATAGGGGCAGAGATCTTCGATGGGACAGATCCCGCAGCGTGGGCGGCGGGCCTGACAGATATAGCGGCCATGCAGGATGAGCCAGTGATGCGCATTCTGCTGGAACGGGGCGGGAACGTTGTCCTCGATCGCGCGCTCGACAGCATCGACATCGCGGCCCGGCGCGATGCGGGTGCGGTTGCCGACGCGGAAGATATGGGTGTCCACCGCTTGTGCGGGATGGCCGAAGATGCAGTTCAGTACGACATTGGCGGTCTTGCGCCCGACGCCGGGCAGGCTCATCAGCGCGGCGCGGCTGGCCGGCACCTCGCCGCCGTAATCATCTACGAGGATCTGCGAGAGCTTCATCACGTTCTTCGCCTTCTGGCGGAACAGCCCGATGGTCTTGATATGCTCGGTCAGACCGTCAAGGCCGAGATCCATCATCTGTTGCGGGGTCTCGACCTCAGCGAACAGGCTTTCGGTCGCGCGGTTGACCCCGGCATCGGTCGCCTGCGCCGACAGCGCCACCGCGACCACGAGCTGATAGGCGTTGCGATGGTTCAGCTCTGTCAGCGGCGCCGGATTGGCGTCACGCAGCCGCGAGAATATCGCGACCTGCTGCGCATAGGGCAATGGGGCGGGCAGACGGGCCATTTGCGGTCTTTGCCCCGGCTCTGCCCGCAGTTCAAGCCAAGATCACCTTTCCGCATACCCCAGACGGGGATCATTTCATGCTTATGTGATTAAAATTCAGCCGGATACGGGGGGATCGCCTAGGAAAGCACCGGAACCTGTGTCACGATGCCGGCGTTTACAGGTCAAGCCGTGCCGCTTGAGGCACAAGAGCATAAGCGAACGAAACGAAAGGCAGAATGATGAAAATGCGTGTTTCCCTTCTTCTGGGCACTGTCGGCGCGATGGCGCTTGGGGCCTGCACCAATCCTGACGGGACCATGGTCGGCAGCAATCTCAGCAAGACCCAGCAGGGCGCGCTGATCGGTGCCGCCGCCGGTGCAGCTTACGGCGCGCAGCGTGACGATGACAGCAACAATGAAGGCGACGATATCGTCAAGGGCGCCGTGCTGGGCGCGGCAGCCGGCGCGGTTGCCGGCAATATCCTTGAGCGTCAGGAACAGGCGCTGCGTCAGGTCATGACCACGCCGGGCGTGCAGATCATCAATCGCGGCGACTATCTGCAGGTCGTTCTGCCCTCGGGTCTGCTGTTCGCATCGGACAGCGCGGCGGTTTCCGGCCAGGCGCAGAACGATCTTTACGGTCTGGCGCAGAACCTCCAGCAATACCCGAATAGCCGGGTCGAGATCTACGGCCACACCGATTCGACCGCGTCGGAGGCCTATAACCAGGACCTCTCGCAGCGTCGCGCCCAGTCGGTGGGCGGCATTCTCAGCGCCGCTGGCGTGAACAGCGCGCGCCTGTCGATGGTGGGCCGCGGCGAAAGCCAGCCGATCGCCTCGAACCAGACCGAAGAGGGCAAGGCGCAGAACCGCCGGGTCGAGATCCTGATCCGCCCGACGCGCTGATCGCGGCGAAACACAGCAGAGCCGAAGGCCGGGCCATGCGCCCGGCCTTTCTGTTGGCGCTGGGCGGCCCGCGCAAAGTCTGCTTGAAGCCGGGTTATGCCTGATGCTCAATTCGGTCATCAGGGCCAGACCGCTATCGGCCGCCATATCCGTGGCGCGGATTCCGCGCGAGTGAGGAGACCCATGCAGACGATTTTCGAAAGCTTCATCGCCTCGGTCGAGGCGCATCCCGAAAAGCCGCTTTTCGAACGGCCCGGCCAGTCGGCCATCAGCTATGCCGAGGCGCGCGAACTGGTGCATCGGTTCGCCACCGTGCTGAGCGACATCGGCGTCACGCCCGGCGATCGTGTCGCGGTGCAGACCGACAAAAGCCCCGAGACGATCTGCCTTTATCTGGCGACGCTTCAGCTTGGCGGGGTCTATCTGCCGCTCAACACCGCCTATACCGGGCCCGAGATCGACTATTTCATCGGCGACGCCTCTCCGCGGCTCTTCGTCTGCACGCCGGCCACGCTGGCCGATCACGAGAAGCGCGAGACCGACACGCTGCGCGTCGAAAGCCTCGGTGCCTCGGGCGACGGCGCTCTGATGGAGATGGCCGGCGAGGCTGCGCCGATGACCGATCATGTGCCGCGTGGCGAAGACGATCCTGCTGCGATCCTTTACACCTCGGGCACCACGGGCCGCTCGAAAGGCGCGGTGCTGACGCACGGCAATCTCTCGTCCAACGCGGCGGCGCTGCTGGAAAGCTGGCGCTACACCGGCCAGGACCGGCTGATCCACGCCCTGCCGATCTTCCATATTCACGGGTTGTTCGTCGCCGCGAACATGACGCTGGCCGCCGGTGCCACGATGATCTGGCTGACAAAATTCGACGCCGAGCAGATCATCGAGCTGATGCCCGATGCGACCGTGCTGATGGGCGTGCCGACCTTCTACACGCGGCTGCTGCAATCGGAACGGCTCACCCGCGAGGCGGCCGCGAGTATGCGGCTCTTCGTATCGGGTTCGGCGCCGCTGCTGGCCGAGGATCACAGCCGCTTCGAAGAGCGCACGGGCCACGCGATCCTGGAACGCTATGGCATGACCGAGACGGGCATGATCACGACGAACCCCTATGACGGCAAGCGCATCCCCGGTGCGGTCGGTATGCCGCTGCCGGGGATCGACTTACGCGTGACCGACCGGGAAAGCGGCGCGATTCTGCCGGATGGCGAGATCGGCGCCATCGAGTTGCGCGGTCCGAATGTGTTTCAGGGTTACTGGCAGATGCCAGAAAAGACCGCCTCCGAGTTCCGCGATGACGGGTTCTTCATCACCGGCGATCTCGGACAGATTGGCGAAGACGGCTATTTGCGCATCGTCGGGCGCGACAAGGATCTGGTCATCTCGGGCGGCTACAACGTCTATCCGAAGGAGATCGAGGCGCTCATCGACGAGCTGCCCGGCGTGGTCGAAAGTGCCGTGATCGGCCTGCCCCATGCCGATCTGGGCGAGGCCGTGACCGCCGTGGTCGTGCCCCGCCCCGATGCCTCGCTGGACGAGGCCGGGATCATCGACGCCATCGGGGACAGGCTGGCGAGGTTCAAGCAGCCCCGGAAGATCGTCTTCGTCGACGAACTGCCGCGCAATGTGATGGGCAAAGTCCAGAAGGCCGAGCTTCGCAAACGCTACGCGAAGCTTTACGGCTGAGCCACGGCGCGCCCCACAGCTAAACATGTGACAAAGGCCCGGTGCAGTGACAGCAGCCGGGCCTTGATTGTCTGTTCGGAACGCAGAAGCCGCTTAATGCAGACGCTGCGAGACCTCGTCGATCGAGGAATCGATCCCGGCGCTCAGCTGGGCGCTGCTCCCCTGTTCGCGGAGGATCTGGCTCGCCGCGGCGATGGCGGTCTGCACGGCGCGGTCGCGGACGGCGCGCACGGCTTCGTTCTCGGCCGAGGCGATCTGATCCTCGGCGCCCTTCAATCGACGCTGGATCGAGGTCTCGAGATCGGCCTTCGCCTTGTCGGCCTGCGCGATGGCCTCGCGCTTGGCATTGGCGACGATCTCATCGGCCTGGCCCTGCACCTCGCGCTGACGCCGCTCGTAGGACGCATAGAGCTCCTGTGCTTCCTCGCGCAGCTTCCGGGCCTCTTCCAGATCGGCACGGATACCCTCGGCGCGCTTGTCCAGAAGGCCGCCGACAATCTGCGGCACCTTGAAGTAGATCAGGATGCCGATGAACACCAGAAAGGCGATGGTGACGATGAAATCGGTGTTCCGCAGGCTGAAGAACGGCCCCGTGGCTGCGAGCGCCGGGGTCGCGGACAGCGACATGAGAATGGCGAGTTTCTTCATCACACAGCCCCTTTCAGACGGGCATCGACGGCGGCGTCGATGGCAGCGTCGTCGACCTTGCCGCCGAAACGGCGCACCAGCTCGGCGGTAACCTCGCGGGCGACTTCGCGCGCATCGGTCGCAGCGGATTCGCGGATCGCGCCGACGCGCTTTTCCGATTCCGCGCTGCGGGCGGCGATTTCGGCATCTGCCTTGGCGATGGCGTCATCCAGTTCCTTCTGGATATCGGCCTTCTGCGCGGCGATGATCTCTCCGGCTTCGGAACGCGCATCGGCAAGCGCCTTGTCATAGGCTCCCTCGGCGTCCTTGGCCTTTTTCTTGTATTCCTCGGCCTGCATCAGATCGCCGGTGATGACGCCCTGACGATCGGTGATGACCGACCCGATCCGCGGCAGCGCGACCTTGGACAGCACCCAGTAGAGCACGCCAAGCGTCACCAGCAGCCAGAAGATCAGGTTGCCGAAATATTCCGGGTTGAGCTGCGGCATGCCGCCGGATTCCGCTGCCTCGGCAGCATAGCCGTTGACGGCGACCGCATGATCGGCACCTTCGACCACGACGATGCCGGGTTCGGCAGCGTGTTCCGCAGCCGCGGCAGCAGCCTCGGAATTCGCGGCCTCCGCGTGGGTTCCGGTTTCAACGGCCGTCTCGGCCGCTTGTTGCAACAGGCTGAACATGTCTTACCTCTGGCCGTTCAAGTTACAATCGGGCGGGGACGCGCGGCCCCCGACCCAACCGCAAGGATGGCAGGGATCAGACTGCGAACAGCAGCAGCAGCGCGACCAGGAACGAGAAGATGCCAAGGGCTTCGGCGAAGGCCATGCCGATGAACAGCGTCGCGGTCTGCGATGCGGCAGCCGACGGGTTGCGCAGCGCGCCCGACAGATAATTGCCGGCAACATTGCCCACACCGATGGCGGCGCCCGCCATACCGATGCATGCGAGACCCGCGCCCAGATACTGACCCAGTTGTTCCATGTTACTTGCTCCTTGAGGCTTTATGGAATGGAAGGATGGATGAACCCGACCCGTGCCCGTCAGTGCGACGGATGCAGCGCGTCTTTCAGATAGACGCAGGTCAGGATGGTGAAGACATAGGCCTGGATGATGCAGACCAGCACCTCCAGAGCGTAGACGCCGACGATGCCCAGGATGGCCAGCGGCGCGATCCAGAGAATGGCGGCGAAGGCGGCGAAGACCTTGATGACGGCGTGACCGGCCATGACGTTGCCCGCCAGTCGGATGGAATGGCTGACCGGGCGCACGAAATACGAGATCAGCTCGATCACGGCCAGCACCGGACGCAGGGCCAGCGGCGCGGACTTGACCCAGAAGAGTTCGAGGAAATGCATTCCGTTCTTGACGAAACCCAGAACCGTCACGCCGATGAACACGAACAGAGCCAGCACCGCCGTGACAGCGATATGCGAGGTGGTCGAGAAGCTTTTCGGGATCAGCGCCAGATAATTGGCAAAGACGATGAAGCTGAACAGCGTCATCACATAGGGGAAATATTTCAGCCCCTCCTTGCCGCAGATATCCTCGAGCATCTTGTAGACCATGCCATAGGTCATCTCGGCAATGGACTGGACGCGGCTGGGGATCACCGCCCGACCGCGCGTGCCGAAAACCAGCAGCGCGATGATCGCCAGCAGGGTGATGCCGAACCACATCGTGGCGTTGGTCGGGGTGTACCAGTGCACCGCCCCGTCGCCAAAAAGCGGCGTGACTTCGAACTGCTCCATCGGGTGGAAAGCAAGGCCGGTTTCAGCTTCCGTTTCCGTCGCCACGTGCGTCATCCCTCGTCTGCGGCAGGTCGCCCTGCATGTTCTTCGCAGCCCGTCGCTGCATTTCTTCGGCGGTGCCCAGCATCACCTTGATGCCGGCGGCCAACCCCGCGAGCAGGAACAGGACCAGAAAGATCGGCATCGTGCCGAAATAACTGTCCAGCCCGTAGCCGATGGCAAACCCGATCCCCAGGCCCGACACCAGTTCGATCACCATACGCCAGGCCGAGTCGGCATGATTGATGGTCATCTGCGTCCGCGAGAGCGGCTTCGGGGCGCTCGCCTTTGCCAGCCGCTCTTCCAGTCGCCGGAGCCGTTCGGCATTTTCGGCGCTGTCGTCGCGTACGGGCAAGTTTCACACCCCTGTTATCGTCGCGGCGGTGATAGGGGCCGGGGCCGTCCGAGTCAAGCAGAACGGAATTCCTCATAAGACACTGAAAAGACGTGAGGTTATAAAACACGATTTGCCGCTCTTGCGGTTGCGCCGCGCGGTGCACTGCCTCATAATTCAACCGCTGAGTTGAGCATCACGGACGATAAGACCCCATGACAGACCCCGATCAGCGGTTGGATCAGATCTTCGCGGCGCTCGCGGACCGCACGCGGCGGCGGATCCTCGGGATGCTGCTCGAAGACGACATGGCCGTGAGCGATGTCGCCGCACCTTTCCAGGTCAGCCTCGCGGCGGTGTCGAAACATCTCGCTGTGCTTGCCGCCGCCGGGCTGATCCGGCAGGAACGCCGGGGCCGCATCAACTGGTGCCAGATCGACCCGGACGGGTTGCGCCGCGCCTCGATCTGGATGCAGGGTTTCGGACAGTTCGACCCGGTGGATCTCGACGAGTTCGAGCGGTTCCTCGCCACCGCGCTCGCCCCTGAAGAGTCAGGGGACGCGACGCCCGAAAACCATAACCAGTGAGTGATCCATGTTTCCCAGATCAGCGACCGCAGCCCTCACCGCCCTCGCATTGGGCGTCGCCAGCCCCGCAAGCTCGGCGGCGACGAATATCGATGACACCGCCTGCGAGCCCGGCGCGCGCCTGATCTTTCCCCGGTCGAGAGCATTGGAGATCATGGCGTATCGCGCTTATGTCTTCGACACGAAGATAAGCGGCGCCGATCTCGGCGATGTTCCCGACGAAAGTCGCGACGTTTTCGAAAGCCTGGCCACCGAGAGAGAAGCCGAGTATCGCGAGATACTCGATGCTCTGGAGACGCTGCCGCGAGCGGAAAAAGACGCCACGCTGCTGACCCGTCTTCATGATCACCTGACGGGCGAGCGGCCGCTTATGCTCGTGACGACGATAGTGGACCAGCGTTTTTTGGAGCTTTACCTGACAGCTCTCGACGATAACGGGTTGAAGGCGCAAGCCGGGATCATGCGCGACGCGCTTGGGCTTTATGGTCCGGGGGCACGAGATCCGCATAAGCGCGAAGCGATACTCTGGCGCGCGGGCAAAGCGCTAGACGAGCGGCTGAACGCAGCGCTCGCGCGGCTTGAAGTCAAGCTGGCGCCGCTTGTGCCCCAGATCCAGCAGAAAGCGATGGCGCTCGCGGACGCGAATTTCCCGGACGAGGTCGATGAGATCGCGGCGACGGTCGATGACGAAACCAAGCTCGACTGGCTGGTTTCGAAGATCTTTCAATGCACCTCGCCGACAGATCTGAAAGATCTAAAGAATCCCTTCACCGACCTGCCCCAGCCGCAGCGGGACCTGGTTCTCATGCGGCTCTTCATGGATGAGGCAATGAATGGCGGCGTGCACCAGTATTTCTTCAACAGCACCGGAGACACCGCCCCGGCGCTGATCGAGGTATTGGAGCGTCGCGGATTGCCGGAACACGCCCGAACCATTGCTGAGGCGATGGAGATCTTCGGGTCCCCCTACCCGCGCCAGAACCAACAGCGCCGCAGAGTGATGGCGATGTTCACCGGCGAGCAGGACGAGTTCCTGCACGACCTGACCTATATCGCCGATGATGGCGAGATCATCACTGCCATGATTGAGATCGCCAAATCGTCGGGCCTGCTGGCCGAGCTGACGGGCGCGCGTTGACAGCGCGCCCGTCCCTGCTCAGCTCGGTTTGAAACGCGGCGTTTCCAGCGGCGTGGCGTCGGGGCTGAAATAGCCGAACATCTGCTCGAGCACCGCAAGAGCGGCTTTGGGGTCGGCTTTCTTCGTTTCGGTCGCTTTCGGGCTGTTCATGGTCGAACCCTCGTCTTGTGGTTCCTCCCAATGCGCCAAATATAATGCCGCGCCGCAGCATTTCCAACTGCGACGCGGCGTGATCTGCGGAATTTTCGCCTCAGACGATGCGATCGACCAGCATATGCTTGATTTCGGCGATGGCCTTCGCCGGGTTCAGCCCTTTCGGGCAGGTGTTGGTGCAGTTCATGATCGTGTGGCAGCGATAGAGCTTGAAGGGATCCTCAAGCGCATCCAGACGCTCTGCCGTGGCCTCGTCGCGGCTGTCGATGATCCAGCGATATGCCGCCAGCAACGTCGCCGGACCAAGATATTTGTCGCCGTTCCACCAATAGCTCGGACAGGCCGTTGAGCAGGAGGCGCACATAATGCACTCATAAAGCCCGTCCAGCTTCTTGCGGTCCTCGATAGACTGCTTCCACTCCTTGCCCGGCGTGGGCGACTTGGTGATGAGATAAGGGTTGATCGAGGCATGCTGCGCATAGAAATGCGTCAGATCCGGGATCAGATCCTTGACCACCGCCATATGCGGCAGCGGGTAAATGTTCACGTCGCCCTTGATCTCGTCCATGCCATAGATGCAGGCCAGATGGTTGCCGCCATCGATATTCATCGCGCAGGAACCGCAGATCCCCTCGCGGCAGGAGCGCCGGAAGGACAGCGTCGGGTCGATCTCGGACTTGATCTTGATCAGCGCGTCCAGAACCATCGGGCCGCATTTGTCGAGATCGACGAAATAGGTATCGACGCGCGGGTTCTCTCCGCTATCGGGGTCCCAGCGATAGATCTTGAACTTGCGCAGATTGGTCGCGCCCTCAGGCTTGGGCCAGGTCTTGCCGACCCGGATCTTGCTGTTCTTGGGCAGGGTTAACTCGACCATATCAGGCTCCTTTCTTCTGGGTCATGCGACCTGGAAGGCGTCGAAATATTGACCGGCAACGGGCCGGAAGGACGGGACGGACAGCATCGCCGCCCCGCCGCTAGCGCCCGGTCCAGCCGGGCTGATCGTAAAGCGGGCGCGACGGCGGCACCCCGCCCGAGCGGCGCTGCACGCAGCGATTATAAACCTCGGCGGGGTCGCGCCCCATGATGTAGTCGGACGAGACCGAAACCTCGAAGCGGCCGAACGTGTCCAGCCCGTCGCCATCCGTCCCGACCCCCACACGCGCCTCGCCCCGCGGCCCGGTGGCAGCGCGGGCGTCGTCAAGACAGGCCCGCTCTGCATCGGCCAACGGCAGGGGTCCGCAGGCGGCGAGCGCCAGCGATCCGGCCGCAAGGGCGAGAAGCGCGGCGCCTTTCATCAGGCCGTCGCCGCAACCTTGGCAATGCACTGCGTCGCCGCAGGGCGCTGCACGACCACCGCGACCGACGATGCGGCGGCAGAGCTGTCATTCACCCCACGCTGCGCGATGTCGGACAGCTCGGCCATCGAGGCATTGGTCATCACGCAATCGGTATAGGGCCCGACATTGCGGCCCGGCAGCCGCTTCGCCATCTCGCGGTTGACCACTTCGCGCGCGACCGAACGGGTCGAGCTGTCCAGCGTGTTGCTGGGCGGCTGCGCGGCGGCGGGCGGCGGGGGATTGACCACGGGCGCGGTCGGCGCGGTGGTGCTGACAGGTGCCACACAGCCGGCCAGAGCCAGCGACAGGGCGCCAAGGGACAGGATAAGACGCATCAGTAAACCCTTTTCTTCGGTGCAATCTTCTTCAGATCGATGCCACCTTCGTCTTCTTTCGTTAACGGATCAAGATGGACAGGGCGGTAGTCCAGCTTCACATCCGCGCCATCGACCCAGGCGAGGCTGTGCTTGCGCCAGGTTTCATCGTCGCGTTCCGGATAATCCTCATGGGCATGAGCACCGCGCGATTCCTTGCGCGCCTCGGCCGCAACGATGGTCGCCATGGCGTTCGGCATGAGATTGGTCAGCTCCAGCGTCTCCATCAGGTCGGTATTCCAGATGAGCCCGCGATCGGTGACATGGATATCGTCCAGCTTGGCGGCGATTTCCTTCATTCTCTCAACACCTTCCGCGAGCGTCTTGTCGGTTCGGAAGACGGCAGCATCCTGCTGCATGGTGCGCTGCATCTCGCCGCGCAGTTCCGCGGTCGGGGTGCCGCCATCGGCGTTGCGGATACGGTCGAACCGGTCGAGGATCGCATCCACAGCGGCCTCGTTCGTGGCCGGGATCGCGCTGCCGCGATCCACCACCTCGCCAGCGCGGATCGCCGCAGCGCGCCCGAACACCACAAGGTCGATGAGCGAATTCGAGCCGAGCCGGTTCGCGCCATGCACCGAGGCGCAGCCCGCCTCGCCCACGGCCATAAGCCCGGGGAAGACCTGATCGGGATGTTCCTCGGTCGGATTCAGCACCTCGCCCCAGTAATTCGTGGGGATGCCGCCCATATTGTAATGCACGGTCGGCAGGACCGGGATCGGTTCGCGCGTCACGTCGACGCCAGCGAAGATCTTGGCCGATTCCGAGATCCCCGGCAGGCGCTCGGCCAGCGTTTCGGGTTCCAGATGCATCAGGTTGAGGAAGATATGATCGCCTTCCTCTCCGACGCCCCTGCCCTCACGGATCTCCATGGTCATGCAGCGCGAGACCACGTCGCGCGAGGCCAGATCCTTGTAGGTCGGTGCATAACGCTCCATGAAGCGCTCGCCTTCGGAGTTGGTCAGGTAACCGCCCTCGCCGCGCGCGCCTTCGGTGATCAGACAGCCCGAGCCATAGATGCCGGTCGGGTGGAACTGCACGAACTCCATATCCTGAAGCGGCAGACCGGCGCGGGCGACCATGCCGCCGCCATCGCCGGTGCAGGTATGGGCCGAGGTGGCGCTGAAATAGGCGCGGCCGTAACCGCCAGTGGCCAGCACCACCATCTTGGCGTTGAAGACATGCATGGTGCCGTCATCCAGCTTCCATGCCACCACGCCGGTGCATTTGCCATCGGTGATGACCAGATCGAGCGCGAAATACTCGATGAAGAACTCGGCATTCTCTTTCAGCGACTGGCCGTAAAGCGTGTGCAGGATCGCGTGCCCCGTCCGGTCGGCGGCGGCGCAGGTGCGCTGCACGGGCGGGCCCTCGCCGAACTCGGTGGTGTGGCCGCCGAAGGGGCGCTGATAGATCTTGCCCTCTTCGGTGCGCGAGAACGGCACGCCGTAATGTTCCAGCTCATAGACCGCCTTGGGGGCCTCGCGTGCCAGATATTCCATCGCGTCGGTATCGCCGAGCCAGTCCGAGCCCTTGACCGTGTCATACATATGCCACTGCCAGCTGTCGGGGCCCATATTGGACAGCGAGGCTGCAATCCCACCCTGCGCGGCCACGGTATGCGACCGGGTCGGGAACACTTTCGAGATACAGGCCGTGCGCAGCCCCTGCTCGGCCATGCCGAGCGTCGCCCTCAGACCCGCGCCGCCCGCGCCCACCACGACCACGTCATAATCATGGACCTCATAGGGATATTTCCGCTCGGCCGCCGCGTTGGCTTGCTGTTCGTTCTTTTCTTCCGGCATGGCGTCCTCAGATCGTGGCTGTGGCGAGCATCACGCGCGCCAGGGCGAAGAGTGTGATGGCAATGACCGCCCAACCGAAGATCGCGGCGGAGATCAACGCCACCTTGCGCGCGGTGTGATCGAAATAATCGTCGATCATGATCCGCGTGCCCTTGATGAAATGCAGCATGCCCAGCGTCATGAAGATGGCGATGACGATCGCGGGATAAGGGCGGCTCAGATAGGCGAGGATATCGGCGCGCTCGGGTATCTGAAGTGCGGTGCCGATGACCATCAGAAAGGACGGGGTCAGCACGGCCAGAGCGACCGAGCTGACGGTCATCCACCAGTGATGCTGCGTGCCGGTATGCGAGGCCCCGTGCCCCACGGCGGATTTGCGGGCGGTGACATAGCGCATGGCTTTCCCCTCAGACATAGTACAGCACCAGGCTCAGCAGGGTCAGCACGACCGACGCGATGGCGATGGCAATGCTGGATTTGCGCGCCTCCTCGATCTCGAGCCCGATGCCGGCATCATAGAAGAAATGCCGGATCCCAGCGAGAAAGTGGAACCACAGCGCCCAGGTCGAGGCGACCAGAACGAGCCAGCCGAACCAGCTCCGCGTCAGCGAGTTTGCGGTGTCCCAGAGCCCGCCGCCGGCCGCCGCGCCGAGCAACCAGAACGCGATCAGCAGCAGCCCCGCAACCATGGCGTGACCCGTCACCCGGTTCAGGATCGAGGAAATTGCGGCGGGCGGCAGGCGATATACCTGCAAATGCGGTGAGAGCGGCCGGTTGCCCCGGTTCACGTCAGCCATGTCTTCCCCCTTCGATCTCTTGCGGGCCCGCGGCGGGCGCCTGCACGGCGCGGGCTGGCTGGTTTGGCTCTGTCATACGGTTTTTTTCGCCCCTGTCACGGTGGGTTGTCCAGTGCCGTGACGAAATATCGCAAATAACGCCGCTTTGTGATCACGGCCGCCGAGGGCGTGATCACATTCATATCACTGTCTCCCAAGCTTCATTTCCGGGTCATATTCCGCCTCGATTTCCTTGGTGACGGCCTGCCCGCAGCGCATCACCCCGCGCGCCGAATCGAACGCCATGCTGGGCGGCCCGTGCAGCGCCCAGCCCTGCGCCAGAGCGGCGCTGACCTTGTGGCAGAAGGCGGATGTGTCATCCTCGGTAAGCAGGCGATAGAGTGTGGTCATGTCAGGCTCCGAACGGGTTATAGCCCAGCCAGGCATGGATCATCCCGACCACGCCGAACACCACGAGCGCGCCGATCACCGCCATGCCGTCCTTGCGGATCGGCACGTCATGGGCGGGCGCCTGCCAATGGGGATCGGCGCGGTTGATCACCATGATTTCAACGATCGCCCAAAGCAGCAGCCCGCCAAACAGCACCAGCGAGACCATGTCGCCATTCACCAGCAGATGCGCGACAGCCCAGAGCGAAAATCCGATAAGCTGCGGATGACGCAGCCTGCCCGTTAGCCCGGTTTTCATCCCGGCCGCGGCAAAAAGGTAGAACGCCACCAGCACCAGCAGATTGTTGATGCCTTTCATCATCGGCGACGGGCCCCACCAGACCGCCCCCGTCGGCGCAATGCGATAGCCCCAGATCATCAGCAGCACCGAAAAGATCAGCGCCGCAGTGACCGCGTTCTTACCGGATTTTCCCATCCCGGCGCGGGCCTCGGGGGCGAGTCGTTTGAACAGATGCGCCGCCCACCACAGGGCGAGGCCGAGCAAGAGGATGAACATCTGGCGTCTCCAGCTTGATGCGAGCTTGCCGCAACTCTGGCATCAATTCGCGCGCGCAGCAATCATCGCCCGGCGCGGCGATTGCACGCAGTCGCAGGAGAGATGTTACAGCGGCGCGCTCAGCTCAGCAGCGGCTTACTGTTGCGCAGATGCCGCGCGGCGAGCTTTCGTCCGCGCCGCCCCGGCACCAGCAGCCGCGCAGGCGGATGATCGGCATCGTCAACCAGCAGTTCGGGAAACAGCGCCTCAAGCTCGGCCCGCGCCCCCGGTCCGACAGAGCGCAGAGCCTCCGGTCCGGTGAACAGCGACTCTGTGGCTGCACCGTTGGAGATCAGGATCTCGTGACGGGCCAGCATGAAGTGATAATAGCGAACCGAGCCGAGATCGTTGTCAATCGCAATCCCGTCAATCCCTACAAGCTGCTTGGCGGCAACCAGCACCTCACGCGCGCCGAACATGCGCTGCGCGATGGCGGAACGGACGAGAACGCGATGCTGCGGGCTGACCAGCAGGTCGCGCGACGGCTGACCCTGCCCGAGCGAGCCGGCGCCGATGCGGATCGGGCGCAGCTTTGGCGCTGCTTCGAGTTCCTGCGCGGAAAGCGCGCGGCAGCCTATCCACTGCACCGGCTGAAACCCGTTATCGCGCGTTGCGATCAGCGTGCCGCGCGAAAGCTCTTCGACCGGCACCGGGCCCGCCTGGGTCTCGATCAGCGTCCCGGCCGCAAAGCAGATCACGGCATCGTCAGGCGTGGTCGGGCCGCTTGTGACGTTGCCCTCGTAGTCGATCAGGACAGAATCGCCGCCACCGCCCGGATTCAGGTTGGTCGTCGTGAATCCATCAGCCGCACCGCCCACGAGCTCTCGCGGCCCGTTTCTCAGAACGCCATAAGCATCCAGAGAGGTGTTGGCCCCACCCGGATCGACACGAGTCAGCGCAACGTAATTCGCCTCGTCGGAGCGGGTGCTGTCGCCGCCATTGATCAATTTCTGCTGCGAACCGGCACCACTGATCGTATAAATCGTCCAGCCAGGATTATCCGGGTCCGGCTCTCCGGTCAGCCTGCCCAGATTGACCTCGCCATTTTGAAGGTTCGAGTCCGTCGCAAGCGTTGTGTGCAACCGCCCGTTGGCCTGGTAAAAGGAGACAACCAGATCGCTCGGGTCTTCATCCGGCCCGACCGCGATCTCGACATATTCCGGCGGCGCGACGCCAGTGCGATAATTGATTTCGGAAATGAACGCTGCCAAAAATACTCCTTACGCCTTTCGGGCGTGGTCACTCGTAACAATTATACGGCTTTGCGCGTATAGCAGAAACTTTAGAACGCGAAGCTTGCCGCGCCTACCCATATCAGGCGGATCGAAATCATTAACAACATCCAGCTTATCAATTTGTAAAATAATTCCTGGGGGATGATGCGCAGAAGCCTCACGCCCAGCACCACGCCGATCAGCCCAGGAATGCAAAGCAGCGCCGAGATACGCAAATTCCCCGGATTGATCTGACCGAGCGCCGCGTAGGGGACCAGCTTCGCCAGGTTTACGATTGCAAAGAAGAACGTCGTCGTCCCTGCATAGGCGCGGCTGCTCAGCCGCAACGGCTGCACATAGACCTGATAGGGCGGCGCGCCGGAATGGCTGACAAAGCTGGTATAGCCGGACACCGCACCCCAGAAGCTGCCAGCGCCCCAACGCGGTGTCTTCCGGCCAGAGACCCGGGGCCGGATCAGCGCGTTCAGCGCAAACGACAGCCCGATCAGCCCGACGATCAGCATGATTGCCGCATCATTCACCAGATGCGCGGTCGCCCAGCCAAGCCCGATCCCGGCAATTGCACCGGGCAGCAGCGTGCGCATCACCCGCCAGTCGAAACTGCGGCGAAAGGCGATCAGCCCGCCCATATCGGACACCACATAGACCGGCAGCATGATCCCCGCCGCCAGCACCGGGGACATGGTCAGCGACATCAGCGGCACCGCTGTCATGCCGACCATGCTCAACCCGCCCTTGGCCATGCCGACGGCCAACGCGCCGATAATCGCAAGTGCCCAGGATGTTTGCGTTAACTCCACCGCTCCGTCCCGCCTTGACCGAATCGCGCCTTGAAAGCATTCCGGCGAGGGTCTAACCCATGCCACGACCAAATGACCAATTTCCCGGAGGAAAACATGGCTCGTCCCAAAATCGCCCTGATCGGTGCCGGTCAGATCGGCGGAACGCTCGCCCATCTGGCGGCGATGAAGGAACTCGGAGACGTCGTGCTGTTCGACATCGCCGAGGGCATCCCCGAGGGCAAGGCGCTCGACATCGCCGAATCCGGCCCGGCCGAGGGCTTTGACGCGACGCTGAAGGGAACCAGCGACTATGCCGATATCGCCGGAGCCGATGTCTGCATCGTCACCGCAGGCGTGCCGCGCAAGCCGGGCATGTCGCGCGACGACCTGCTGGGGATCAACCTCAAAGTGATGAAATCGGTTGGCGAGGGCATCAAGACCCACGCGCCGAACGCCTTCGTCATCTGTATCACCAACCCGCTCGATGCGATGGTCTGGGCGCTGCAGAAATACAGCGGTCTGCCCGCGGAAAAGGTCTGCGGCATGGCCGGCGTGCTGGATTCGGCGCGCTTCCGCCATTTCCTGAGCCTTGAATTCAACGTGTCGATGCGTGACGTATCGGCCTTCGTTCTGGGCGGACACGGCGACACGATGGTGCCGCTGGCGCGTTATTCGACCGTCGCCGGTATCCCGCTGCCGGATCTGGTCAAGATGGGCTGGACCACGCAGGAAAAGCTGGACGCGATCGTTCAGCGCACCCGTGACGGCGGCGCCGAGATCGTCGGGCTGCTGAAGACCGGCTCGGCTTTCTACGCGCCCGCCACCTCGGCGATCGAGATGGCCGAGGCCTATCTGAAGGATCAGCGTCGCGTCCTGCCCTGCGCCGCGCATGTGGACGGTGCCTATGGGCTGAAAGGGCTTTATGTCGGCGTCCCGGCGGTGATCGGTGCAGGCGGGATCGAGCGGGTCATCGACATCAAGCTGAACAAGGATGAGCAATCCATGTTCGACAAATCGGTCGACGCCGTCAAAGGTCTGGTCAGCGCGTGCAAGGAGATCGATTCTTCGCTGGGCTGATCGCCATGCTTTGACACGAATGCGAAATGCCGGCGCCGAAACGCGCCGGCATTTTTTGTCGCGCGTGCCGGAAACCGCCCCGCCGCCGCCCTCGGGTTGATGCTGCAACGCCGCATTCAGGCAGTTTGTGATCACATGATTTCTGGGCGTGATCACAACACGCGGTTTTTGGCCCGGCCGCCACAAAACCGCACGAAAAGAGGTTCATCCCCTGTTTCGATTGTGTCACAACTCCCCTCAAACCGTATCAACCCGAGGTTTGCCATGAACATCCATGAATATCAGGCCAAGTCGCTGCTGCGCGATTATGGTGTACCGGTCAGCGACGGGCGTGTCGTCACCCGTGCCGAGGACGCCAAGCGCGCCGCATCCGAGCTCGATGGCCCTCTCTGGGTGGTCAAGGCGCAGATCCATGCCGGCGGGCGCGGCAAGGGCTCGTTCAAGGAATCCGGCGCGGGCGACAAGGGCGGCGTGCGTCTGGCCAAATCGACCTCGGAAGCCGAGGAAATGACCCGCCAGATGCTGGGCCGCACGCTGGTCACGCACCAGACCGGAGAGGCCGGCAAGCAGGTCAACCGCATCTATATCGAAGACGGATCGGATATCGAGACCGAGCTTTATCTGGCCCTGCTGGTCGACCGTCAGACCAGTCGCGTCAGCTTCGTCGCCTCGACCGAGGGCGGGATGGATATCGAGGAAGTCGCCGCCTCGACCCCGGAAAAGATCGTCAGCTTCAGCGTCGATCCGGCCTCGGGCCTGTCGGATTTCCACGGCCGCCGCGTGGCCTTCGCGCTGGGCCTCAAAGGCCAGCAGGTCAAGCAATGCGTGAAGCTGGTCAAGGATCTGTATCGTCTCTTCATCGAGAAAGACATGGAGATGCTGGAGATCAACCCGCTGATCGTCACCACCGACGGCAACCTGAAAGCGCTCGATGCCAAGATGGGTTTCGACAATAACGCGCTGTATCGCCATGACGACATCTTCGCGCTGCGCGACGAAACCGAGGAAGACCCCAAGGAACTCGCCGCGTCGAAATACGACCTGAACTATATCGCGCTTGACGGTGAGATTGGCTGCATGGTCAATGGCGCCGGGCTGGCGATGGCCACCATGGACATTATCAAGCTTTATGGCGCGGAGCCGGCGAACTTTCTGGATGTGGGCGGCGGCGCCACCAAGGAAAAGGTGACCGAGGCGTTCAAGATCATCACCTCGGATGAAAACGTCAAAGGCATCCTCGTGAACATCTTCGGCGGCATCATGCGCTGCGACATCATCGCGGAAGGCATTGTCGCCGCCGTGAAAGAGGTCGGGCTGAAAGTGCCGCTGGTGGTGCGTCTGGAAGGCACCAATGTCGAGAAGGGCAAGGAAATCATCAACAACTCAGGTCTCGACGTCATCGCCGCGGACGATCTGAAGGACGGCGCCGAGAAAATCGTTAAAGCGGTGAAAGGATAATCACCAATGGCCATTCTCGTAGACAAGAACACCAAAGTCATCACCCAGGGCATCACCGGCTCTCAGGGGACGTTCCACACCGAACAGGCCATCGATTACGGCACGAAGGTCGTCGGCGGCGTGACGCCGGGCAAGGGCGGGACAGATCACCTGAACCTGCCGGTTTTCAACTCGGTTCATGAGGCGGTGGAAAAGACCGGTGCCACGGCATCGGCGATCTATGTGCCCCCGCCCTTCGCGGCGGATTCGATCCTCGAAGCCATCGATGCTCAGGTGCCTCTGATCGTGGCCATCACCGAAGGCATTCCGGTGCTGGACATGATGCGCGTCAAGCGGGCACTGGAAGGCAGCGCCAGCCGCCTGATCGGTCCGAATTGCCCCGGCATCATGACGCCCGACGAATGCAAGATCGGCATCATGCCGGGTTCGATCTTTAAGCGCGGCAGCGTCGGGGTGGTCTCGCGTTCCGGCACGCTGACCTATGAGGCGGTGAAGCAGACCTCTGATGTCGGTCTGGGCCAGTCCTCGGCGGTCGGCATCGGCGGCGATCCGATTAAGGGGATGGAACATATCGACGTGCTGCAGATGTTCCTCGACGATGACGAAACCGAGTCGATCATCATGATCGGGGAAATCGGTGGCACCGCCGAGGAAGAGGCCGCCGAGTTCCTTGCCGAGCAGAAGAAGAAAGGCAAGTGGAAGCCCACCGCCGGCTTCATCGCCGGCCGCACCGCGCCTCCGGGCCGCCGCATGGGCCATGCCGGCGCCATCGTTTCGGGCGGCAAGGGCGACGCGGAATCCAAGATCGAAGCCATGAAGCAGGCCGGGATCGTCGTCGCCGACAGCCCCGCCGGTCTCGGTGAGGCCGTGCTGAAGGCGATCAAGGGCTGATGATTTGACAGGCCGCATCCCCGACCTAACTATGGGGGGTGCGGCAGACCCTAACAGCCAGGTGGACCTGATGGACGCCAGCCTCGATCACGCCGATCCCGCGCCCGTTTCCGGGGCCAGACGGCTCATGCCTGCGACAATGATCGCGGCCACGGTGCTGAGCCTGTCCGCCTGCGGGCCGCGCGGCAGCGAAGAGATCCTTCGCGGCGGCATTCCGGCCACCACCAACCTGCCACGCGCCACGACCCTGCCGCCGGTTTCCGTGCGCACGGTCTCGCGGCGGGATTTCGGCTGGCGGGTGATCTATCGCCCGGCAGATGCGCCGCCCGATGCCGATGGCCGCGCCGCCGCCGCGCTGTGCGGGCTGGAAAGCCGCGCCGTTGCGCGGGTGGAGCAGGCCGTGCTGGTCTCGCCCTTCGACGATCCAGGCACCCGCATGATCGACATTTATTGTGCATGAGGCCCGGAGACCCGAGATGCCGCAACCATCCACCCAGATCGCCGCAAGCCAGAGCACCCAAGGGCAGCACGGTCCCGCCAGAACGATATTCAACATCATCCCACCCGGAACGCTGATGCCGCCGGAAACCCACCGCTTCGGGCCTGTCCCGTTGGAGCAAACATCATGAACGACCAACCGAAGAACACCGATTTCCACGACTCGTCCTTTTTGCAGGGGCATAACGCGGAATATGTCGAACAGCTCTATGGCCAGTGGGCGCGCGATCCGCATGCGGTGGACGCCGCCTGGGACCGCTATTTCGCCGCACTTGGCGATGACGCGGAGGATGCGGTTGCCGAGGCCGAGGGGCCAAGCTGGAAGCGGGCCGACTGGCCGCCCGTCGAGAATGGCGAACTCACCGCCGCGCTGACCGGCGAATGGCCGATGGCCTCGAAGGAGGAAGCCTCTGCCGCGATGGAAAAGATCGCCGCAAAGGCCACCGAGAAGGGCAAGGAGATCAGCCCCGATGTGATGCGCCGGGCTGTCGTCGATTCGATCCGCGCGCTGATGCTGATCCGCGCCTACCGGATCCGCGGGCATCTTCACGCCAATCTCGATCCGCTGGGTCTGCGCGAGGTGCCCGATCATGGCGAGCTGCTGCCCGAGACCTATGGCTTCAAGGAAGCCGATATGGACCGGCCGATCTTCATCGATAATGTGCTGGGCCTTGAAGTCGCCTCGATGCGGGAAATCAAGGAGATTATGGCGCGCACCTATTGTGGCACCTTTGCGCTGCAATACATGCATATCTCGAACCCCGAGGAAGCCGCCTGGCTGAAAGAGCGGATCGAGGGTTACGGCAAGGAAATCGCCTTCACCCAGAATGGCCGCCGGGCGATCCTGAACAAGCTGGTCGAGGCCGAGGGCTTCGAGAAATTCCTGCATGTGAAATACATGGGCACGAAGCGGTTCGGTCTCGATGGCGGCGAGTCGCTGATCCCGGCGATGGAACAGATCATCAAGCGCGGCGGCGCGCTTGGCGTGAAGGACATCGTGATCGGCATGCCCCACCGTGGCCGGCTTTCGGTGCTGGCGAATGTGATGGCCAAGCCCTATCGCGCGATCTTCCACGAATTCCAGGGCGGCAGCTTCAAGCCCGAGGATGTGGATGGCTCGGGCGATGTGAAATACCATCTGGGCGCCTCCTCCGATCGCGAATTCGACGGCAACACCGTCCACCTGTCGCTGACCGCGAATCCCTCGCATCTGGAAGCAGTGAACCCGGTGGTACTCGGCAAGGCGCGGGCCAAGGGTGACCAGCTCGGCGACCGCAAGGATCGCACGGCGGTGCTGCCGGTGCTGTTGCATGGCGATGCCGCCTTTGCGGGTCAGGGCATCGTTGCGGAATGTCTCCAGCTTTCCGGCATTCGCGGCCATCGCACCGGCGGCACGATCCATATCGTGGTGAACAACCAGATCGGCTTCACCACCGCGCCGCATTTCAGCCGCACCTCGCCCTATCCGACCGATATCGCGCTGATGGTCGAAGCGCCGATCTTCCACGTCAATGGCGACGATCCGGAAGCGGTGGTTCATGCCGCCAAGGTGGCGACCGAGTTCCGGCAGAAATTCCACAAGGATGTGGTCATCGACATCTTCTGCTATCGCCGCTTCGGCCATAACGAAGGCGACGAGCCGATGTTCACCAACCCGGCGATGTACAAGGAGATCAAGGGCCACAAGACGACCCTCCAGCTTTACACCGACCGGCTGGTCGCCGACGGGCTGATCCCCGAGGGCGAGATCGAGGATATGAAATCCGCGTTCCAGTCCCATCTGTCGGAAGAGTTCGATCTGGGCAAGAACTTCAAGCCGAACAAGGCGGATTGGCTTGACGGGAAATGGACCGGCTTCGAGAAAGAAGGCGAGGAATATGTCCGCGGCGACACCGGCATCCCGAAGGAGTCGATGGAACAGATCGGCCACGCGCTGACCACCGCGCCTGACGACATCAACCTGCACAAGACGGTCGGCCGGCTGATCGAAGGCAAGAAGAAGATGTTCGAGACCGGCGAAGGCTTCGACTGGGCGACCGGCGAGGCGCTGGCCTTCGGTTCGTTGCTTCTGGAAGGCCATCCGGTCCGGCTCACCGGGCAGGATTCGACGCGCGGCACGTTCAGCCACCGCCACTCGGCCTTTGTCGATCAGGTCAACGAACAGCGCTATTATCCGCTGAACAATATCCGCGAAGGCCAGGCCCGCTATGAGGTGCATGACTCCATGCTCTCGGAATATGCGGTGCTCGGCTTTGAATATGGATATTCCCTGGCCGAGCCGAACACGCTGACCCTTTGGGAAGCGCAGTTCGGCGACTTCGCCAATGGCGCGCAGATCATGTTCGACCAGTTCATCTCCTCAGGCGAAAAGAAGTGGCTTCGCATGTCCGGCCTGGTGATGCTGCTGCCGCATGGCTATGAGGGTCAGGGGCCGGAGCACAGCTCGGCCCGTCCCGAGCGGTTCCTGCAAATGTGCGCCGAAGATAACTGGATCGTCGCCAACTGCACCACGCCGGCGAATTATTTCCACATCCTGCGCCGCCAGATTCACCGCCAGTTCCGCAAACCGCTGGTGCTGATGACGCCCAAATCGCTGCTGCGTCACCCTCTGGCGGTTTCGGACGCGGAAGAGTTCCAGACCGGATCGACCTTCCACCGCGTGCTGCACGACGATGCCGAGCGCGGGCGGTCGGACACCAAGCTGGTCGCCGATGACAAGATCCGGCGCGTCGTGATCTGCTCGGGCAAGGTCTATTTCGATCTGCTCAAGGAGCGCGATGAGCGCGGCATCGACGACATCTATCTGATGCGTCTCGAACAGTTCTATCCCTTCCCGCAGCAATCGCTGATGAAAGAGATGGGTCGGTTCAAGCAGGCAGATATGATCTGGTGCCAGGAAGAGCCGAAAAACCAGGGCGGGTGGAGCTTTGTCGAGCCCAATCTGGAATGGGTGCTCAACCGGCTCGAAGCAAAGCACAGCCGTGTGCGCTATGTCGGACGTCACGCTGCGGCCTCGGTCGCGACGGGTCTGGCCTCGCGCCACAAGGAAGAACAGCAGGCGCTCGTGAACGAAGCGCTGACCATCGAGGAATAAATCATGGCAACCGAAGTCCGCGTGCCCACACTGGGCGAATCCGTCACCGAGGCCACTGTCGCTACCTGGTTCAAGCAGCCGGGCGACCGCGTCGAGGCGGACGAAATGCTCTGTGAGCTGGAAACCGACAAGGTGACGGTCGAAGTCCCTGCCCCCGCTGCCGGTGTGCTGGCCGAGATCGTGGCCGCCGAGGGCGAGACGGTCGGCGTCGATGCGCTGCTGGCGCAGATCGACGAATCCGGCAAAGGCGACGCCGGCGGCTCGGACGGCGGCAAGTCGGGAAAGGCCGGCAAGGCCGAGAAGGCCGAGGCCAGCAAAGAGTCGGAAGCGCAGGCCGAAGATAACAGCGGCGAAGCCGAAAAGGCGCCCAAGAAGGATGCTCAGGAAGGACAGCAGGAGATGAGCGGTAAATCGGTTGATGTGATGGTTCCTTCGCTTGGGGAATCGGTCAGCGAGGCCACGGTGGCCACCTGGTTCAAGAAAGTCGGCGACGAGGTTGCCGCCGACGAGATGCTGTGCGAGCTGGAAACCGACAAGGTCTCGGTCGAGGTGCCCGCCCCGGCTGCCGGCGTTCTGGCCGAGATCGTGGCCGAGGAAGGCACCACGGTCGATGCCAAGGCCAAGCTTGCGGTGATCTCGGAAGGCGCGTCCGGTTCGGGCGGCGGCGGCAAAGCCGCGCCGGAACCCGAGGCTGATGGCGATGGCGATGACGACACCGCCAGCGATGTCGGCTCTTCGGGTGCCGGCCCCGAGGAAACCAAGCCGCGCGAAGATGTCGAGGATGCGCCGTCCGCCAAGAAGGCGATGGCCGAAAAGAATATCAGCCGCGATCAGGTTCAGGGCTCTGGCAAGGATGGCCGGGTCATGAAGGAAGATGTGGCCAAGGCCAGGTCCGGCGCGGCGAAATCCGGCGCCGACAATGCTTCGGCGAAAAAGGCCCCCGCCTCGGCCGAGCAGGCCGACCGCGAGGAACGGGTCAAGATGACCCGCCTGCGCCAGACCATCGCCCGCCGTCTGAAGGACGCGCAGAACACCGCCGCCATGCTGACCACCTATAACGAGGCGGACATGAAGGCGATCATGGATCTGCGCAACGAATACAAGGAACCTTTCGAAAAGAAGCACGGCGTCAAGCTGGGCTTCATGTCCTTCTTCGTGAAGGCCTGCTGCCACGCGCTGAACGAGGTCCCCGAGGTGAATGCCGAGATCGACGGCACCGAGGTGGTCTACAAGAACTATGTCAATATGGGCGTGGCGGTCGGCACGCCGCAGGGTCTCGTCGTGCCGGTGGTGAAGGATGCCGACCAGAAGAGCTTTGCGGCAATCGAGAAAGAGATCGGAGAGCTTGGCAAGAAAGGCCGCGACGGCAAGCTGACCATGGCCGAGATGCAGGGCGGCACCTTCACCATCTCGAATGGCGGCGTCTATGGCTCGCTCATGTCCTCGCCGATCCTGAACCCGCCGCAATCGGGCATTCTCGGGATGCACAAGATCCAGGAACGCGCGATGGTGGTCGGCGGCGAGATCGTCATCCGCCCGATGATGTATCTGGCACTGAGCTATGACCACCGTATCGTGGACGGCAAGGGCGCTGTGACCTTCCTCGTCCGCGTGAAAGAGGCGCTGGAGGATCCGCGGCGGCTGCTGATGGATCTCTGATAACAGCGGATCCCGGTGAAATCCCTTGGCGAGCGCCTGAGCGATTTCGTTCAGGCGCTCGCGCTTGGGATCTTCGCGGCCCATCTGATCGGCCCCGTCTCGACCCGCGCCGGGGGTCACGCTGACGGAGATCAGCACCAGCTTCGGAAACGTCATGACGATCCCGCCCGCTCTGGTCGGCAGCGCAAGGGGACAGGGTGGATCCTCACGTCAGCCTGCTGAGCGGCGTTTCCGCGGTCGCGGCAGTCAGCGCCATCGCAAATCTTCTCGGGATCACGTTCACCGAGGCACAGATTGTCGAGAGAGGCTGAGTGTCGACGCTGGCGGATGCACACGCGATGTGACAGCTGCTCTGCCAAAGGTGCTGCTTCCGTTGCAATTCCCGTCCGCCCTTCTTAAGAGACCAGCGAAACGCAAGGATCCGGGTGAAATCCCCGGATGGCTCTTCCGGCCGCCGATCCGCCGGATAACCGGACAAACCCGAATTGACATACCGGCGCGCCTGTTCCGCCGGTGACGGATGGAATTCATGACTTCTCTGGACATTTACCGCGAGGAATGGGTCGGCAATATTCGCCGCGACCTGCTTTCCGGGCTCGTCGTGGCGCTCGCGCTCATCCCCGAGGCGATCGCTTTCTCGATCATCGCCGGCGTCGATCCGAAAGTGGGGCTCTACGCCTCGTTCTCGATCGCGGTCATCACCGCCATCGCCGGCGGACGCCCCGGCATGATCTCGGCCGCCACCGCAGCGACCGCGGTGCTGATGGTCACGCTGGTCCGCGACCACGGGCTGCAATATCTGCTGGCGGCGACGGTGCTGGCCGGGCTGTTGCAGATCGGGATGGGGCTGCTGAAGCTGGGCTTCGTGATGCGCTATGTCTCGAAATCGGTGATGACGGGCTTCGTCAATGCGCTCGCCATATTGATCTTCATGGCGCAGCTGCCCGAGCTGGACCCGGCCCGCGTCACCTGGCTGACCTATGTGCTGGTCGCGGCGGGGCTGGCGATCATTTACCTCCTGCCGATGGTGACGAATGCCATCCCATCGCCACTCGTGACAATCGTCGTGCTGACCGTGCTGAGCCTGATGTTCAACTGGGATGTGCGCACCGTGGGCGATATGGGCGCCCTGCCCGATTCGCTGCCGGTCTTCCTGATCCCGCAGATTCCGCTGACGCTGGAAACGCTGATGATCATCCTGCCCTATGCGCTGGCGGTGGCGGTGGTCGGGCTTCTGGAAAGCCTGATGACGCAGAACCTCGTCGATGAGCTGACCGACACGCGAACCGACCGCAATCAGGAATGCATCGGTCAGGGGCTGGCCAACACCGCCACCGGCTTTATCGGCGGCATGGCGGGATGCGCGATGATCGGGCAATCGATGATCAACGTGAAATCGGGCGGGCGCGGGCGGCTGTCCTGCGCCTTTGCCGGGGTCATGCTGCTGATCTTCTGCGTGTTCCTGGGGCCCTGGGTGGCGCAGATCCCGATGCCGGCTCTCGTGGCGATCATGATCATGGTGTCCATCGGCACCTTTTCCTGGTCCTCGATCAAGTCGCTGAAGACGCATCCGCGCTCATCCTCGATCGTGATGCTGGCCACGGTGGTCACGGTGGTCTGGACCCATAATCTCGCGATCGGGGTCCTGGTGGGCGTGCTGCTGTCGGGGATCTTCTTCGCCGCCAAGATCGCGCAGCTTTTCCGCGTCCGCTCAGAGCTGAGCGCGGATGGCCGCAGCCGGACCTATCATGTCGAGGGCCAGCTTTTCTACGGGTCGGTCGAGGATTTCATGACCGCCTTCGACTTCAAGGAGGTGCTCGACCGGGTGGTGATCGATGTGTCGCGCGCGCATATCTGGGACATCTCGTCGGTGCAGGCGCTCGACATGGCTGTGCTGAAATTTCGTCGCGACGGCGCCGAGGTCGAGATTGTCGGCATGAATGAAGCATCCGAGACCATCGTCGACAGGCTGGCGCTGCACGACAAGCCGGATGGTATGGTCAAGCTGATGGCGCATTGAGGGAGGAACACCGCATGAGCAACAAGATCATCGCATTGGTGGACGGCTCGGATTACGCCGCCAGCGTCTGTGACCACGCGGCATGGTTTTCGCAGCGCACCGGCGCTCCGGTCGAGCTTCTGCATGTGCTTGGCCGGCGCGAGGCGGATGGCAAACAGGACCTGTCGGGCGCCGTGGGGCTGGGCGCGCGCAGCAAGCTTCTGGAGGAGCTGGCCACGCTGGACGCGCAGCGCTCGCGGCTGATGAATGAGCGGGGCCGGGCGATTCTCGACGATGCCCGTGCGATTCTGGAAAAGGACGGCGTCACGGCGATCACTCAGCAGCTCCGACAGGGAGATCTGGTCGAGGCGGTGGCCGAGAAGGAAGCCGAGACCCGCGTCGTCCTGATCGGCAAGCGCGGCGAGGCGGCGGATTTCGCCAAGGGGCATCTTGGCTCGAATCTGGAAAGGATCATCCGCGCCAGCCGCAAACCGGTCTTCGTCGCCTCTCGCGCCTTCCGCACGATCCGAAGGGTGCTGGTGGCGTGGGATGGCGGCGCCTCGGCCCGCAACGCCGTCGCGCATATATCGAAAAGCGAGCTGTTCGCCGGGCTGGAGATCCATCTCGTCACCGCCGGTGCAGACCGAGTGGAGACGTTGAAAGGGATGAGCGAGGCGCAACGCCTGCTGGAGGACGCCGGGCTGAGCACACAGGCCCGCACCGTGACGGGCGACCCGGAGACCGCGCTTGGCGAGCTGGTCGAGACGGAGGGTTATGACATGGTGGTGATGGGCGCGCATGGGCATAGCCGTGTGCGGAGCCTCATCATCGGCTCGACCACCACGGCGATGATCCGCGCCTGCAAGGTGCCGGTCGTCTTGGTCCGCTGAACTGAGCTGCACGGCAGAAAAACAGGCCCGCAGCCTTTCGGCGCGGGCCTTTTTCGATGTGTGTTTGCGGGGATCAACGGCGCTGCATCACCAAGGTGGACCACTCGCCCAGATCCTCGCGACGCTCGGGATCGAAGCCCGCGGCGTCATAGGCGGCGGTGACCTCGTCGGCCTGCGTGGTCAGCAGCCCTGACAGAATGACCCTGCCCTGCGCTGCCACATGGCGGGCCATGTCAGGGGCCAGGTCGATCAGCGGCTGTTTCAGGATATTGGCGAAGACCAGGCCGAATGGCGCGGCCTCATCCAGCATCGGGTGATCGAACCCGACCGCCTGAAGGCATTCGACGCGCCCGTCGAGCCCGTTGGCGATCACATTCGCCGCGGCCACATCCACGGCTACCGCGTCGATGTCCGAGGCCAGCACCGTTCCCGGCCAGATCCGCGCCGCCGCCATGGCCAGCACCGCCGTGCCGCAGCCGATATCGGCGATCCGGCCCGGCACCCAGCCGGTCCTCGCCAGCCGGTCGAGCGCTTCAAGGCAACCCTTCGTCGTGCCGTGATGCCCGGTGCCAAAGGCCATCGCCGCCTCGATCAGCAGCGCCTCGGCGTCCTCGGGCACCTTGTCGGCATCGTGGCTGCCATAGACGAAGAAACGCCCCGCCTCGACCGGGGTCAGCTCTCGCCGGACATGCGCGACCCAATCCACCTCGGGCAGCTCGCTGACCACGAAAGGGTTGGCCCCCTGCGCGGCGGCCATCAGCGCGAGACCGATCTCGTCCGGGGCCTCGGTGAAATAGATCCCGACCTCCCAGCGGTCAGAGCCGTCCTCGATCTCGAACACGCCCGAACCCACCGGCTCGGGCGTCAGATCCTCGCACATCTCGGCGAGCTGGTCGGCGGCGTCCCGCCCGGCGATATGGGTCAGCGCGGTCCAGGTGGGCATCAGGGCAACTCATGCCCTTCCGGCATCGCGGCCTCGACGCCGGTGCCACGTATGTTGCAATAGCCGTCCGGGACCTTGTGAAGATACTGCTGATGCTCGCTCTCCTGCGCGGGGAAGAAGTGATCGACGGGCAGGATCTCGGTGGTGATCTTCTCCTTGCCGGCCACGGCCAGCCGATTGTCGTAATCGGTCTTGGACGCCTCGGCCTGCGCGCGCTGCGTGTCGTTGTAATACATGATCAGCGAGCGATACTGGTCGCCCACATCATTGCCCTGACGATTGCCCTGCGTGGGATCATGATTTTCCCAGAACAGCTTGAGCAGATGTTCATAGCTGAGCCGCGCGGGATCGAAGACGATATGAACCACCTCGGCATGGCCGGTGCCGCCCGCGCATACCTGCTGATAGGTCGGGTTTTCGGTCGTGCCGCCGGCAAACCCGACCTGAGTCATCCAAACGCCATCCTGTTCCCAGAAAAGCCGCTCGACGCCCCAATAGCAGCCCATGCCGAAGATCGCCTGCTCGAAACCCTTTGGCACCGGCGCGTCCATCGGTCGGTCGAAAATCGCGTGGTTTTCCATATCTTAACCTCCTGCAGAGTGCCGATAACGCCCGACCGGCGATGCTGGTTCAGGACCGGGCCGCGTTCTCGCTTGCAGTTCATTAAGGGATTATGCGCCCGGATTGCCAGAGCAAGCCGCGGCAGCGGCGTTGCAACGCGCAAAGAAAAACCCCGGCCGCATCACTGCTGGGCCGGGGTTCGGTGTCGTGCGATGCCGTCACCGCGATCAGGCACGGCCAGCCACCACGCTGTCGATGTCGGCACGGTTCAGGCCGATATCGTCAAGCTCGCGCTCGGACAGACGCTCAAGCTCGGCGCGGGTGCGCATCCGCAGCATCCAGTTGCGCAGGCCCGCTTTCATGCGGCTCAGCGCGTCGCCGGTGGAGATCAGATCAACATTCATCGTGGTCATGTCAGCATCCTCATTTTCTGCTTCGCCAGGAATCGGCGCGGTTTCGTCTGATGCGCTGAAGATAGGGTCATGCTGCGTCTGCAACCAGACTGGAAAACCGCAAAGCCGCTATGCAATTGGCGAATAAAACACCGAATTTCAGCGTGTTTTGTCACGCTGGCGTCAGCATCAAGGCCAAAATCGCGAGGTTGTCGTGATCGCTAACGCTGCGTCGCAGCGCTGTGACCCGGCGTCACCAGTCGCCGAGAGACGCCTGAAACAGGGTCAGCGCTGCCACAGCCGCCGTATCCGCCCGCAAAATGCGCGGGCCGAGGGTCAATGGCGCAACGAACGCGGCGTCACGAAGCCGGCGGCGCTCAGCCTCCGAAAAACCGCCTTCCGGGCCGATGAGCACCGCCCATTTGCCTTTTTCCAGCCCGGAAAGCCGTTCCGACGTCCCGGCAAGAGATTCATCCGCCCAGAGAATGCGACGCGATTCGTCCCAGCCATCGAGCATCCGGGCGAGCGGCGTCAGCCCGGTCACCTCGGGCACATAGGTGCCCCCACATTGCTCGGCTGCCTCGACGGCATGGGCCTGCAGGCGGTCCTGCCGGATACGCTCGGAATTGGTGAACTCGGTCTGAACGGGCAGGATACGCGCCGCGCCGAGCTCGGTCGCCTTCTCGACGATGAAATCGGTGCGCCCCTTCTTGATCGGCGCGAAGAGCAGCCAGAGATCGGGTGGATCGCGCTGCGGGGCGACCTGTGTCATCACCGTCAGTTCGCCGCCGCGCTTGCTGGCGGTGGCGATCTCAGCGTGCCAGGCCCCATCGCGGCCATTGAACACCTCGATCACCGCACCCGGCTTGAGCCGCATGACGCCGGAAAGATAATGCGCCTGCCCCGCCTCGAGCGGGATGCCTTGCCCCGGGGATAGCGGGTGATCTATGAACAGCCTGACCTTCGACATGGGGACGTTCCTATGAAACATGCCCTGCAATTACCAGACGCGGTGCGCGACGCTGTCAACGGCAACTGGGTCGATAACGGTGCCCCCGCGGGATGGCGCCCCTGGCTGCGGCTGAGCCGGCTTGACCGGCCCATCGGCACGTGGCTTCTGCTGCTGCCCTGCTGGTGGGGCGTCGGTCTGGCGATGATGGCCGACCGCGTGCAATGGTTCGATCTGTGGATCTTCCTCGCCTGCGGCATCGGCGCCGTCGTCATGCGCGGAGCCGGCTGCACCTGGAACGACATCACCGACCGGGACATTGACGGGGCGGTCGACCGCACGCGGAAGCGCCCGATCCCGTCCGGGCAGGTCACCATACGCGGGGCGATGGTCTGGCTGGGAGTGCAGGCACTGATCGGCCTCGCGATCCTGCTGACGCTCGGCGGCGCGGCGATCTGGCTCGGCGTGCTCAGCCTGCTGCCGGTGGCGATCTATCCCTTCGCCAAGCGCTTCACCTGGTGGCCGCAGGTCTTTCTGGGCATCGCGTTCAATTGGGGAGTGATGCTGGCCTATGCCGCCCATCACGGCGCGCTGCATGCGGCGCCGGTGATCGCCTGGCTGGGCGGAATCGCCTGGACGGTGTTCTATGATACGATCTATGCGCATCAGGATCTGGAATATGACGCGCTGATCGGGGTGAAATCGACGGCAAGGCTGTTCGGGGACGACACCCATAAATGGCTGATCGTGTTCTGGGTGATCGCGGTCGCGCTGCTGGCGCTTGCCATCTCTGCCAGCGGAGCGTCGGGGGCGTCCTGGCTGGTGGCGATGACCGGGCTGGCCGGGTTTGCCGGGCATCTGGCCTGGCAACTGCGACGGCTGGATCTGGGCAGTGCCGACACCCAGCTGATGCTGTTCCGCGCCAATCGCGATGCCGGGCTGATCCTTGCCGGTTTCCTGATCCTTGCCGGTTTTGTGTAATGGCCCGGATTTACAAGCCGGAGGGGTCTGAGTAACTCAAGCCCATGGATGAATTTCCGAAAACGGACATGGCGCAGCGGCCCCGCCACAACCGCGCGCATCTGGTTCTGACCCTGCTGGCCTTCGCCGTCGCGGGCGCTGCCAGCTGGGAGGCCGCGATCCGCATCTCCGATGAGGTCGAGAACCGCACCGCAAGGCAAATGCGCGCAGCGCTGACACGGGACGGGCATGGCTGGGTCACGGTCGCAACGGATGGTCTGACCGTGCGGCTGACCGGGACCGCGCCTGACGAGGTTGCGCGCTTTCGCGCGCTCACCGCCGCAAGCGGTCTGGTCGATGACCGCCGGATCGTCGACGGGATGGAGGTCGCCGAGCGCGACCTGCTCGAACCGCCGGATTTCGAGATGGAGATCATGCGGCAGGGCGACAACATGTCGCTGATCGGCCTCGTCCCCGCGAGCACCGATCGGGAAGAGATTGCCAGCCGGTTCGCCGCGCGCGCGGTCGAGATTTCGGATCTGACCTCGACCGCCGCCTTTCCCGCACCCGAAAGCTGGAACAGCGCGGTGGAATTCGCCATGCAGGCGGCCTTGCTGATCGATCAGGGGACGGTCTCGATCACGCCGGAGAAAATGGTCATCACTGCCAATGCAGCCTCTGCCGATGATCGGTCCCGGCTGGAGGCGGCGCTGCGCGACGTGGTGCCGGAAGGGATGGCGGTCGAGATCAGCGTCTCGGCCCCGCTGCCGGTCATCGCGCCCTATCGGCTGCGCTTCACCAGCGACGGCGACAATGCAGCATTAGAAAGCTGCGCCGCCGAGACTGAGGCGACGCGCGAGGTGATCCTCTCTGCCGCGACCGAGGCCGGGGTCACGGAAACGCCCGAATGCCCGCTCGGCATCGGCGCGCCTTCCGGGTGGTCCGAAGCGGCCGCCGAGAGCATCGCCAGCGTCGCGCGGATCGGGGCGGGCACGGTGGAGATGACCGACAACGCGATCCAGATCGTTTTGCCCGCCGATATCGAGGACGACGCGCAGGAGGCCGAGACGGCGCGCCTCGCCGCCAGCATGCCCGCCGATTTCAACCTGAACATCACCCGCGCCGAGACCTCGCCGCATGACGGGCCGCCACATTTCCTTGCGACCATCGGCGCCGAAGGGCTCGCCACGATCGAAGGCGGCGTTCCCGACGAGACCATGCGCCAGACGGTGCAGTCACTGGCCCGCGCGCAGCTCGGGCCTCTGGAGGGCGAGCTGCGCCTTGACCCCTCTCTGCGCGAAGGCTGGGCATTGCGGGTCATGGCCGGGCTGGATGCGATGGGCGCCATCGACACCGGGCAGCTCGAAGTGACGCCGGACAGCATCTCGCTCAGCGGGATCAGCGGCGACACGCTGGCCACCGAACGTGCCATTGCGGCGCTGGCCACACGGCTTGGTGCGGGCGCGGAGTATATGATTTCCATCGCCTATGACCCGCGGCGCGATCCGGGCATCGTTCTGCCCGACGGGACGGACTGCGTGGATCGTCTGAACGCGGTGATGCTGCAATCCGAGATCGGGTTCGAGCCGGGCGGCGCGCGGATCGCGGGCGATATCGGTCCGGTCATCGAAGAGCTGCGCCCGATCATGGAAGAATGCGCGGATTACCGGCTGGAACTGGCCGGTCACACCGATTCGCAGGGCAGCGACACGCTGAACATGTCGCTGTCGCTCAGCCGGGCCGAAGCTGTGCTGGGCGCGCTTGCTGAGGCCGGGCTGTCGGTCGAACATGTCGTCGCGCGCGGCTATGGCGAGACCCGGCCCATCGCCGAAAACGACACCGAGGAAGGGCGCGAGGCCAATCGCCGGATCGAGCTGACACTTATCTCGCCAGAGCCGGTCCCGGCGCCGGTCGATGCCGCGCCGATCATGACCGGCACGACACCAAGCGCACAGGAGGCGCAGGCGACGCTGAACCTCTCGGCCCCGATCGAGATCACCCCGGTTGTCGCCGAGCCGTCATTGCAGCTTCCCGTATCGCCCTTCGGCGAGGACGCGCTTTCCGATCCGCCCAAGCTCGAACCGCCCGCCGAGGTGCTGCCCGCCACGCCGGACACGCCGCGCCCGCCTGAGCGTCCCGAAGATGAGGCCGTCACCATTGAGGAGCCGACATGATCCGCAACGACTTCATCCTCGCCACCGCGCTGATCCTGTTTGCAGCCTTTGTCCTGGGCTGGTTCACCAGCTGGCTCATCGCCCGCGTCACCCGCCCCGGACGCGCCGAGATCGACGGCCATGCAAAGCTGGTCGCCGAACTGCACGAGGCCGAACAGGCGCGCGATCAGGCGGTTGCCGAGGGTAAACAGCGCGAGGCAGCGCTGCATGAAAGGCTGGGCTTCGCGACGACCGAACTTGCCTCGGCCCGCAATGCCTTGCAGGATGCCGGTGAAGAGATCGAGGAACTTCGCGCCTATATCGAGCGCAACATCGCCCGGCCGCCGCGCTGAACCGCGACCCGCGCGGCACCGCATGAAAAACCCGCGCCCGGCCTCGCCGCGCGCGGGTTTCGCTTTTGCGCCGAAATCGTTCTGAATTAGACCCCGGCTTCGACGATGGCGCGGGCCAGGACCGGAACGCTATCCTTGTTCAGCCCGGCAATGTTCAGCCGCGAATCCCCGACCATGTAGATGGCCGAATCCTCTTTCATCTTCGCCACCTGCTCGGGCGTTGCCCCGAGGCGCGAGAACATGCCGCGATGATGCTCGATGAAGTCGAATTTGTCGCTGCCGGTAAGGTCGCGCAGCTCTTCGGCGAGCTGTTTGCGCAGACCGAGCATGGTCTGGCGGACCTCCTCAAGCTCGGCCTTCCAGTCGGCGGCAAGATCGGCATCCTCAAGAATGGTCGACACGATCCGCGCCCCGTGATCGGGCGGGAAGCTGTAGGTCTGGCGGTTCAGATAGGCCATCGCGCCCTGCGTCAGATCCCGCGCCTCTCCGCCTTCGCCAAGCGCCATCAGAATGCCGGTCCGTTCGCGGTAAATGCCGAAATTCTTGCTGCATGAGGCGGCGATCAGCACCTCCGGCAGGCGCTCGGCCAGCTTGCGCGTCGCGGCGGCATCGGCGTCCAGCCCGTCGCCGAAACCCTGATAGGCAAGGTCGATCATCGGTATCGCGCCGGTCTTTTCCAGGCTTTCGGCAATCGCATCCCATTGCTCGGCGGTCGGGTTGGCACCGGTCGGATTATGGCAGCAACCATGCAGCAGCACGACATCGCCTTTCTTCGCCTTGCCGATCCCGTTCAGCATCGCGTCAAAATCGACGCCTCGGGTGTCATTGTCGAAATAGGGATACTCGACGAAATCCTGACCCATGAATTTCAGGATCGACAGATGGTTCGGCCAGGTCGGGTCAGAGACATGGACCACCGCCTCGGGATTGGCCATGCGGATCAGCTCGAGCCCCTGCCGGATCGCGCCTGTGCCGCCCACCGTCGCCGCCGAGGCAAGCCGGTCGGCAGCTGCGTCGCCCAAGACCAGACCCGCCATGGCGTCGCGATATTCCTGCGTGCCCGCAAGCCCGGTATAGGCCTTGCTGTCCTGCGTCTCCCAGATCTTCTGCTCGGCCTTCTTGACCGCGCGCATCACCGGGGTCAGCCCGTTCGGGTCCTTATAGACACCTACGCCCAGATCGACCTTGCCCTGCCGCGTATCGGCCTTGTACTCGCCCATCAGGGCCAGGATCTTGTCGGGGGCTTGCGGTTTCAGATTGCCCAGCATCATGCGTCTCCGGTTGCGATTTTTGCGTTGGGAAGCGCGCCCCATTCGGTCCAGGACCCATCATAGAGCGCGTGGTTGCGGTGGCCCAGCCGTTCAAGCGCCAGCGACAGCGAGGCGGCGGTGATGCCGGACCCGCAGCTGGTGATGGCGGGGCGGTTCAGATCGACGCCCGCGGTTTCGAATTCGGCGCGCAGCGCGTCCTCGTCCTTCATCGTGCCGTCTTCGCGATACAGCCGGCCCACGGGAAGGTTCTTTGCGCCGGGGATATGTCCACTGGCCAGCCCCTCGCGCGGCTCGGGCGCGGCGCCGGTGAAGCGGTCCGCGGCACGGGCGTCGATGATCTCGTGGCTGCCGCTGTCAGAGGCGGCGGCGACCTCGGCGGCATTGCGGATCAGCACGGAATCGCGCGTCACGCTGAGTTCGCGCGCCGAGCCGCGCGGCTCGCCGGATTCCAGCGGGCGGTTTTCGGCCTGCCATTTTGCCAGCCCGCCATCCAGCATCGCCACGTTGCGCCAGCCCATCAGCCGGAACATCCACCAGCCCCGCGCGGCACTGTGGGTGGCGGAATTGTCATAGACGACGATGCGGTCGCCATCGCCGATGCCCAGCGCGCCGATCTTCGCGGCGAACAGCTCGGCCGAGGGTGCCATATGCGGCAGATCGGTGTCGGGGGCGGAAATCTCGTCAATATCGAAGAAACGAGCGCCGGGGATATGCGCTTTCGCAAACTCGGCCGCCGCGTCGCGTCCGGCGGCCGGCATATGCCAGCTTGCGTCAAGGATCCGCAGATCGGGATCGTCCAGACGCGCGGCCAGCCAGTCGGTCGAGACCAGAGTGGTGGGATCGTCGGTCACAAGCGCCTCCCTGCTGTTGTGCATCCGTCCCGATGTAACGCCGCGCGACGCGGGGGGCAACGCAAATACCCACGCCGCAGGGTTGCAGCCCGGCCATAGCGCAGCCGCAATCGCGAGACGCTGTCTTGTTCGCGGGCGCAAAGCAGTTAGCCTGAGGGCCATAACTTCGTGCGAGAGGAGCGCCGGCATGCCCACCCCATCCATCCTGTTCGTGTGTCTTGGCAATATCTGCCGCTCGCCTCTGGCCGAAGGTGCAATGCGCGATGCAGCCCGCAAGGCCGGGGTACCTCTCAAGACAGACTCGGCGGGCACTGGAAGCTGGCATATCGGCGATCCCCCCGATCGCCGAGCCCAGGCCGAGGCGGCGCGTCACGGTGTCGACATCTCGAATCTGCGCGGACGGCAGGTGACCGAGCAGGATTTCCGCGATTTCGATCACATCATTGCCATGGACCGTCAGAACCTGAACAATCTGCGCAAGCTCGACCCCGGAGATGGCAAGGCAAAGCTGTCGCTGATGCTGGATCACGTTCCGGGCAAATCGGGACAGTCGGTGGTCGACCCGTATGATGGCGGCGCCTCGGCGTTCGAGTCGACCTGGCGCGATGTC
The DNA here is from genome assembly GCF_027912835.1 of Paracoccus sediminicola. NCBI lineage: Bacteria > Pseudomonadati > Pseudomonadota > Alphaproteobacteria > Rhodobacterales > Paracoccaceae > Paracoccus > Paracoccus sediminicola. Next base: position 1,560,336 of record NZ_CP115768.1, read on the forward strand.
AGCGCCGGGGTGCAGGCCCTGCTGGTGAAGCTGGGCTGTTCGGGACGCTGAACGGCGCGTTGCGGGTCGGGCGCGTCTTTACTTCGCCCGGCCCCGCCCCTATCTCTGCGCGACCATGGCACCCAAAGACGACACGAATTACAAGGTTATCGCCGAGAACCGCCGCGCCCGGTTCGATTACGCCATCGAGAGCGATCTCGAGGTGGGCATCGTGCTGACCGGCTCAGAGGTGAAATCCCTGCGCACCGGCCAGTCGAACATCGCCGAAAGCTATGCCAGCATCGAGGATGGCGAGCTGTGGCTCATCAACGCGCATATCGCGAAATATGCGCAGGCAGGCGTGTTCGGCCACGAAGAACGCCGTCGCCGCAAACTATTAGTGTCGAGGAAAGAGCTGTCGCGGCTTTGGGCGGCGATCGGGCGCGAGGGGATGACGCTCGTGCCACTGGTGATGTATTTCAACCATCGCGGGCTGGTGAAGCTGAAAATCGGCGTCGCCAAAGGCAAGAAGGTCGCCGACAAGCGCGAGACCTCGGCCAAGCGCGACTGGAACCGCCAGAAGCAGCGGCTGCTCAAGCAGAATTACTGAATTTAGAACCCGGCCCGGGACAAGGTGCGCAGCGCCGCCGGGCCAGACGCGACCCCCGTCCGTCAGACCCCGCGCCGCTGCCGGACCCGCAGCGTCACCCGCTCGCGCGTGTCGTCCGGTTCTTCGGCAAGGGCGGCCATCAGCGCCTGTACCTCGCCGCGCAGCCCGTGCATCTCGTCCAGCACCGACATTACCATGTGCAGCGCGTCATCCTGCAAGCCGTAATCCTCGGTCAGCGTGCAAAGAAGCTGCACCCGCGCCCGGTCCACCTCGCGATAGCTTTCCCCGTGATCCGAGATCACCGGCGTCACCATCCGCATCTCGACATAATGGGTCAGGCGCGGCGCGGTCAGGTCCTCGATGAGGGCGATCAGCTCGTCTGCGGTATAGCGTGCCATATCAGCCTCCCATCCCGCGGCGCGGGTCATAGGGGTGAGTCCCGCGCCATTTTTCCATGAATTCAGCAAGATCGTCGTCGATCTCGGCGGGCATGACCAGCTTCAGCGCCACATATTGATCGCCGCCCCTGATCCCCTTGCCCTTCAGCCGCAAGCGCTGCCCGGTCGAGGCGCCTTTCGGCAGGTTCATCGACACCGCGCCGCTCAGCGTCGGCACCTGAACCTTGCCGCCCAGAACCGCCTCGTCGATGGTGATCGGCAGGGTCAGCGTCACGTCATTGCCGTCACGGCTCCAATCCGGGTGATCGCCGACATGCAGCGTCAGATAGGCGTCGCCCCGCTCGCCCTGCCCGTAGCCTGCGCCGCCCTTGCCACGCAGCCGGATGGTCTGGCCCTCATGCGCGCCCTCGGGGATCTTCACCTCCAGCGAGTTCCCATCGGGGAGCGTGATACGGGTCGAGCCGCCCTTCGCGGCGGTCATGAAATCCACCTCGAGCTCATAGCGGACATCCTGCCCGCGCATGTCGAAGCCCTGCCCTGCGCCCGAGCGGCGATATCCGCCTTGCGCGCCGCCGAAATCGCCGCCCATGCCACCGCGCCCGGCCCGCCCGCCAAAAAGATCCTCGAACACATCCGAGAAATCCCCGTAACCGGCCGAGCTGTATTGCCGATACGGGTTCTCGCCCCGCTCGGCAAAGTCACGGTAATATTGCTGCTGCGGGCGTTCCTGCCCCTGCGCGTCGATCTCTCCGGCATCGAAACGGGCGCGCTGATCGGGGTCCTTCAGCAGGTCATAGGCCGAGGACGCCGCCTTGAACCGCTCTGCCGCCGCCGGGTCCGGGTTCAGATCCGGGTGATCTGTCTTGGCGATCTTGCGATACGCTTTCTTGATCTCGTCCTGCGAGGCCGATTTCGTCAGCCCGAGCGCCTTGTATGGGTCGTCCATCACTCTGCCTTCACCATTTAACCCGTAACGCCCCGCGCCGCCCGGGGTTCATCGCGGAAATGAGTGGCGAGCGCCTCGGGCATGTCGAATTCCTCAAGCGCCCGCGCCCGCGCCGCAGCAGAGATCTTGCGCGCGGTCAGCCGCACGATCCGGTCCATCTCTTCCTCGGTCTGGGTTTCCGCGAAGGGCGCCATGTAATGATGCATAAAGGTGAATACGGCCACATCTTCAAGGGCCTGAACCTCGTCGTCGCGCTTGATCCCCTGCTTGGTCAGCATTTTGCGCGCGCGCTCGATCTGGTCCGGCGCATAGCCCACATCGCGCATGATCCCGGCGACGCGCTCGGCATGGCGGCGCCCCTGCTCGGTCCGCCAGCTCAGATAGCCCCTGCGGTCATCGGGGAAATCGCTGCGCGGCAGCATCCAGCGTTCGATATGCTGGCCCCGGCAGGCGATCTGCAACGGCTCGGACGCGTCCGGATAAAGCCGCTGCTGCTGCTCGGTCATGCGCTGCCCGTAAAGCAGCTCTGCCGGCTGGCCGTTTTCGTTGTTCGGATCCTGCGCGTTGGCGGCGTCGATCCGGGCGAAGGCTTGGTCGCGTTTCTCTGTCATGATGCCATCTTGCCGCGCCGCAAGCCCCGTGTCATGTCCGATTCATGCTGACCAATGCCGATATTGCCGAGCTGACCGATCTGCGCCGGGAACTGCACCGCCACCCCGAGTTGTCGGGACAGGAAACCGGAACCGCTGCGAGGATCGAAGGGCTGCTGCGCGAACTCGGTGCGGATGAGATCCGCAGCGGCATCGGCGGCACCGGCCTCGTCGCCGCGTTCCACGGCGCGGCACCCGGCCCCTCGGTGATGTTCCGGGCCGAGCTGGACGCGCTGCCGATCCGCGAAGCCGAGGGTCCTGCGCATCGTTCCGCGACCGAGGGGGTGGCGCATCTTTGCGGCCATGACGGGCATATGACCGGGCTGATCGGTCTGGCCCGGCTGATGGCACGGCAGCGCCCGGCGCGCGGCACGGTGTGGCTGCTGTTCCAACCCGCCGAGGAAAACGGCGCAGGCGCTGCCGCGATGCTGGCCGACGCCGCGCTGCCGGGTTTCGATTACGGCTTTGCGATCCATAATTTCCCCGGCCTCGCCCGCAGCCATGCGCTGATCGGAGCGGGCGCGATGAACTGCGCCTCGGTCGGGATGCGGGCGATGCTGCACGGCGCAACCTCGCATGCCTCCGAGCCTGAAAAGGCCCGCAGCCCCAGCCTCGCCATCGCCGAAATCCTGCCCGCGCTGACGGCGCTGTCGCGGGGACATCAGGGGCAGGACGATTTCCGGCTGGTGACGATCACCCATCTGCGCATGGGCGAGCCGGTCTTCGGCACCACGCCGGGCGATGCCGAGATCCGGGCAACGCTGCGCAGTCGAAGCGATCCCGAAATGGCCGGGCTTCGCGCGGCGGCGGCGGAGATCGTGACCGGGGCGGCGCAGGCAAATGGGCTTGCCGCCAGCCTCGACTGGCACGACGATTTCGCCGCCTCGATCAATCATCCCGAGGCTGCCGCCATGCTCGCCCGTGCCGCGCGGGCCGAGGGATTCGCGGTCTCGGATGAGCACCTGCCGATGCGCGCCTCGGAGGATTTCGGGCGTTTCGGCGCGGTCGCGAAAACCGCGATGATCCTGCTGGGAAGCGGCGCGGACCACCCGCCGCTTCACGGCGAGCATTACGATTATCCCGACGATCTGATCGCGCCCTCGGTGCGGCTGTTGCACCTTGTGGCGCGCGAGCTTACCGGCTGAGCGCCTCGCGGAACATCAGATACGACCCCTTTGGCGTCCGCTTCTGGGTCTCGTAATCGACATGGACGATGCCGAATCGCGGCCCATAGCCGAGCGCCCATTCGTAATTGTCCAGCAATGACCACTGGAAGAAGCCCTTCACATCGACCCCTTTCGCCATCGCCCGCTGCACCGCGCCGACATGATCGCGGATATAGCCCTGCCGCACATCATCGGCGACGCCGCCATCGACGACGCGATCATCCCAGGCCATGCCGCTTTCGGTGACGAACAGCTTTATGCCCTTGCCCTCGATCGCCCTGGCAGCGCGCATGATGAATTCATACAGCCCGTCCGGTCGCATTTCCCAGCCGATCTGCGTCTTGGGCAGCGGACCCGGCACCATCTCGGTCTGAGGCCAGGCCCCGCCGATATGGCGATAATGGGCGCGGGTATAGTGGTTCACCCCCAGCCAGTCGACCGGGGTCGAAATGATCTCCATATCCTGTTCCCAGCCCTCGGGCAGATGCGGCGCGAAGCCTTCCAGTGCCTCGGCCGGATAGCCCTGCCCCATGGCGGCATCGAGGAACCAGCGGTTATAGATCGCATCCTGCGTCTCGGCCCCCTTGCGGTCAGCCTCGCTGTCAGAGGCCGGGGCGGCGGTCTCGAAATTCAGCACGAGACCGAGATTATCATGCCCGTCCGCCCGCATCGCCTGGATCGCGGTGCCGTGGGTCAGCAGCACATGATGCATGGCCCGGCCGGTGGCGCGGATGTCGCGCAGCCCCGGCGCATGGGCACCCAGAAAATGCGCCAGATAGGCGATGCACCACGGCTCGTTCAGCGTCGCCGTCATCGCCACCCTGTCTCCGATGCGGCCCATCACGGCGCGGGCGTAATCCGTGAACCAGCCGGCAATGTCGCGATTCGTCCAGCCCCCCTGCGAGGCCAGCGGCGAGGGCAGATCCCAGTGATGCAGGGTCAGAACCGGCTTCAGCCCGCGCGCGACCATGCCGTCGACGAGCCGGTCATAGAAATCCAGCCCCTCCGCATTCACGTTCCGCCCGTCCGGCATCACCCGCGCCCAGCTTGTCGAGAAGCGATAAGCATCGAAATTGCCGTCGCGGATCAGGTCCAGATCCTCTTCCCAGCGATTATAATGGTCGCAGGCCACCGCGCCGTCGCTGCCATCGACGATATTGCCGGGGGTGTTGGCGAATGTATCCCAATGGCTGGATCCCGCCCCGCCGAAACTGCTGCCCTCGATCTGATAGGCCGAGGTGGCGACACCAAAGATGAAATCGTCGGGAAAATCACTGCGCTTGAACATGGCTGCCTCCGTTAAGAATGGTTAACGGATACCGGGCCGCGTGGTGAGTGCAATCCCCTGATTGATCCTTCGGCATGGGCGCGCTAACCCGGTTGTCGAAGCCGAAAGGACCCCGCATGACCCGCATCGACCAGAAATTCGCCGCGCTGAAGGCCGAAAACCGCAAGGCCTTCGTCGCCTATATCATGGCCGGCGACCCCGACCGCGACACCTCCGCCGAAATTCTCGCCGGACTGCCCGGCGCGGGTGTCGATATCATCGAGCTGGGGATGCCCTTCACCGATCCGATGGCCGACGGCCCCACAATCGAAGCGGCGGGTCATCGCGCGCTCGCGGGCGGGGCAAGTGTCGATACGACGCTGGACATGGCCCGCGCCTTCCGCGAACACGACGCCGAAACGCCCATCGTGCTGATGGGATATTACAACCCGATCTATGGCCGTAAAGGCGGGGTCGAGCAGTTCCTTCAGGACGTGACCGAGGCCGGGATCGACGGGCTTATCATTGTCGATCTGCCGCCCGAGGAAGATGCCGAGCTGTGCATTCCCGCGCAGGAGGCGGGGCTGAACTTCATTCGGTTGGCCACACCGACCACCGACGACAAGCGCCTGCCCGCCGTCGTGGCGAATACCTCCGGCTTCGTCTATTACGTCTCGGTCACCGGGATCACCGGCGGGGCTGCGGCCAATGCCGAGACCGTGGCCCCAGAGGTCGCGCGCATCCAGAACGCCGCCGATCTGCCGGTCGTGGTCGGCTTTGGCATCTCGACCCCCGAGGCCGCCGAGGCGATCGCCGGGGTCGCGGATGGCTGCGTTGTCGGCAGCGCGATCGTCAAGAAGATCGGCGCGGGCGAGCCCGTCGCGGATGTGCTCGACTTCGTGCGCAGGCTCGCCGACGGCGCGCATCGGGGCTGAGATCATGGCCGGACCGCCGCTGGAATTCGACCATCTGGTCATTGCCGCCGAGACGCTGGAGGCGGGCGAGGCCTGGCTTGCGGAGCGTCTGAAGGCCGCGCCGGAACCCGGCGGCAAGCACGGCTTCATGGGCACCCATAACCGCGTCTGGCGCTTGGGTGCGCGCGAATATATCGAACTGATCGCCATCGACCCCGAGGCCGCAGCGCCGGACCGGCCCCGCTGGTTCGGACTGGACAGCTTTTCCGGCCTGCCTCGGCTGGTGGCCTGGGTGTGCCGCACCGGCAATCTCAAGCCGCCTGAGGGTGCCACCGTCACCGATGCGGCGCGCGGGGATCTGCGCTGGAGGATCGCCATTCCCGATAGCGGCGTCTCGGGCAGTGACGGGCTGGAACCGCTTCGCATCGCCTGGGGGGACGGACCGCACCCGGCGGACGCGATGCCGGATCACGGATTGCGGCTGATCGGTCTCGATCTCGACCATCCGGCACCGCCCAGGCTGAACATCAAGGACCCGCGTGTCAGGATCAGCCGGGCTGACGAACCGCGTCTGGTCGCGCATATCTCGACCCCGCAGGGCAAGGTGACGCTTTGAGGCGTCGCCGAAAACCGGGCGGAGATGACGCACCCCTCGCGGCTGGCACCGCTGCCGGAATCCCGTTAGCATCCGCAGCATGACAGGGATCGACCCCGCCTCTGACCGCTCTGCCGCCCCGGAACTGCCGCGCCCGCGCAGTTTCTGGCAGCGCATTGCCGATCGCATGGCAGCGTTTCTGGGTGCCGAGCGGCCGGCTACGCCGCCGGAAAAATCCGTTGCCTTCACCATCGCGGTCATCGCGCTCGGCGCCAAGATGGCCAAGGCCGATGGCCGCGTCGCCCGCTCTGAGGTGGCCGCGTTCCGCCGTGTCTTCACCATCCCGCGCTCCGAGGAAAAGAACGCAGCCCGCGTCTTCGACCTCGCCCGTCAGCATACGGCGGGTTTCGAGGCCTGGGCGCAGCGCATCGCGCGCATGTTCCAGCCCGGAGACCCGGTGCTCGATCATGTCATCGAGGGGCTGGTGATCGTGGCCACGGCGGATGGATCGCTGCATGTGGCCGAGCGCGAGATGCTGGACCAGATCGCAGAGATCTTCGGCATCCCGCAGGAAAGGCTGATCATCGTGATCGCCAGGCATGACAGTGAATCCGCCTGTCCGCCCTGTCAGGTTCTTGGCGTGCCGCCCGACGCCTCGCTGGAAGAAGGCCGTCAACGCTGGCGCCAGTTGATCCGCGAAAACCATCCCGACCGCGCCATCGCCGCGGGCCTCCCGCGTGAGGCGATCCGGCTTGCCGAGGCCCGCACCCGCACGCTCAACGAGGCATGGCAGCAGTTCCGCGACAGCCGGACCCCGGCATAGGGCGGCAGGGCCGACGGAACCGCGGGCGGGGACGATCGGTTTTCTTCGGGAATCCGCACTCTCCGGGAATTGATCGCATGACGTTTCGCATCCACCTCGCCGCCGCGCTGCTCGCCCTTGCGCTGGCCGGTCACGCCGCCGCTCAGCAATTCGAGATGCCGCAAGCCGACGAGCCGCCTCCGGGCCAGACAGCGCCGGACAGGCTTGACGGCCCGCCGCCTCTATCCGAGCTGGAGCGCGAGCTGGACGGCATCATGGGCGATGTGCTGAACCGGCTGCAACCGCATCTCGACGGGCTTGGCAATGAGCTTGCCGACACGATGAACGAGTTCAGCCCGGCGCTCGGCGAGCTGTCGGGGCTGATCGACGATTTCGGCAATTATCATCGCCCCGAAAGGCTGGAAAACGGCGACATCATCATCCGCCGCCGCGCCGATGCGCCGCCCCCGCCCTCGACCGAAGAGCTCCAAAAGCTGCTGCCCGAAGGCGGCGAGCGGCAGGAACGCGGCGATCAGGACTGGGCGCCGCCGCGCGACGAGACCCCGGCGCTCCCGCAGATCGAACTCTGATCCCGCAAACAGGAAGGGGCGGCGTCTGGGCCACCCCTTCTTCGTTGTCCGCAGGCTGTCATTGCAGCTTTGGTCACCGCATCAGCATCACGCTGACCGGAGAATGCCGCACCACCCGGTCGGCCTGGCTGCTGACCCGGAAGGTGCGCAATTCGTCAGGCGGATGGGCGGCCATCACGATCATGTCCGCAGAGATCTTTTCGGCCGTGGCAATGATGGTTTCCGCTACATGGCCATGCCCGACATGCGTGGTCACGCCAGCCACGCCGCCAAGTTCGCGCGAGACGAAGTCACCGAGCTGCGCCTTCATCTCTTCCAGCGCGCGCTGCTCGTAACCCTTGGGCAGATAGCTCGCCACCCAGGCATTGCCGACATCGTGGACGACACCCAGCAAATGCAGCGTTCCGCCCTCATCGAGCAGGCGCCGCGCCGCTGGCAGCGCAGTCTTCCAGCTCGACTCGTGCTGAAGGTCGATCGGCAGGAGAATGGTCTTGAACATGCGGATCGTCCTTCCTCAGGCGGTTGCGGCGGTCGCCGGAGCGCCCGTGCCGGGGGTAGAATTGCGCCGACGCTGCATCCACACCACCAGCGCAAGAAGCAGGAAGGCAGGGATGAACATCAGATATTTCGACGGGGCATCTGCCGGGGCGCGGACCAGATTGATCTGCTGATCCCAATCCAGACCGGCATCGGCCGCGGGGCTGTCGAAAGCGACGTTGTCGATGATGACCTCGTCACCGTTCTGGACCAGCGTCAGCCCGAGCGCATCCAGCCGCTCCTGCCCGGTTTCGCCCTCCGGCACTTCAAGCTGGACCCGGAAATCGACCGGCTCGCCAAGCGCATCCAGACCAGAAATGCTCAGCCGGAAAGGCTCTCCGACCGGCGCTTGTTCCAGCGCCTGCTCGACCTGGGCGGGCGGCAGATCTTCCCAGGGCGGGGCGACCATATCCATCCAGAAACCGGGACGGAAAATGGTGAAGGCAATCAGCAGAAGCGCAACCGTATCGAAAATATTGTTGCGCGCCAGGAACCAGCCCTGCGTCGCCGCCGCGAAAAGCAGCATGGCCAATGTCGCGGTGATGAAGACAAAGATGCCCTGTAGCCATCCGACATCGATCAACAGCAGATCGGTGTTGAAGATGAACAGGAAGGGCAGCGCCGCTGTTCGCAGGCTGTAGAAGAAGGCCACGACCCCGGTCTTGATCGGATCGCCCCCCGACACGGCGGCGGCCGCGAAAGACGCAAGCCCCACCGGCGGCGTCACATCGGCCATGATCCCGAAATAGAACACGAAAAGATGCACCGCGATCAACGGCACGATCAGTCCGTTCTGCTGACCGAGCGTCACGATCACCGGCGCCAGCAGTGCCGACACGACGATATAGTTCGCCGTGGTCGGCAGCCCCATCCCGAGGATCAGCGACAGGATCGCGGTGAGGAACAGGATCGCCAGCAGGTTGCCGCCGGACAGCACCTCGACCACATCGGCCAGCGCCGAGCCGACCCCCGTCTGGCTGACCGCGCCCACGATGATGCCGGCGGTCGCCGTGGCGATGCCGATGCCGATCATGTTGCGCGCACCCGCGATCATCCCGTCCACCAGATCGTTCAGACCGGCGCGCAGCGCGGTGCCGATCTGGCGGTTATGATGGCGGTCCTCGCCACGCATCATCACCATCAGCGGGCGCTGCGTCAGCAGGATGAAGATCATGAAGGCCGTCGCCCAGAAAGCCGACAGACCCGGCGACAGACGATCGACCATCAGCGCCCAGACCAGCACCACCACCGGCAGCAGGAAATGCAGCCCCGAACGCACGGTCGGTCCGGGCAGCGGCAGCTCGGTGACCTCGGAATTCGGGTCGTCGATCTCCAGCGGTTCTTCGCGCGAACCGACCCAGAGCAGCCCGAGATAGGCGAGGCAGAGCAGCGCAAAGATGATATAGCCCGCCGTCTCCGGGAAGGCCGGGCGAATCCAGCCCATGCCGTAATAGACCGCGAAGGACAGCGCCGAGATCACCAGCACGCCGAACACGAAGCCGACGACACGGCGCATCCACGGCCCCGGCTCATATGGGCGGGGAAGACCCTGCATCCCGGCCTTCAACGCCTCCAGATGCACGATATAGACCAGTGCGATATAGGAGATCGCCGCAGGCAGAAACGCGTGTTTGACCACGTCGAAATAGGGAATGCCGACATATTCGACCATCAGGAAGGCAGCCGCGCCCATCACCGGAGGCATGATCTGGCCGTTCACGGACGAGGCCACCTCGACCGCGCCGGCTTTTTCGGAACTGAAGCCCACCTTTTTCATAAGCGGAATGGTAAAGGTGCCTGTCGTCACCACATTGGCGATGGACGAGCCCGAGATCAGCCCCGTCATGGCCGAGCTGACCACGGCGGCCTTGGCCGGCCCGCCGCGCATATGGCCCATCAGCGAGAAGGCGACCTGGATGAAATAGTTCCCCGCCCCGGCCTTATCCAGCAGCGCGCCGAACAGCACGAACAGGAAGACGAAGCTGGTCGACACGCCAAGCGCGATCCCGAATACGCCCTCGGTGGTGATCCACTGGTGGTTGACGACCTCTGACAGCGAGTTGCCCTTATGGGCGATAATCTCGGGCATGTAGGGGCCGAGGAAGGTATAGGCGAGGAAGAATGTGGCCACGATCATCAGCGCCGGGCCGAGCGCGCGGCGCGTCACCTCCAGCAGCAGAAGCATGCCCGCAACGGCGACGATCATGTCCTGGTTGATCGGCGCGCCGACACGCGTCGCGATGTCGTCATAGAAGATATAGATATACAGCGCGGCAAAGACCGAAATCAGCGCCATCGCCCATTCCCATGGCGGCACCCAGCTCTTGGGACTGCCGGCAACGATCGCCAGAAGCACCGCCGCGCCAATCAGCACGATCCACCAGGCCTGACCGGAATCCGCCCCCTCGATAAAGAGAAGCGTGAGGACCACCGGCACCGCCAACGCCAGGATGAACTGCACCTTGGTGCGCTCTGCCGGATAGGCGAGATAGGCCAGGAACATCGCGAAAGCGAGGTGGATCGACCGCGTCTCGGTATCGTTGAGAATGGCGAAATCGACCATATAGGGCAGCGGCGAGGCGATCCATATCTGGAACAGCGACCACAGGAAGGCCACGATCAGGATGGTGCGCCCGACCCAGCCCGCCGGCGTCCGAGCCCCGGTATCGGAGGACGCGACCAGCTCATCCAGCTCTGACTGGTTCATATTGCCCCGCCCCGCTGCCTCCATCTCGACAGCGGCGGCGTCCATCTGGTCCTGTGGCCGGTCATCCCGGCGCGGCCCCGGACGCTTTGGATCATTCTCGTTGGTCATGTCCCATTCCCCGATTGGAGCCGGTTCGGGCCGGCATTCTGGCTTATCTTTTCTTTAACCTTCATAAAAAAGCGGCCCCGCTGCAAGAGCGGAGCCGCATATTTCGCAGATCGTATGGAGGCGATCAGCCGTCGATCACTCGATCAGGCCGGCTTCCTTATAGTATTTCTCGGCACCCGGATGCAGCGGCGCGGACAGACCGGCCGAGACCATTTCTTCCTTGGTCAGATTGGCGAAGGCCGGGTGCAGATCCTTGAAGCGGTCGAAATTCTCGAACACCGCCTTCACGGTTTCATACACCATGTCCTCCGGCACATCTGCCGAGGTCACGAAGGTCGCGCGGACGCCGAAGGTTTCGGTGTCCTCCTCGATGCCCTCATAGGCCGAAGCCGGGATCGTCGCGGTAGCGTAGAAATCATTCTCTTCGATCAGCCCGTCGATTGCCTCGCCGGTGACATTCACGAAGCCGGATTCGCAGGACGAGAAAGCTTCCTGGATCGACCCGTTCGGATGGCCGACCTGATAGACGAAGGCGTCGATCTTGTTGTCGCACATCGCCTGCGCCTGCTCGGTCGCCTTCAGCTCGGAGACCAGCGAGAAATCATCCTCGGTCATGCCGGTGGCTTCCATCACCACATCCATCGTGGCGCGCTGACCAGAGCCGGGATTGCCGATATTGACCCGCTTGCCGGCCAGATCCTCGAAGCTTTCGATGCCGCTATCGGCACGGGCGACGACGGTAAAGGGCTCGGGATGGACCGAGAACACCGCACGAAGATTCTCGAAGGGCTCCTCGAACGAGCCTTCGCCGTTCAGACCGTAATATTGCTGGTCCGACTGTGCGACGCCCATGGTCTGATCGCCAGCTTTGATGGCGTTGATATTGGCGACCGAGCCGCCGGTCGAAGGCGCGGTGCATTTGATGCCGGTCTCTTCCGAGGTCCGGTTCACCAGACGGCAGATCGACTGGCCGACGACGTAGTATACGCCGGTCTGGCCGCCGGTGCCGATGGTCATGAAACGCTCTTCCTGCGCATTGGCGGCACCGGCAGCCGATGCCAGCGCGAAAGCTGCGGTCACGGTTTTAACAAAGTTCATTGGTGACTCCCCTGTTGGTTGGATGGGCTCAAGCGTCCGATATCTGCACAAAAAGTGCAACACAGGACTGCGTGAGGCGCAGGAGTCGAGGAATTGATCTTGAGCCATTGAATTATCGTGTGTTTTTACCGACAAGCTTCGGTGTGCCGGCCGCGCGGCTTGTTCACGAGCGCGCCGCATCGGATGCCGTCCGCCATTCGATAACAGCCTCATGGCGCGACATTCCCTGTCGTGATCTTCCGGGATATTGAACGGCGAGTGCAAGGATGGAGAGATGTTCGCACCCTCGGAGAAGGTGGCCCTGAGCTTGTTTTCCAGCGTCTCTTCAGCGCCCATGCGGTGAACCGGGCGGCCCTGCGCCAGGTCGGGAACGGCATAGCGCCCGGTCGAGATCGCCAGCGCGCAGGCTTCACATTGCCGGTCAGAGTCTTCGGTGGGAATATCATGGTTGCAGCCCGACCCCATTTCGGAAATCGCCTGCTCGACAGGCTCCGGACCCATCGATTGCGCGGTTAAGGCGTGATCCAACGCCCGAAAAATCGGCGGTGACATGAGCAAACTCTTTTGGCTGAGCAATGCGGATATGGCGCGTCTCGGACCCTTATCCCGAAGCCCCACGGCAAGCCCCGCTTTGATGATCGGCGCGACCTAGCTGTGGAATCGCTGCTCGGGGATCGGGGCCATGACGCCGACCGGTTCCGAGACGCGTTGACAGACAGAAGCATATGCGCCTGCGTCTCCGCCCGGAAACGACGGAGGACGCCCGCAAAGCGCGACAAGCGTCGCTGCAAACGGCGCAACCGGATCGAGATCATGTTCAGCGGATTGAAGGATTGGAGGCGTAAGGTAACCCGTTAAGACAGATGTCCGAACGTCTTCCTGTCTGCCATCGCCCTCGCAGCCGCGGTCATGTTCTGGGTATGAGACCCGATCCTTAAGCACGATTCCGGATCAGCGCATGCCAAGCTTGCGCGGAAAGGGTGCTGGCGGTAAATTCAGACCATGGAGTCCGGCCTGGAAGGGTGCGTCGTGTGGCGTTTTTCGGACACCGGGCCCTGCGCCTACCGGGACAACTGAATGCCATGAGTTCTGCCGACGAAAAGACGGAAAGCGGTGCGGTGCCGTCCGATGATCCGCGCGCAGAAGGTCTGGAAAGCCTCGCGCGGCTGCGCGACACCCCGTCCGAGGTGGTCAAGTTCTGGGTCGTGCGCGTCGTCATCGTCGCGGTGCTGATCTGGCTGGTGAACAGATTCTTCGGACCGTTTGGCTGGGTCTGGTGGCTTCTGCCCGCTTATGCCGTGCTGTCGCTGCTCATTTCGATCATCATGACCCGCGTGAAAGAGCGTCAGCTCGACCGGATCGAACGGATCTACAAGGACGACCGCCTGTCCTGAGCCCTGCGAACTGCATTCCGGGCGATAGCCCAGGCCGAGGCGACCCGCGCCGGTGGCGACCGGGATCGCGTCACGCTCTGACGGTGCGCCTCGCCGAGTTTCCGCCACGGGGCAATGCCGGCGAAGCAACCCAAACGCGGCTCGCGTCGTTGGGTCGGAAACGGACAGGAGTGACCCATGCAAATGCTCATCAACTACAGCTTCTCCGACTATGGCAGCTTCAAATCCGCCTTCGACGCGGATCAGGAGGATCGTCGCAATAACGGTCTGTCCCTGCTGCAGCTCTGGCGCGAGGATAGCGGCTCGGCCTGGGCGCTGTTCGACCTGCACGACGCCAAGAAGGCCCGCGACTATCTCGACGGCGCCGCCGCTGCGTTCAACTCGCAGGCCGGTGTCTCGTCGGTCAGCAGCCATACGCTGGAGACGGCCTGAACCATGACCACCGAATTGACCGTTCTTGCCCTGGCGGGACTGCTCCAGGCATGCCAGTTCGCCCTTTTTGCGATCCGTGCCAATCTGGAGCTCGGTCCCGCCGTGACGATGGGCCCGCGCGACAAGCCGGTGCAGCTCTCGAAGATGACCGGCCGTTTGCAACGTGCCATGGCCAATCATTTCGAGGGGCTGGCGCTGTTCACCATCGCTGTCGTGGTCGTCACGCTCGCCGATGAGAGCTCTTGGCTGACCGCGTCCTGCGCCTGGATCTATCTGATTGCACGGGTGCTTTATGTTCCGGCCTATGCGTTCGGCTGGACGCCCTGGCGCTCGGTGATCTGGGTCGTCGGTTTCGCGGCGACGATGCTGATGATCCTTGCCGCGCTGTTTTGATTCCTTCCCCCGCCGAGGATTTTGCCATGACCGCCGAACTGACCGTGCTCGCCCTTGCCGCGCTTTTGCAGGCTTTTCAGATCGGCCTTGCCGGTGCGGTGATGAACCGGGATGTGGGGATGGACTGGAACACCGGCCCGCGCGACCGCCAACCGGATTTCTCTGCGCTGACCGGGCGTCTGCGCCGCGCCGTGAACAACCATTTCGAAGCGCTTGCCTTTTTCACCATTGCCGTGGTGACGGTGACGGCCTCGGGCGAAGGCAGCCGTTTCACCGCGCTCTGTGCCTGGGTCTATCTGGCGGCCCGGGTGCTGTATATCCCGGCCTATGCCTATGGCTGGACACCTTGGCGCACGGTGATCTGGGCGGTGGGTCTGGCCCCCACGCTGCTGATGATCCTCGCCGCACTCTTCTGAGCCGCGCCTCACCGCCGTCGGACAGGTCCAATTCGGTGAATTTTGCTGATGAATCCGGTGCGGCTGTTGTGTAAGCACGGGTGCAGAAAAAGGACGCGCCCGGATCGGGCCGCCCGCACGCATTCTGAAGGAGATCCGAATGTCCAGCTACGACCTGATCGTCATCGGCGCCGGCCCCGGCGGCTATGTCTGCGCCATCCGCGCCGCCCAGCTTGGGCTCAAGACGGCGGTGGTCGAAGGCCGCGAGGCGCTCGGCGGCACCTGTCTGAATGTCGGCTGCATCCCGTCCAAGGCGCTGCTGCATGCCTCGCATATGTATCACGAGGCCGGACATAATTTCACCAAGATGGGCCTCATGGGCGATGCGCCGAATGTCGACTGGACGGTGATGCAAAGCTACAAGGCCGACACGGTCGAGACCAATACCAAGGGCATCGAGTTCCTGTTCAAGAAGAACAAGATCGACTGGATCAAGGGCTGGGCCGAGATCACTGCTCCGGGCAAGGTGAAGGTCGGCGAGGACGAACACGAGGCCAAGAACATCGTCATCGCCACCGGCTCGGAGCCAGCGACGCTGAAAGGCGTCGAGGTCGACAATGAACGCGGCGTGATCGTCGATTCGACCGGCGCGCTGACCCTGCCGGAGATCCCCGGCTCGATGGTGGTGATCGGCGCAGGCGTGATCGGGCTGGAACTCGGATCGGTCTATGCGCGGCTCGGCACCGAGGTGACGGTGATCGAATATCTGGACACGATCACGCCCGGCATGGACGCCGATGTGCAGAAGCAGTTCCAGAAGATCCTCGGCAAGCAGGGCATCAAATTCGTGCTGGGCGCGGCGGTGCAATCTGCCTCGGCCGAGAATGGCAAGGCGAAAGTCAGCTATAAGCTGCGCAAGGATGACAGCGAGAAAGAGATCGCGACCGATGTCGTCCTGCTGGCCACCGGGCGTCGTCCCTATGTCGACGGGCTCGGTCTCGACAAGATCGGCGTCGAGATGACCGACAAGGGCCAGGTCAAGATCGACGAACATTGGCAGACCAGTGTGAAGGGCATCTATGCGATTGGCGACGCGGTGCCGGGGCTGATGCTGGCCCATAAGGCGGGCGATGAGGGATCTGCCGCCGCCGAGGTGATCGCCGGCAAGGCGGGGCATGTGAATTACGACGTGATCCCCGGCGTGATCTATACCACCCCCGAGGTTGCCAATGTCGGCCTGACCGAGGCCGCCGCGAAAGAGACCGGACGCAAGATCAAGACCGCGAAATTCCCGTTCATGGGCAATGCCCGCGCCAAGGCGATGTTCCAGAGCGACGGCTTCGTGAAGATGGTGGTCGATGCCGAGACCGACCGGGTTCTGGGCTGTCATATCATCGGCCCAAATGCGGGCGAAATGATCCACGAGGTCTGCGTCGCGATGGAATTCGGCGCCTCGGCCGAGGACATCGCGCTGACCTGTCACGCCCATCCGACCACCTCGGAAGCCGTGCGCGAGGCGGCGCTTGCCTGCGGTGACGGCGCGATCCATGTCTGATCAGCCCTCGCGGGGGGCGCTGCCCCCCGGCCTTGCGGCCGCCCCCCGGAATATTTCGCTCAGGGTGAGCAGCTTGTCACGGCGCGGGGCGGTGCTGGGTCTGCTTGCGCTGGCGGCGTGCGGGCGTCGCAAGGGGGCGGTTAAACCGGAACGGGGCAATTCGGCTGCGCTCTATCCTGGCGAGACGCCCGAAATGCGGCGCAAGATCAACT